>CALVCO010000023.1 GCA_944326095.1 uncultured Erysipelotrichaceae bacterium | reverse complement strand
TGAAATATCGTGAGGCTATGTCAAAAAAATCCGATTAATCCGGTATTTGATATCTCCTCTTTGCAAATGAGGATTTTAATGAAAAAAAATAAAAGTAAACTATTAATTATTCACTAATATATTTTTGTAATTGGATAAATAATTTTTTTAAAGCAAAGAAATTTAAATGAATATTCTTAATATCTTTATTTTTACAATCATAGATATAAATATCACTAAAATTAAATAGATATATATAATCATAAGCATCAGCAAGATTATCAATATTAGCTATCTTATCAAAAATATTTCTAGTAATATTTACCTCAAAATAATATATAAATAAACTAAGAGATGCAAAGTCATGAGAATAATTAATTACTTTTCTAATTTTTTTATTTATAGCATTAATAACTAAATTATCATTTGGCAAACTCACATTTTCATTATAAATATATTTACCTTTTTGTAATAACTTTAAATTAGATATAGACTTTTGATCTAGAGCAATTGTTACTTCTATTCCTAAGGATATATCTTGTGTATTAATTTGCAAATCTGGACGATCACGATTATAAGCCATCTTAAAATCTAAGCCATAAATATAACAAATTATTATTAGTGCAAACAATTCATTATTTTCTTTTTCAAATATATCTATGTATTTCATATAATAAGTATAGCATAGAAAAACCATCGATAATTTAATCGATGGTTATTTAGTTTAATTATTTTCCTCTTCTAGCTTTTCTTGCAGCTTCAGATTTAAGTTTACGACGTACGCCTGGTTTTACATAAAATTCTCTTTTACGAGCTTCAGCAAGGGTACCGTTACGTGAAACTTGACGTTTAAAGCGACGCAATGCATCATCCAAACCTTCATTTTCCTTAAGAACTACTCTTGGCATCTTCTTTACACCCCCTTACGAAACATACATGTATAGTTTAACAAACCCTTATTAAAAATGCAAGAAAATATAGTATTATAACCTATATTTTTTATTATTTTTCTATCAATGATGTACCACTACTAGTACCAATACGATCTGCTCCTGCTTCAATCATCTTATGCAAATCTTCAATAGTTTTAACTCCACCAGCTGCTTTAACTTTCAAACTATCTTTAACATAATTCTTTAAAAGTTCAACATCTTCAACAGTTGCTCCATGTAAACTAAATCCGGTAGAAGTTTTTACAAAATCAGCATTAGCTGCTTTAATACAATCACAAGCTTTAAGTTTTTGTTCATCAGTTAATAGACATGTTTCAATTATTACTTTTAAAACATGATTACCACATGCTTCTTTTACCATTTGAATATCTTTTGTAACATAGGCTAAGTCATTATCTTTTAAACGACCAATATTTATTACCATATCTACTTCATCCGCACCTAATTCAATAGCTTGTTTAGCTTCAAAAGCTTTAGCTTGAGAAGTCATTGCTCCTAAAGGAAAACCAATAACTGTACAAACTTTTACATCAGATCCTTTTAATTGTTTAACACATTCTTCAATCCAACATGGATTTACACATACGGTCTTAAAATCATATTCTTTAGCTTCATTACATAATTTTATTATAGCCTCTTTTGTAGCATCTGCTTTTAATAAAGTATGATCAATATACTTATTCAACATCTTCTTCATCCTCCTGAAAATAATATTTATGTATGCACATTCTAGCAACTTTATCATCGCCTAAATATTTTTCTTTTCCAAAATCACGATATATAAAGTCTTCATCACCTTTTCCTAAAATAAGGATAGTATCATTAACATTAACCATTTCAATTGCCTGACGAATCGCATCGAATCTATTTTCGATAATAATATAATTAGTCTTTTTTATACCCTCAGCTATCTGTTGAGCAATATCTATAATTTCTTCATCGCGCGGATCATCCTCAGTTAAAATTATCATATCACAATAATGATCAGCTATTTCCCCAAAAATAGGGCGTTTTTTAATATCTCGTTTACCCGCTGAACCAAACACTGCAATAATACGATTTTCTTTTGGTGTAATTTTAGCTGCATATTCACAAACTTGGGTAATTCCATCTGGGGTATGGGCAAAATCTACAATGACATTAAATGGTTGACCTTCATCTATTCTTTCCATTCTCCCTTTTATTTGTTCAATATGATTTACTTTAGCAATAATACTTTCCATATCCATACCAGTTTCATGCAATGCCGCAATTACTTCTAATAAATTATAAATATTGAACATTGCCACCAAATTAGTTTGAATACGATAGTCATTACCATAACAACGTAATGTAAAAATAATACCATCTTTTTTAATCTGTAAAGAAATTGCTTGATAATCAGCTGAATTATTAATACCTACTGTAACTATTTTTCCCTTAGTATCAGCTACAATTTCCATACCATATTTATCATCAACATTTGTAATGGCTATAGCTGTAGGCTTTAAATTATCAAATAATATTTTTTTAGCATGGAAATAGTTTTCCATTGCCCCATGATAATCTAAATGATCATGTGTTAAATTAGTAAATATAGCAACATCAAAATCAATCGCATCCACACGATGTTGTTCAATTCCTATACTACTAACTTCCATAGCACAAGCTTTTATTCCTGCTTCACACATTTCTTGTAAAGTATTTTGTAAAAGATCGATTTCTGGTGTTGTTAAAGTAGGTTCTAATCTTACATTTCCATATTCTATTCCAATGGTTCCAATATAACCACAAGGAACTCTATCACATGAAAGTTGCTTAATCATAGTAGTAATACTAGTCTTACCATTAGTACCTGTTACTCCATACATCAAAAGCTTTTTAGAAGGTTGTCCATAGAAATAATCAGCTACTTGATTATAAACCTTCATAACATCTTTAACTTTAATATAAGTAATATCTTTATGTTTATAAGCAATATCATCACTATGTACAATTACAATCGCCCCATTTTCAATAGCCTGTTCCACGAAATTATGTCCATCAAACATAATTCCCTTAATACAGAAAAACATGGAATTCTTACGTTTTTTACGGCTATCCGCCATTAGATTCTCAATTTCAATATCTTTTACATTATCAAATAATTCATTTAATTTCATTTATTCCACCTTCTTAGCATAAACTCTATTTTTATCAATAGATGTTATTATTGCTTTAACCATCGTATTTGGCATAATCTTTTCATCTATATAAACATAGATATATTCACTAGTATAACCAAAAGAATAATTATCATCATTTCCTTCAACTAATACTTCAACTTCTTGATTAATAAATTTACTAGCAAATACATAATTAAGATTTTTAGACAAAGCCAAACATTGATTAGAACGAAGTTTCTTCGTAGCATTATCTACATGACCACTCATATTATAAGCCTTTGTTCCCTTTTTAGAAGCAAAAGGAAATACATGAATAAAACTAAAAGCACATTCTTTTAAAAATTCATAAGTATGAGCAAATTCTTCTTCACTTTCTTGCACAAAACCTACTATTAAATCCGTACTTATGGAAATAAAAGGAATTTGTTCTCTAATATAAGTAATCTTATTTAAAAACTCTTCGCAAGTATAAGGACGATTCATCCTTTTCAATGTACGATTATCTCCCGATTGCAAAGGAATATGTAAATGTGCAGCAACCCTCTTATCATTTTTAATCAATTCAATTAATTCTTCATCAATTTCAGTAATTTCAATACTAGATATTCTTATTCTATCTATTTGTGGACAATTAGCTAAAATCATTTTAATCAACTTAGCTAAAGAAACTCCATATTCTTTACCATATCGCCCAGTATGAATACCAGTTAAGACAATTTCTTTATGGTGAAGACTTAACAATTTAGCCTCATTAACCACTTCCTGAGGATTCATACTTCGCTCATGTCCTCTAGCATAAGGGATGATACAATAGCTACAATATTGATTACATCCATCTTGAATTTTTAAATATGCTCGAGTTTGATGTTCAAAACTATCAACAATTAATTTTTCAAATGGAACATTATTTAATTCTTCTACCATGTTCATTTGTTTATTTTCATATCTTTCAATGTAATCTACTAATTTATCTTTATATTTACTACCAATTAAAATATCAATATGATCATCTTTTTGTAAATTATCGATATCAATTTGCACATAACAACCAACTACACAAATCAAAGCATCTTTATTCTGACGAATTGCTTGATGTATTTTTTTTCTAGATTTACTTGATGCTGTATTAGTTACCGCACAAGTAAAAATAATATAAATATCACAAACTTCTTTAAAGTCTTTTTCGATATATCCTCTTTCTTTTAATTGTTGATTAACACTTTCTGCCTCATAAGTATTTACCTTACAGCCTAAAGTACATATTCCATAACTTTTCACTTAGCTAATTCTCCTATAACACTTAACGCATACATACTAGCAGTTTCACTACGTAATATTTTATTACCTAAACTTACACACTTATAACCTTTAGCAGTTAATAATGCTATTTCTTGAGCATCAAAACCACCTTCTGGTCCTATAACTATTACAATTCTTTTTTGATTATTAATCAATTCAGAAATTTTTTGAGCTTGATAATTAACACTTTCATAAGCTACCATCTTTAAATCAGCTTTAATATCTAAATTATTTAAATTAATAGGATCAGCCAATTGAGTAACTTGATTACGTTTGCATTGTTGACAAGCTTCCAATAAAATTTTTTCATAGCGAATCTTTTTTTGATCAAAACGCTTTGTATCAATAATTGTTCTACTAGTTATTAATGGGATAATCTTTTTACATCCTAATTCACTAGCTTTTTGCAAGACAAGCTCCCATTTTTCCTTTTTAATTAATGCTTGTACCAAAATTAAATCACAAGGTAACTCATTAAAATTTTCATCGATTTGTTCAACAATAGCTACAACTTTACCATTTATAAAATCAATAGTAGCTAAATAAGCAAAATCATGAACTAAACGTACTCTAGTTCCCTTAGATATTCTTAATACATGCACTAAATGATGAGCTTTTGGCTCATCAAATTCATATATTTCATTTAATTTTAAAGGTTTATCTACAAAGATTTGTTGCATTATTCATCCTTATCTTCTTCTTTATTAATTACTTCTACTTTAACTTCTTCAATTTTTCTTTCTAACATCTTTTCAACTGTAACTTTAACATTTTGATATTCAAAAGAATCTCCAACTTTAGGAAATGATTCAAATTCAGCAATTACCCATCCACTAACAGTAATATAATCATGTTCTTTATCATCATCTTCTTTTATATTTAAGCGCTCAAAAAGATCATCAACTTCACAACTACCATTAACTAAATAAGTATTTTCATCAATTTGTTCATAATATTGTTTAACAATATCATGTTCATCCCAAATCTCTCCTACCAACTCTTCAATAATATCTTCCATCGTAATAATACCAGCAGTTCCTCCAAACTCATCTAAAACCACTGCCATATGGATTTTACTAGCTTGTAATTGTTTTAATAAATTACTAATTTTAGTATGTGGAGAAGTAAAAATGATTGTTTGTAAAATATCTTTAATTGTTTTTTTTGAACTATTGCCATTATATAATGCATAAAAATCTTTTTCATGAATTATACCTACAATATTATCAATACTACCTTCATATACTGGTAAACGACTAAAAGTATTATATCTAAATTTTTCTTCTATTTTTGTCAAAGAGTCTTTTATTTCAACCGCTACTATATCTATTCTAGGTGTTAAAATATCTTTTACATCTAAATCATTAAATTCAATTGCAGCAGAAATTAAATCTGATTCATGTGCTTCTAAATCACCATCATTCTCTGCTTCTTCTATCATGGTCATCAATTCATCAGTAATATCTGAATCATCATCTTGTATTTTAACAAATCGGCCTACTATCCATTGAATACCTTGAGCAATCAATACTAATGGTGTAAATATAATTTCAATAAATCTAACAATATCAACAACCTTTAAACAAAAAGCTTCAGGTGCTTGTTTAGCTAAGGTCTTAGGCAAGATTTCTCCTACAATTAAAACAACAATAGTTGTTACTATCGTACTAACTGTAGGTCCATTAACATCTCCTAAAGCTTTAGTAAACATTACAGCCGCAATAGTAGATACACCGATATTTACAATATTATTTCCAATTAATACGGTGCTTAAAAATTTATCATAATTATCTATTAATTTTAAAGCTCTACTAGCTTTCTTATTACCATCAGTAGCATAATTTTTTAACCTAATACGATTGGCACTAGAAAAAGCTGTTTCAGTTGCACTAAAAAAACTTGAACATATCAAACAAAATATTATAATTCCTATTTCCATATTTCATACCTCCCTATAATCTATAAAAAAATAAATAAATTAAGCTCTTAAGCAATAAGGTATGATATCAAATCTAGGAAAAAACATAATAATATTACTTACTAATACTTTAAATTTATAAATACTGAGTATCGGCGAATCGTCCACTTTTTTATCCAACCTTTCATTTCAATGAAAATATTATAGCAAATCACTAACAAATAAGCAATTTTTAATAAAAAAAAGCACCTTGCATAAGCAAGATGCGCTAATTATTCAGCAATAATTACTGAACCAGCATAAGTTTCTTCAATAAATTGTTTAACTTCATCAGATTTTAAAACTTCAACTAATGCTTTTATTTCTGGACGATTTTCATCACCACTTCTACAAGCAATGATATTAACATATGGATTAGTTTCATCAGCAGATTCTAAAATAATAGCATCTTCAACAGGATTTAAACCAGCTTGCATTGCATAATTACCATTAATAGCTACTAAATCACCTTCATTATTTTCATATGCTAAAGATAATAATTCTGGTTTAATTTCTTTAAATTCTAAGTTTTTAGGATTTTCTACAATATCTTCAACTGTTGCATTAATTGCATCTACATCATCAGCCAATTTAATCAAACCAGCTTGTTCTAGTATAGTTAAAATTCTACCATGATCACTAACTGAATTACTAATAATTACTGTTGCTCCATCAGCAACTTCATCAACTGAACTTACAGTTTGTGAATAAAAACCAAATGGTTCAATATGAATTCCGCCTGCATTAACAATATCATAGCCATTAGCTTCTACTTCATCATTAAAGAATGGTAAATGTTGGAAATAATTAGCATCTACTTCCCCAGAATCTAAAGCTTTATTAAAAATATAATAGTCATCTAAAACTTCAATTTCTAAGTCAATATTATATTCTTCTAATAAAATTGGCTTAGCAAATTCTAAGATTTGTGAATGTGGATCCAATGTAGCACTTACTACCAATTTTGTTGGTTCATCAGTTGTGCCTTGAGTAGAAGTTGTTGTGTTTTCTTCGCTTGTTGAGTTAGATGAACATCCAACAAATAATAAACAAGCAAGTAATAGAGTAAATAGTTTTTTCATTTTAAAATACATCCTTTCTTATCTTTTATCAATCTTGGCTGCCAAATAATCTGATAGCCATTGTAAACCTAAAACAATTAATGTAATGATTGCTGTTGCTGTATATAGAATTGCATCATTACGTCTTACAAATCCATACTGATATGCCAAATTACCAAGTCCACCTGAACCAATTGCTCCTGCCATAGCAGTATATGATATCAAAGAAATTGCAGTTACACACGCTCCAGATACTAGAGCAGGAAAGCTTTCAGGTAATAATACTTTAGTAATAATTTGCCAATTGCTAGCACCCATCGCTTTACTTGCTTCTATAGTACCTTTATCCACTTCCATAAAAGCAATACAACAAAGTCTAGCATAGAATGGACTTGCTGCAAATATCAAACTAGGAAGGGCTGCCGAAGCACCTAGCATGCTTCCAACTAATGCTTGGGTAAATGGAATTAATATTATCATCAATATAATAAATGGAACTGCTCTTAAAATATTAACAATTAAATCAGTAATTTTATTTAAGAACTTATTTACTATCAACCCTTGACTATTAGTTACAAATAATAAAATACCAATAATTAACCCAAATATTATGGTGAAAAATAAGGAAACGCTAGACATATATATAGTTTCAATAAATGCGGTAAACATTTGATCCCAATTAATATCATTTAACCAACTCATAATATTTCAACCTTTGCCCCCTTTTCTTCCAATGCTTTAATAAATATTTCATATTGAGCATCATCCCCATCACTAACATGAAGATATGTAACTCCCAATGGTCCAGAGCTTGTATGATTTATATGAGCATTAACAATACTAACCTCTAGATTACATTTTTTAATAGCCCTAGCAATAATAGGTTCATCACTATTATTAGTAAAGCTAACTCTTACTAATTGACCATAAGGATATAATTTTTTTAATTCCTGTCGTGTTTTTTCTACATCTGTACCATTAATTGTTTGAATAAAACGTTTAGTTGTAGAATTTTGTGGTGAGGCAAAGATATCTTTAACTAACCCTTGTTCCACAATTTTACCATCATCCATAACTGCCAAACGATTACATATTTTTTGTACTACTTCCATTTGATGAGTTATCATCACAATGGTAATATTCAATTCTTTATTTATCTTAGCTAATAATTGTAAAATCGCATCGGTAGTCTCCGGATCTAGAGCACTAGTTGCTTCATCACACAACAAGATTTTAGGATCATTTGCTAAAGCCCTAGCTATTCCAACTCGTTGTTTTTGACCACCACTAAGCTCACTAGGATAGGCATTTTCTCTTCCTTCAAGCCCAACCATTTTAATTAATTCTTTTACTTTCTCTTGACGAATATTTTTTTCTACATGAGCAATTTCTAATGGAAATTCAATATTTTGTGCCACTGTTCGTGACCATAATAAATTAAAGTGTTGAAAAATCATACCAATTTTCTGTCTAGACTTTAATAATTCTTTATGATCTAACTTAGAAATATCCTGACCATCAATTATAACTTGACCACTTGTTTGTTTCTCTAATTGATTAATAATTCTAATCAATGTTGATTTTCCAGCACCAGAATATCCAATAATGCCAAATATCTCTCCGTCATTAATTGAAAGATTTACCCCTCGTACTGCTTTAATTTGTGATTTCTTTGTATTAAATGTTTTAACAATATCAATTAATTCAATCACACAATCAATCCCCCTTTATATAAAAAAGCCCGTCCTATAAAGGACGAGCTATATAACCCGTGTTACCACCTTAATTCATGACCTAAAAAGATCACCTCATTTCAGATACTATCATATCCTATCACTATAACGTGTGAAATACGTCATGATCTAAAGTTTCCATTCAACCATGCGACTCCAAGACCATTTTCGTCACAACTTTGTTTATTCCCTCTCAGCCAACAGGAACTCTCTTTGAAACTCCCTTGTGATTACTTTTCTCTTCAACGTCTTCTTTATGTTTAAAATGATAATCCTTTGTTTGAAAAATGTCAACAATAAATTTGAAAATTATTTCAAATTTAATTTAGCTTTTTTCAAAATAAATTTTTCAATTAATTCCATATCATAATTAACCACTAATTCTTTAGGAAAAGCATATTCTTCTATCAATTGTTCTACTAAAGAAAAATTAGCTATATCATTACAAAAATGGGCATCAGAACCAATCAATACATAAGTATGATTATTTTTACAAGCATTTAATAACTTAGGCATATGAATATTAGCATCTACCCTAGAACTATGTGGTTTTAAAGAAGAATTATTTAATTCTATTAATGTATTAGTCTTACTTGCATAAGCACATACTTTATCAAAATCGCAAGGATATTTTCCATTTTCAATATGTCCTAAAATTGTAATATATTTATTGTTACAAGCATTTAAATAAGTTGTAGTAATATCCTTTCCTTCAAAACATGGTGTATGAATTGAAGCAATAGCATAATCAAGCCTATTTAAAGAAGATTCACTAAGATCAACATCACCATTTTCATTTATAATATTTAATTCCACACCTTTTAAGCAATCTACTCCATCAATTATTGAAGGAAGTATGGCTAAATTATTAAAATAAAAAACATGAGCACTTCCAGGCATCATTGGTGCATGATCACTAATTCCCAAATATTTAAGATTATTATTTTTAGCAAAAGCAATATTTTCTAATAAAGTACTATATGCATGACCACTACTTATAGTATGAACATGTAAATCTATCAAATTTTTCATATAAACTCCTAAACAAAAGGTGCTTATTAGCACCTTAAACTTTTTATCTTAAATTGTTGAAGAATCCAGGTATACCTGAATCATCATTAGCAACTTCAACTCCATCAGCGAAAGAGTTATCTACATTGCCAAATGCTGATTTTGTTGGTGCTTGTTCACTTGGATATTCAAACCCTGTAGCAATTACTGTTACAATAATTGAATCACCTAATTTATCATTAATTGCTACACCAAATATAATATCAACATCATTACCAGCAGCTTCACGAATATATTCTACAGCTTCACTAGCATCATAAACACTAATAGTAGGGCCACCAGTAACATTAACTACAGCACTCTTTGCACCATTAATATCTGCTTCAAGCAATGGTGATTCAATAGCCTTTTGTGCAGCTTCTTGAGCCTTATTATCACCACTAGCCATACCAATACCGATAAGAGCAGTTCCTTGGCCTTCCATAATGCTACGAACATCAGCAAAGTCCAAGTTAATTAAAGCAGGTACAGCAATTAAATCAGTAATTGTTTGAACACCTTGACGCAAGATATTATCTGCTTCAGTAAATGCTTCTTCAAAAGGAATATGTCCAATTACTTCCAATACTTTATTATTAGAAATAACAATTAAACTATCAACATATTCTTTCAATTGTTCTAAACCTTGAGTAGCATTAGCCATACGACGTTTACCCTCAAATGAGAAAGGTTTAGTAACGATAGCTACTGTCAAGCAATTTAATTCTTTAGCTACCTTAGCAAATAATGGAGCAGCACCAGTACCAGTACCTCCTCCTAAACCAGCTGTTAAGAAAACCATATCAGCATCTTTCATTGCTTCACGAATATCATCTTCACTTTCAACAGCAGCTTTTCTACCATTATCTGGATTACCACCAGCACCTAATCCATCATGTCCAAGACGAATCTTATTAGGAACTGGAGAAATATCTAAAGCTTGCAAATCAGTATTTGCAACATAAAATTCTACTCCTTGAACCCCTTCTTGTACCATACGGTTAACAGCATTACTTCCTGCACCACCGATACCAAATACTTTAATTTTAGCAATTTGATTATACATTAATTCAGCCATAATTTTCTTCTCCCACTATTTTATTTTTTTGTTTCAAATAAGATACCACGTAATTTTTGCGTAATAGATTCTTCCGAATCATTATTACTCTTTTTATTAAAAGAAACTGCTTTCTCAAATGCTTCAATATCAACACTATTTACTTGATAATTTGTAATAGGTAGTTGATCTTTATAAGCATAGAAAAGTCCAAGACAACATGTATAAGCACTATTTCTAACGCCTAATGTATCAGGACAATAATTCTTTACTTCAACTTGTAAACGAGCTTGTAATAAACGATCTAACCCATTTAGTTCGCCACCTTCACCTGTTATAATAACAGTAGTTTGTCCTTGTTGCAAGATAGGATTGCATAAATTTTCAATTCCATCTAACCAAATTTTAACATCTGGTTGTATACATTTAGCTAAATCGTCTTCACTAATTGTTCTAGCAACTCCATTTACAGCATATACATAAACAGGATTATCTGAATATTTAGCTAAATCTAAACGCGTATTTTGAATTAAAAGTTTAGAACTTATTTCATTTTTAAGATCAAACTTATCATCGATACTATCTATCATCTTATTTAAGCCAAAACGATACATTTCACAAGCTTTTAACCTGCCTTCATTAATTAGACCTAATGTTGTACTAGATCTTTCTAATTTTAAAATCACTATATTTTGACCAACACCTTGCTCAAGAAAGGCTCCCTCTTTAGCAATCGCGAATATATCTAAAAATATATCCATTACTTCTAAATCAGCTTTCTCTAAACAACTAACTAAATCAAACGCTAGCTTACGATTAGCACAAAGCAAATCGACATCAACAACAAGATTTTCACATCTTTCATTGATTGGCATTCTCCTAGTAGACATACCATTAACTGTATATTTAACAGGTACAGCTTGTATCAATGCTAAATCTTCAGGTATTTTAGTAGCCATAGCGCGTTGTACTGCTTCCCTAATATCTTGAGCTGTACAAACACCATCAATTGAATCAATCTTTTTTCTAACCTTTAGTGGCAAACAAGTAACTTTATAAGAAGGAATGCTTAATATAACACGTTCAATTCGTACATCAAGCGTTTTATTTGCATTATCAATAGCCTTTCGAATAGCTTTGATAATAGCTTCTTGATCAGTTACTTGGTTATATGTAAGTCCAAATGCAGGAATACGAGAGCTTTTAATAACATTAAAGCGTGTATTAAAGAATTCACCAATGATAAGTCTAATTTCGTGGTCAGATATTTCAATAGCCGCAAAAATTTGCTTATCCATTCTCTTATAAACTTCCTTTCTTAAAAACTTTACATTAGTATGATATCACAGAAAACTTATTTCTAAAAGTTTTTTTCATTTTAATTAGCTTATTTTTAGCTATTTTTAAAATTCCTATTATAATTATAATCACAAAAGTTTATTCCCTATTTAATTTTTATACTTGCAATTAGAAGTTTTTCATGGTATATTAGACAAGCAATTGAATGAAGGGAGGGTTCTGTGTATGTCAAAAGTTTGTGCCGTTACAGGTAAAAGGGCATTATCTGGTAATAGACGTTCACACTCATTACGCGCAACTCGCCGTAAATGGAATGTAAATTTACAAAAAGCAACAATTATCGTTGATGGTAAACCTCAACGCGTACGCATTTCAGCTCGCGCATTAAAAACATTAAAAGCGCAACAAATCGCAAAATAATTAAATTTGCTAAATCAAACTGCTATAAGCAGTTTTTTTTGTATTTAAAAAGATCTTCTTTACGAAGATCAATCATTAGCTTGAATTACAATTATATGTCCTTGATGAACTGTAAGCTTTCCTATATTACCAATAATTTCATTAGATAAAGTATAGATATCTTTAGAAGTTAAAGGACGATATTTTAATGGATACTTAAAGCCTTCTAAGCTAACTACACTATCATCAATTGCAAAAATACTAATATATTTATATATGCTTTTAGCTATTTCATAGCTTCCCTTATTCATCATTTCAATACGATTTTTTTCATCAACAAATATAATCTTAGCTTTAGTAATATTCTTTAATATTTGAAAATTTGCATATTGATGATCTAGTCTTCCTCCAGTAGCTCCAACAATATAAATTTTATCATAGCCCATATTTATAGCTAATTCTACCCCTTCTTCAAGATCACTTTTATCTTTGATGGGATTTAATTTATTCATCTTAATAGAATATTTTTCTATTAAAGCATATTTATCGTCAGTTAATGAATCAAAATCACCTATTGATATTTCCATCATTATTTTATGTGATGCCAAAACATAAGCTCCAGCATCAATACCAAAATAATCACATTTGATATTAGGTATGGACTTAACTAACGGGCATACCAACATTGCAGGTCTTAACATAAAGATTCAACTGCCTCAATTATATCATTTTTAAAAACATAACTACCTGCTACCAATACCTCAGCACCAGTTTCTTTACATTGCTTTCCTGTCATCTGATTGATACCACCATCTACTTCTATTAGATAGTTATAATTATTTTCTTGTTTTAAAATACTTAATTTTTTTATTTTTGCTAAAGCAGTTTCATCAAAGGCTTGGCCTCCAAATCCTGGTTCAACACTCATTACTAAAGCTAAATCAATTTTAGATAAATAAGGTTTTAATACATCTACAGATGTCTTTGGTTTAATTGCTATACCTACTTTAGCATTTAAAGCATGAATCTTATCGATAAGTGAATTAATATCTTTTGCATCTATCGCTTCATAATGAAAAGTTATTAAATCAGCACCAGCCTTAATAAATACTTCGCTATAATAGTTAGGATCTGAAACCATAATATGTACATCCATCAACAAATTACAGCTTCTTTTAAAAGCTTTTAAAATATCAGGACCAAAAGTAAGATTAGGAACAAAATGTCCATCCATTACATCAAAATGAAGCCATTTTGCTTTACTTTCTGACAATAATTTAATTTGATTTTTTGTATCTGTATAATCTAAAGATAATACTGATGGTGCAATTATCATTAGAACTTTACCTTCCTTTCTTGAATAATTTTCAAAACACTCAAATAGTTATCATAACGACTTTGAGCTATTTCTTTTTTAGCTACAAGTTCTTTTATCTTACAACCAGGTTCATTAACATGTAAGCAATCATTAAATTTACAACTACCTAAATAAGGAATAAATTCTATAACACTTTGAGCCAATTGATAAGCATCCATATTAGAAAAGTCTAAAGAACTAAAACCTGGAGTATCACAAACCCAACCACTTGCAACAGGAAGTAACTCACAATGTCTAGTAGTATGTTTCCCACGGTTAAGAGCTTTACTAATCTCTTGAGTCTTTAATTTAAAATCGGGATTAAGCGTATTTAATAATGTAGACTTTCCTACTCCGCTTTGCCCTGTTAAAACACTAATTTTATCAGCAATCAATTCTTTTAAAGCATCTTCAACATGATATTTATCACATGTTACTACTTGCATTATTTTTTGATATTTATCAACAATTGAAGAAACATCCTCAACCAAATCAGTCTTGGTAATACATAATACACATTTAATTTTAGCAAATGTAGCTAAAAAAGTAATACGATCTACTAAGGTCTCACTAAATTCTGGATCCTTGGCACTCATTACAATAATTAATTGATCAATATTAGCTACTGCTGGGCGAATTAAATAATTTGTGCGTTCTAAAATTCTTTCTATTGTATATTTATCATCACGATAAACAAATTCAACATTATCTCCTACAAAAGGAGTCGTTTGTAAACGCACCTTTCCCATAGCTATACAATTATAAATGTTATTATCATCATCTTTTACTGTATATTGATTAGAAATAATTTTAATTATCTTTCCTATCATCGGCATCCTCATTAATAATAATATAACGTTACATATGAACTATCAGTTTGTACATAAGATTGATTAATCTCCGGATTAGATCTTATTACTATACCAGTAGTAAGATTATCAATTTCTTCTTGGCTAAGTTCACTAGTATCTAAATTACTTAATACTACTTGCAAACCCATTCCTTCTAAAAGTATTCGGGCTTCATCAATATTCATACCTTCAATTTCACTAGGTATTATTACACTAGGATAACTAGCATATACCAATCTAATTTCCGTATTAGTATTAGGATTAAATCTTGCTCCTGCATCCATTAATTCTTGACGGATAACCGTACCTGGTGCATAAGTATCCGAAGCTTCTTCGCTTGTATAAACATGCATATTTGGATAATTTTCTAATTGTTTTTTAGCATCATTTATATCCATACCTACAAAATCATCCAAATATACGCCAATGCCACTTGATACTTTAACTTGTATCTTCGTACCTTTAGCAACTTCTGAACCGCTACTAGGTTCAACTTCAAAGATTAAGCCTCTTTCAACATTATCAGTTAATTCATAAACAATATTAGCTGTATCTAATTGAAGATTATTATCTTGGCATATTTCTTTAGCTGCAGTAACATTTTCACCAATTAGATTAGGAACAACTTCCAAAGATGCAACCGGCCTAAATACTCCCGTTAAACTTAAAGCAAAATATATACCCGCAAGTGATAACATCGATAATAATATAACAATAACAACAAGCCAATCAATTTTCTTTTTCTTCTTTTTAACTTGTTTAATATGAACTTCTTTTTTTGTTTTCTTATCTGTTGTATCTATTTTTTGCAAAGTTCTTGTTTTACCACTATGTTCTTCATAATCAAATAAAGGTGGTCGCTCATTAGCTCTTTTTGGACTTAAACATGTTTTAATATCATCAAGCATTTCTTGCGCACTACGATAACGATTATTCTTATTTTTTGCACAAGCCTTCAAAATAATATTGCTCATAGCTTGTGGTATATCTGGATTAATCGTTCTAATATCCTTTATAGGTTCACGCATATGCTTTAAAGCAATTTCCACTGCTTGTTCACCCTTAAATGGCACATCTCCACTCAATAGTTCATAAAATACTATACCCAATGCATATATATCGCTTTGCGCACTAGCTTGTTCACCTCTAGCTAATTCCGGTGCTAAATAATGAATACTACCCATTACGGAATCTTTTTGGGTTAATTGTAATGAATTTTGAGCTAAAGCAATACCAAAATCCACTACCTTAATAGTGCCATCTGCCTTAACTAAAATATTTTGAGGCTTAATATCACGATGGATTATACCCCTTTTATGAGCTTCAACAATTGCTGAAGTAATTTGTTCCATTATATCTTGAGCTTCTTCTTTAGTAAGTGCCCCACGTCGTTTAATAAGATTCTTTAAAGTAGTACCTCGAACATATTCCATTACGATAAAATGATGACCACGATCTTCTCCAACATCATAAATATCTACGATATTAGGATGACTCAAAGCTGTACTAGCTTGGGCTTCTTGTTGAAAACGCAATAATGCAACAGGATCATTACTTAGTTCACCTCTAAGAATTTTGACGGCAACTTCACGATTTAATATCGTATCATGCGCAAGAAAAACATCAGCCATTCCCCCTTGGCCAATATGATGAGTCGCTAAATAACGATTGGCTATCATATTATTTCTTCTTGTCATCAGTTATCACCTTTCTCTATTTCAATAAGAATTATCGTAATATTATCATAACCTCCTGCTTTTAATGCAAGATTTAATAAAGCTCTTGGTTTTAAAGAAGTCGCAACACTTTGATTCATTAAAACTTCTTTAATTTCCTCTTTACTAACGTAGCCATGCAAGCCATCTGAACATATTAAAAAATATCTTGTTGGTAATTGATAAGCAATAATATCAATCTTAACACTAGACCATACACCAATCGCATTGGTCAATACATTGCGTTTAGGATGATTCATTGCTTCCTCTAATGTAATCTCATTATGCTTTAACATATCATTAACTAAAGAATGATCTTCCGTAAGTTGTTTAAATTCATCTTCATAATTTAAACTATATACCCTACTATCTCCAACATTAACTATTAATTTACCAACTGAGCTAAATAAAATACCAGATAATGTAGTTCCCATGCCTTTATAATTTTCATTAGCATTAGCTAAATTATAAATTTGCATATTTATTTTTGTTATATTTATACGCAACCAACTTATGGCATCATCAAGATCCATAAAACCTGTATGTTCGCTAAAATGTTTAGAAAAATAATCAATAACCATTCGTGAAGCAATATCTCCGCCTTTAGCTCCGCCAATACCATCACAAACCACAGCAAAAACATCGCCATTTTCACTGGTAATTATACTATAGCTATCTTGATTGATATTTCGTACTAATCCTTTATCGCTTACACCAAAATATTTCATTTTTCAGCCTCTTTTTTCGCTCTTAATTGCCCACAAGCAGCATCGATATCATCACCATGTTTTTGGCGAATCGTTGCTTTAACACCATTTTTCATAATAATATCATAAAAATGTAAAATAGCTTTATCATCGCAACCTTTAAAACCATGTTCATCAACTTGATTATATGGAATCAAATTAACATATGCGTTCATACCTTTTATTAATTTTGCCAATTGTATAGCACATTCATCACTATCATTAACACCTTTTAACAAAATATATTCAAAAGTAATCTTACGATTATTTAGACTACTATAATAACGCAAAGCTTCCATAAGTTCATTAATTTTATATGCATGATTAATTGGCATTAATTTATCACGCAATTCATCATTAGGCGCATGCAAAGAAATAGCTAAATTATATTGAACCTTTTCATTGGCAAACTCTTTGATTTTATCTACCAAACCACAGGTAGAAATAGTCAAATGTCTAGCTCCTATTGCTAAACCTAAATCATGATTTACTGTCTTACAAAAGTTCATTACTTCATGATAATTATCAAATGGTTCTCCACATCCCATAATTACTACATTATTAATTCTTTCATTTGCATCATCTAATTCTTTTTGGATATACATTAATTGTCCAACAATTTCTCCTGAAGTTAAATCGCGTTGTTTTTTTAATAATCCTGATGCACAGAATTTACATCCCATATTACAACCAACTTGACTAGAAACACAAACACTATGTCCAAAATCAAAATGCATTAATACTGTCTCAACTAATGCTCCATCATGCAATCTAAAAAGATATTTTGCCGTACCATCTTTAGCAACTTGTTTAGTAACAAGTTCTACACTCATGATATAAAAATTTTCTTTAAGTTTAGCAATCATTTCTTTAGAAAGATCACTCATCAAAGAAAAATCTGTAACTCTTTTGCGATATAACCATTTAAATAATTGATCAGCACGATATTTTTTATAACCCATCGATGCAAAAAGATCTATTAAATTTTCATATGTATAATCATAAATTGTTTTCATTTTTTCACCATTAATAATTGTACCATAATTATATCTTTCTAACTAGTTTAGCATGATAAAAACCATCATTTTCAAAAGGCATGATTGTCTTTTCATTTAATAGTTCAAATTCTGAATGTCTATTAATAAATTGAATTATCTGTTTTTCATTTTCTTTTTTATTTAAAGTACAAGTACTGTATACTAATATGCCATTAACTTTAACATATTTTGCAGCATTATCTAAAATACTCTTTTGCAAATTAACAATCTCGTCTAAATTTTCCGGTTTAATCTTAAGCTTAATATCAGGTTTACGCTTTAAAACCCCAAGCCCAGAACAAGGAGCATCAACTAATACGCGATCAAATTTTTCAATAAATGCTTCATTTAAAATGGTCGCATCATTTAGTTGAGTTTCAATACAATCAATACCAAGAATCTTTGAGCGCTCTTTTATTAGATTTAAACGATGTTCATATAAATCACAAGCTATGATATTACCTGTATTATGCATCATCATCGCAATATCAAAGCTTTTACTACCAGGAGCACTACATAAATCTAAAACATCTAAGTTATCCACAATATCCATCTGCTTAGCCACTTGTTGACTTGCATAATCTTGAATAATATATAGACCCTCTTTAAATGCTTTATCATTTATCAATTGATAATTACCTACAAAACAAGTATCATCAATAAATTTATAAGGCAAACTAGAACATTTTAAAGTATTCATTCTTCCATAAATTATTGATTCTTTTAAAAATTCCGAAAAGATTTCTTCGTAATTATCATAATGAGCCTTAAATAAGTTTACTAGCCAATCCTCCAACGAATAATCAATTCCAAGATTACCAGATTTAATTAAACCTTGTTTATCAACTTTATGCAAAATAGCATTTACTAAACCTTTATACTTAGGTTTAGCCAATTTATTTGCTTCATTAATAATAGCATAAGAAGGAATCTTATCCATCATAAGCAATTGATAAATACTCATATCTATCAGTATGCAAGTTTGCTTATTAGGTAATTTTTCTACAAGTTTTTCCCATTGATAAGCTAACAAGCGATAGTTTTGAATAGTTCCATAAATAATGCGCGTAGCTAAATTCTTGTCATTTTGTGCCAAACCATCTAAATCATGTTGTAAAACAATATTTGCATAAGCATTATCTATAAATATTTTTTTCAAACAATTAAATACACATTCTCTAACATTCATTTTACAAATACATCGGATCAACATCAATTTTGATGTTAGCCATACCCTTTCTTTCTTTTATATCCGTAATTATACGGTTAACTTCTTTAATCATCAAAGCCTTATTTTTACCTTTAATAATTAAACGATAACGAAATTCATCTTTAATTTTTAATAATTTTGTTGGGCCTAATATTTTAAATTCATCATTTAATTTTGTAGAAATTAAATCTATGGTATTATGAGCTCTTTCATCATTATAACTATATGCATATATTGCAATTAAATAACTATATGGTGGATAGTTTGCCAAATGACGATATTGCATCTCATGATAGAAAAAGTTAACAAAATCATGATTAATTGCATTTTGAATAACATAATGGTCCTTATCAAAAACTTGCATAATAACCAATCCTTCATTAGCTCTTCCCGATCTTCCACTAGCTTGTACCAAAAGTTCAAAAGTTGTCTCTACGCTTCGATAATCACTTCTTTTTAATCCATCATCAGCATTAATAATGCCCACTAAAGTTACATTTGCAAAATCTAAACCTTTCGCAATCATTTGGGTTCCTAATAAAATATCTGCTTGTTTATTTGCAAAGGCATCTAGGATAATTTGATGAGAATTTTTATTGCGGGTAGTATCTCTATCCATTCTTAATATTTTAGCTTGAGGCAAAGCTTGTTTTAAGATTTCTTCAACTTTTTGCGTACCAAATCCTAAATGTTCAAAACCTTTTTCGCTATGACAACTTGGACAAACTTTAGGAATACGATAAGTTCTTCCACAACTATGACACATCATAGCTTTTATATCGGCATGATAACTTAAAGTCATATCGCAATGTTTACACATTAGAATTTCATGACATTGTTTACATCTTAAATTATAGCTATATCCTCGCCTATTTAATAAAATAATAGCTTGTTTACCTTGATGCAAGGTACCTATTAATTTTTCCTTAAGCACATCACTAAGCAAATAATTCTTTTCATCATGCATATCTACAATTTCAATATTAGGTAATTTAGAATTATAGCGATTTGGTAAGGTAATCAATTCATATACATTTTTTAATGCTCTAGCATAACTTTCAAAACTAGGTGTGGCACTAGCTAATAATAATTTACCTTGATGATATTCAACCCGCCATAAAGCTACATCTCTAGTATGATAACAAGGCATTTTATCTTGTTTATAACTTTGATCATGTTCCTCATCCATAACAATTAAGCCAATATTATCAAATGGCATAAAGATGGCACTACGAGTACCTACGACAATATTTACTTCATGATTTTTTACGCGCTGATATTGTTCATACTTTTCTTGATCATTTAATCCTGAATGATATATTGCTACATCATCACCAAAATAGCTTTGACATCGTTTTATCATCATGGTTGTTAAAGATATTTCAGGAACCAAAATAATTACCTGTTTATTCTGTGAAGCATAATGAGCAGCCAATGCTAAATATACTTCCGTTTTTCCACTACCTGTAACACCATGCAATAAACAAACATTTTTATCACTAGTAATTATTTTTTCAAATGCTTTTTGTTGTGCATCATTTAAGGAATGCAATGGCTTAATTTCTCTTTGAATCTTCTGATAATTTTTTTCTTGTTCATAAACTTCCACTACTTGTTTATCAATTAAAGCTTTACCTGGAGTTTTAAAACGCGCTATAAAATCACTATAAGTTAAATGATTTAATTTAACTAATTCTTCATAAGCAAGCATTTGTTTAGTAGTTAATTTAACTTGTGGATGTTCTTTAATTCTTACATAGCGTATTTTTTGAATTTTAGCTAACTTACCACTAGGTCTAATTTTTGAAGGAAGCATCGTTTGAAAACAACTAATGGTAGGACTAACTGTTTCATATGCCATTTTAAGAGCTAAATCATATAATTCATCATTTAATAATGATTGTTGATCAATAACTTTTTCAATATATTTTAATTTATAACCAAACTTAGTTAGTAAGGCATTATCATCAAGTAATGTTTCTTCACAATCACTACAAAAACCCATTATTGTTCGATGATTAAAATTAACAATAACTCTAGTGCCCTTAGTAACTTCTTGGGTATGTAAATATGTATATAACCTATCTAATTTAAGGTTAGAATGTTCAATCCAAATTTGAATAAGATATCTTTTCATGTTTCTATTGTAATATAAAATATCCTTAAATACTAATATTTATCTTGCTACTTTACTATTAGGACTAACACTTTCAATTATAAAAGTATTACCACCAATAATACTATTTTTACCAATTACTGTATCTCCACCCAAAATAGTTGCATTTGCATAAATTGTTACATCATCTTCAATAGTAGGATGACGCTTAACATTCTTTAAAGCTTGACCACCCCTAGTAGAAATAGCTCCTAATGTAACTCCTTGATAGATAGAGACATTATTTTTGATTATGCATGTTTCTCCAATTACTACTCCCGTACCATGATCTATGAAAAAATTATTGCCAATGGTTGCTCCAGGATGAATATCGATTCCCGTCTTACTATGTGCATATTCGCTCATCATTCTAGGTAATAAAGGAATTTGTAATAAATATAATTCATGAGCTAAACGATAAATTGTTATTGCAAACATTCCAGGATAAGCAATTATCACCTCATCTATCGATTCACATGAAGGATCACTCTCATATCCCCTTTTTGCATCATTTAATAAAGACTCACGAATCATTGGTAACATATTCATAAAATCATTGATTTTATCTAGAGCTATTTTTTCATTTTGTAAAGCAATTGTAGCTTGTTTAACTAAAGCTAATTTAACTTTTTCTTCATTCCACATGCCACAACATGAAAAATGTTCAGGAAATAATAATATCCTTAATTGTTCAATTATTTTAATTATCTCTTTATAACATGGATGATTCATTTTTTTAATCTCCTTTAAATAAATCTGTAGATAGATATCTTTCACCAGTATCTGGTAAAATTACCACAATATTACCTTCTACTTTTTTAGCAACTTTAATAGCTGCTGCCATTGCGGCACCAGAAGATATACCTACTAACAATCCTTCTTCACAAGCAATATTTCTAGCTATTTCATAAGCTTCTTCATCATCGATAGTGATTATTTCATCAATAATATTAACATCTAATGTATTGGGGATAAATCCAGCACCAATACCTTGAATCTTATGTGCTCCAGGCTTATTTTTAGATATAACTGCAGAATTTGTAGGTTCAACAGCTATAATCTTTATATTAGAATCTTTTTCTTTTAAATATTTACCGATACCACTAATTGTTCCACCAGTTCCAACACCACAAATAACATAATCAATTTTTCCTTCCATCTGTTCATAGATTTCTGGGCCTGTAGTCAAATAATGAATTTGGGGATTAGCTTCATTTTCAAATTGTTGCAAAATATAACTATTAGGATTTTGACTAGCTAATTCATTAGCTTTTTCAATAGCACCTTTCATCCCCAATGATGCTTCACTCAAAACAATTGTAGCACCATATGCCTTTATTAACTTTCTTCTTTCAATACTCATTGATTCGGGCATAACAATTACTAATTTAAGCTTTAATCTTGCAGCAATACTAGCTAAAGCAATTCCCATATTACCACTTGTAGGTTCAATAATAAGCGTATCTGAATTAATTTTTCCATTTGCAATCGCCTTTTCAATCATATTTTTAGCAGCTCTATCCTTAATACTACCACTAGGATTAAAAGCTTCAACTTTAGCAAATATAGAACCCTTTAATTGATAATAATCTTCTATAGCTCCACATTTAATCATCGGTGTATTACCAATTGTCTCTAAGATATTATTAAACATTTTTTCTTTAATCTCCTTTAAAATTCAAAAAAGCATCAATAAAATTACTGATGCTTAGGTTTATAAAATTGACGATTCTCCAAAGCAAATAGCTTGCTAGTAAATTCTCCTGGTTTAACCTGTTCCAAAGCATTATCCAAGGTATTAATACGCGCATCTAAATTATCAATTAAATATAAGATTTCTGCTTCTTTTACCATTGGTAATACTGGAGAACCATATTCATAATGTCCATGATGAGCCAAAACCATATGTCTTAATAAAATAGTTTCTTCATTATTAACCATATCTAAGCGCGAAGCTATATTCATAATCTTAGCTTGCATAATAGATATATGTCCCAACAACTTTCCTTCTATAGTATATTCTGTCATTATTGGACCATTCAATTCAACCATTTTTCCAATATCATGAACTAAAATACCACTAACCAAAAGATCACGATTTATAGAAGGATATAATTCACATAAAGCATTAGCTATATCAACCATCGAAGTAATATGTGTGGCCAAACCACCTAAGAAACTATGATGTATTTTAGCAGCAGCAGGATAAGTATAAAACTCTTCCCCCACTTCTTTAAAAATTTCTTTAATTAAACTTTGATAATTATTATTTTTTAAAGATGCAATAGCTATTTCAATTTTACTTTTTAAAACTTCTTGAGGCACATTAGTAGTCATCACAAAATCATTCAAATCAATATTTTTTTCATCAATTTCTTTTATTAAATTTACTCTTAATTGTAAATTTTTATTATATTCCAAAACTTCGCCATGAACTTCATATACCCTACCAGCCTTTATAATTGCTGCTTGAGCATCGCTAACATCCCAAAATTTGCCATCTATAGTACCACTTTTATCTTGAAAAACTAAAGAAAGATAATTAGCACCTTTAGAAGTTACACCATTTAAAACACTCTTTATCAACAAATTCATTTTTATGCTTTGTTTACTTTTAAATTCACTAATCATGTTCATCTAAATATTAAGCAAGGATACTCTAACTTCTATAAGTTAGGGAGGAATTGCCTGCTCCTTTCTTCTTTTAAATAGCTATTCCTTGCAC
>CALVCO010000022.1 GCA_944326095.1 uncultured Erysipelotrichaceae bacterium | reverse complement strand
GAAATAGTCCGATAAATAGCTACTATTTCGCTTGTTAGTATGTTTGATTATTTATCATTAAGTGTTTAAAACCCGTGTTACTAATATGGGTAGTGCTAATGAAATGGTAGCTAAAAATGATGTAAATATGCTTATTGATAGTTTATATAATTACTTACATCATTTAAATGAAGATATCATTGTACATTGTGGATTTGGTGATGACAATGACTGATTGGAAATTGATGGAAGAGATTGCTAGTGCTCCAGGAATTTCTTCATGTGAAGAAGAGGTAGCAAAAATAATTAAAAATGCTTATAATGAGTTAAACATTCCTACAGCATATGATGGCTTAGGTAGCTTGGTTGGTTATAAGGATGTTGTTGATAAAAATTTAAAGATTATGATTGCTGCTCATATGGATGAAGTTGGTTTTATGGTAAAAGAAATTACGGATGAAGGCTTTATTCATGTTCAACCAATTGGTAGTTGGTGGAGCCATATGGTATTGGGTCAATGGTATACTATTGTTACTAAAGATAAAAAACGATACAATGCTTTAATGGGAAGTATGGCTACCCATGGTTTACCAATGGAAGCTAGAAATAAGACGGTTAATATTGCGGATGTATATTTAGACTTAGGTGTAAATGATAAACAAGATGTATTAAATATGGGAATAGCGATTGGTGATATGGTTGTTCCTTGGGCTAGATTTGAGCGAATGAATGATCCTAAATATATTAGTTGTAAAGCTTTTGATGATCGTGTTGGTAACTATATTATGATTGAGGTTGCTAGAAGGTTAAAGGATATTAATCATAAAGCTTTATATTTAGCTAATACTATTCAAGAAGAGCCAGTATTAAGAGGTGCTAGAACAGCTACTCATGTTGTTCATCCTGATATTGCCTTTGCAATTGATACGACATTAGCTGGTGATACACCTATGAATAGAAATATATGTAAACTTGGTGGTGGCGTTGTTTTGTCGATGATTGATTCTAATTCAATTGCACCAAGAAAATTAGTTAATTATGTGGAAAAAATAGCTAAAGAAAATGATATTAAATATCAATATGCAGTATTTAATAAAGGTGGAACTGATAGTGGAAATATTCATAAGACTTATGAAGGAATTATTAATATGACATTATCTATTCCTATTCGTTATATGCATACTAATCATAGTATTATTCATGAAGATGATGTTGAAAATTGTATTGAATTACTATGTGCATTAGTTAAAGATTTAAATTTAGAAAAATATGAAAATTTAATGTAATTAGGAGGAAATTTCTATGCATGGAATAATTGCAACATGGCGTATGGCTAAAGAAGGTATTGAGCAAAGTGATAAAATGCTTAAAGAAGGGAAAACGGCTGCCCAAGCTATTGAAGTAGCTATTAAAGCAGTAGAAGATTTTCCATATTATAAATCTGTAGGATATGGTGGATTACCAAATGAAGAACAAGTAGTAGAATTAGATGCTGGTTACATGGATGGTGATATCTTAAGTGTAGGGGCTATTTGTGCTATTCAAGATTTTGCGAATCCAATTAGTATTGCAAAAAAATTAAGTGAAGAAAAAGTTAATAATGTATTAGTAGCTGAAGGTGCTGCTAAATATGCTAGAGAATATCATTTCGAAGAAAAAGAGATGTTAACTGATCGTGCTAGAGCATTCTATCGCAAAAAGAAAAAAGAATTAGCTGCTCAAGATGAACTACGTCCATATGATGGTCATGATACAGTCGGTATGGTTTGTGTTGATAATAATGGTAGTGTAACAGCTGGTACTAGTACTAGTGGATTATTTATGAAACGTAGTGGGCGTATTGGTGATTCACCTTTAGTTGGTTCAGGTTTTTATGCTGATAGTGAAGTAGGTGGAGCTACAGCTACTGGTTTAGGCGAAGATTTAATGAAGGGTTGTATTTCTTATGAAATCGTCCGTCTAATGAAAGAAGGTTTAACCCCTCAAGAAGCTTGTGAAAAGGCAGTTAATGATTTGGATGCTAAACTTATAGCTAAGCGTGGGAAAGCTGGCGATTTAAGTGTTGTGGCGATGAATAATAAGGGTGAGTTTGGTTGTGCTACTAATATTGAAGGTTTTTCATTTAGTGTAGCTACAGAAAATCTTGAACCAATTGTTTATTTAGTTACACGTAAAGAAGATGGTCATTGTGAATTTGAAGAAGCTAGCCAAGAATGGTTAGATAACTATATGAAAACTAGAATGGCTCCAGTTGAGGAATAAGTATGAAAGAAAAGATAATTACAAAAGTTGATGAATTGATGCCTTCATTGATTGAAGATATTAAGACAGTATGTAATATGGATTCGCGTCAAGATGTACCTACAGCTGATTCTCCTTTTGGTCAAAGACTTACTGATTGTTTGAATAAGGCTTTAAAACTTGCAAAGAATTTAGGTTTTGAAGTTGAAAATGTAGGCAATCAAGTAGGAATTGCTTCATATGGACCAGATAGCGCAGAATATATAGCTTGTGTAGGACACTTGGATGTTGTAGATATCAATGGTGTTTGGAAAACTGATCCATTTGTTTGTACGGAAATTGATGGAACTTTATATGCTAGAGGTGTTTTGGATAATAAAGGCCCTATAATGTCTTGTTTATATGCTTTAAAAACTCTAGTAGATTTACATTATGAATTTCCAATTAAAGTAAAAATTATCTTTGGTACAAATGAAGAAACAGGTATGGAAGATATGAAATGGTATTTTAAAGATCATGAATATCCAAAATTAGGTTTTACTCCTGATTGTAAATATCCTGTAGTTTATGCTGAAAGAGGAAGAGCAAGTTATCGCATAAGTATTGATAATGAACATATTGATGAGCTTTATAAATTTATGAATAGCTATATTTTAAATCAAAGTGATTTAGCCCTTAGCTTAGGTGTAGACTATAGTGATGAAGAATTTGGTAAAAACCAAGTAAGAAAAGTAGAAATGTTCCATGAAGGAAATAAGAGTGGTATTACTTTAGTTTCTAGTTATCCTGCTTCTTATAAATTAGAAGCTTTAGAAAAAGCTTTAAGAACTAATTTAAGTGAGCATATGGAATTATCACTAGATTCAAATATTGAACCAGTATATTTCCCTAAAGATACTTATTTAATTAAATGCTTAGAGAAAGCATATGAGACAATGATGAATGAAGATGGTAGTGCGGTTACTACAACTGGGGGAACATATGCTAAAGTAGTAAAGAATATTGTACCATTTGGACCAAGTTTTAAAGGCCAAAAAGGTATTGGCCATTTACCAAATGAGTGGATGCGTATTTGTGATATTAGAGCTAATACGCAAATATATGCATATGCATTATATGAATTGATGGAAGGACTAAAATAGGATGAAAAGATTAGGAAAATCTGTATATCCAGAACATGCTGAAAAAAAAGCTTGTTATGACTATATGGCTTTAGCAGGTAAATATGGTTTTAATAAGGGTGATGTCATCATTGTAAATGATAATCTAGAACATTATCGTGGAGAATTGATGATTGTAACAGAAACTATTCCGGTAGTGGAAAATTACAATTATGTAGGACATATTAATAAAGATGAACAATTGGTATTAGATTGTATTAAACCACGTCATAGTTTTAAAATAGAAATAAGATAGAAGGGATATTATGGAAAGAATTATTGAAATTTGTTGTGGGAGCTATGAGGATGCTTTAAGTGCATATCGTGGAGGAGCTAAACGAATTGAACTTAATAGTGCTTTATATTTAGGTGGTTTAACTCCATCGGTTGCTAGTTTACGTCTTACAAAAGCTAATACCGACTTAAAAGTAATATGTATGGTAAGACCTAGAGGGGCAGGTTTTTGTTATAGCGAGACGGATTATTTGACCATGGTAGAAGATGTTAAAATCATGTTGGACAACGGGGCAGATGGGATTGCTTTTGGTTGTTTGAATGAAGAAGGCAATGTTAACGTAAAACAAACTAAAGAAATTATTGATATCATTAAAAGCTATGGTAAGGAAGTTGTTTTCCATCGAGCATTTGATTGTGTGCAAGATCCTTATGCAACAATAGAATTATTAATTGAATTAAAAGTAGATCGTATTTTGACTAGTGGTTTACAAACTAAAGCGATGGATGGTATAGAATTAATCAAAGATTTACAAGCCAAATATGGGGATAAGATTGAAATATTAGCAGGTAGTGGTATGAATGCTACAAATGCTAAGAAGATGATGGATGAAACAGGAATTAGTCAAGTACATAGTTCTTGTAAAGGTTGGAGAAATGATCCAACAACTAGTGGAAAAGCAGTAAATTATTGTTATGCTAGTAGTCCTAATGAAAATAATTATGATGTTGTTTCTCAAGAATTAGTGGAGCAAATAGTTGAAAGTATATGTTGAAAGAATTAAGAGCTAATAAACAAGTAAGAAATATTATTACTTTAATATGTGTTGTCGTTTCTGGCTTTTTACAAGCGGCTATTATTCAAATATTCATGCAACCAATGAATTTATTATCAAGTGGATTTACCGGAGTAGCTATTTTAATTGAAAGAATTACGAGTACTTTCTTAGGATTTTCATTTTCAACATCATTAGGTATGTTGGCTTTGAATATTCCTGTAGCAATCTTTTGTAGTAAAACGATTAGTAAAAGATTCGTATTTTTCTCATTAGTTCAAGTATTTTGCGCTAGTTTATTCTTAAAAGTATTAGATTTTGGTCCTTTATTTGATGATGCTTTATTAAATATTATCTTTGGAGGCTTTAGTTATGGTCTAATGACTGTTTTGGCCTTAAAGGGTAATGCTTCAACAGGAGGAACAGACTTTGTAGCTTTATATATTTCCAATAAAAAAGGTAAATCTATTTGGAGCTATGTATTTATTTTTAATGCATGTTTAATTGTTATCTTTGGAGCAATGTTTGGATGGGAATATGCAGGATATTCTATTCTTTTCCAATTTATTTCAACCAAGACCATCGATTCATTCTATCATCGTTATGAACGCATGACTTTACAAATAACTACTAGTAAACCAGATGAAGTTATTCAAGCCTATATCAAAAATTATCGCCATGGTATATCACGCTTAGATGGACATGGTGGCTATAGTGGGGCACCAATGAGTCTTTTACATACGGTAGTATCAAGTTATGAAGTAACAGATGTTGTTCAATTGCTTCGTGAAGTTGATTCGCATATTATTGTGAATGCCTTTAAGACGGAAAATTTCTTTGGACATTTCTATTTGAAACCTATTGAATAATAGAATAGTTATTATAAAAAGCCCTTGAAAAATAGGGCTTTTCATATTGTTTGAAAAATATTGGAAGTACTCTTTTTCACTATATGGATTATATAATGGAAGTATAATAGATAATTCTTGGTGTTGTTATATCGTAATGATAGTTATGATTCTATCAAAATCGAATCAAATCGAATTAAATCGAATCATTGTGACGCGATTGACTCGATTGACTTGATTTGATACAATATTAGTGCAAATCTAAGAAAAGGAGGTTGTTAATATGCAGTTTCGAGAAAGTGAAAGAGTTGAACTAAAAGAAATTGTTACAGACAATATCAAAAAAGAAATTATTGCTTTTGCTAACTGTGACGGTGGAAAACTTTATGTCGGTGTTAAAGATGATGGAACAGTCATCGGTGTAGATAATCCAGACAGCGTTTCTTTACAGATAAGCAATATGGTACGAGATACTATCAAACCTGATATAACAATGTTTATGCATTATGAAACTATCAAAATAAATAATAAAGAAATTGTGGCAATTGACATACAGCGAGGAACAGACCGTCCTTATTATCTAACCAAAAAAGGAATACGCCCAGAAGGAGTATATGTCAGACAAGGTTACTCTACAGTGCCTGCCACTGATAGCGCGATTCGACGTATGATCAAAGAAACAGATGGGGATTGTTTTGAAACAATGCGCTCTTTAAATCAAAATCTTACTTTTGAAATCGCAAAAAATGAATTTGATCTTCGTAAGGTAGAATTTGGTTTGAATCAGATGCAAACCTTGAAGTTAATCGATCAAGATGGTCTTTACACTAATTTAGGATTGCTTTTATCTGATCAATGTATTCATACAATAAAAGTTGCTATTTTCCAAGGAATCGATCAAATGGTATTTAAAGATCGACGAGAATTTAGCGGTTCAATTCTCAAACAAATGAATGAAGTATATGATTTTATAGATTTACATAATCAAACTCGCGCAACTATTGAAAAACTTCTGAGGATTGATGTGCGTGATTATCCTGAAGTTGCAGTAAGGGAAGCCTTTTTGAACACGTTGGTCCATCGCGATTATTCCTTTAGTTCAAGCACCTTAATTAGCATTTATGCAGATCGAATTGAATTTATATCCATCGGTGGATTAATGCCAGGTATTGATCTTGAAGATATAATGGCTGGTCTTTCTATATGTCGCAATCAGAATTTGGCAAATGTATTCTATCGTTTGCATCTGATTGAAGCTTATGGCACTGGAATAAGAAAAATAATGAAGGCATATGAGGATAATGAAGAAAAGCCAAAGATTGAAACAACTCAAAATGTCTTTAAGATTATTTTGCCTAATATAAACGCTAAATATGAAATAGGAAGTATTGCCAATTCAAATAAAATAAAAACCATAAACCCAATTATAGACGATGAAAATTATCTAAACGATGAAGAAAAAGTTCTTGAATATGCGAAATCTCATGGTGTTTTAACAAAAAATGATGTAACCAAATTACTTAAGGTAAGTGCATCTACGGCAACAAGGATTCTACAAAGATTGGTTAAAGAAAACCAATTGAAGCAAAACGGAAAAGCCCGGAATACTCATTACACTGTAATGAAATAAGATCATTATGTATTGTATTTATCAATTGAAAACTGAACTACTATAAATAATTACTTGAGAGTATAAAATAAACCACTATATAAGTTAAATAAGCACATAACTTAACTTGCTATGGTTTATTTTATACTCCGTTTTAATATAGTTATATAAATTAGAGGGAGTTAAAGTAATTTTTTAATTTATATTATTTATTACGTATTCTTTACCTAAAATTAACAAAATGGTGACATTTATGTTAAATTATGGTTAAATAATAACCGTAAAAGGGAGTAGTTTGCACTTAGTAGTGTACATTAGTCGTCATCACGCCATAGGCCGGTTAATGTTTATAATAGCGAGACTTTTACCAAATAAGAGGTTTAAGCCTTTTATTTTGCGAAAAAATGATTATAAGGGAGAAAAAAGATGAAATTAACTGATTTGTTGGGGTTAATGGGTGGCTTAGCGTTATTTTTATACGGTATGCAGATGATGAGTGAAGGACTTGAAGGTGCTGCCGGTAATAAGATGAAAAGCATTTTGGCTAAATTAACTGCCAATCGTTTTGTTGGAGTAATTGCTGGTGCTATTATTACAGCTATTATTCAGTCTTCTAGTGCTACTACTGTCATGGTTGTTGGATTTGTTAACTCTGGAATGATGACTTTGAATCAAGCGGTTTGGATTATCATGGGTGCCAATATTGGTACAACTATTACTGGTCAATTAGTTGCGCTTGATGTTGGAGTTTTAGCACCATTATTTGCTTTTGTTGGTGTTGCGGTAATGTTATTTATTAAAAATCCTAAAGCACATCATATTGGTAAGGTTTTAGCGGGATTTGGTGTATTATTCATTGGCATGAATACGATGGGTGATTCAATGGCTCCATTACAAGATTCTCCAGCATTTGTTTCTTTGATGACTTCATTTTCTAATCCATTATTGGCTATTGCGGCTGGGGCAATATTTACGGCAATTATTCAATCTTCAAGTGCTTCTGTTGGTATTTTACAAACACTTGCTAGAAATGGCTTAATTAGTTTTTCTAGTTCAGTCTTTGTATTGTTTGGTCAAAATATTGGTACTTGTATTACTGCCGTATTGGCTTCTATTGGTATGAATAAGAATGCTAAAAGAACGACAATTATTCACTTATCATTTAATATTATAGGTACAGTAATCTTTACGATTGTATGTTTATTAACACCTTTAACGGATATTGTGGCTAGCTTTACACCAGGGGCACCTGCTTCACAGATTGCAAATATGCATACATTATTTAATGTTGTTACAACTTTATTATTGTTGCCATTTGGCCAATATTTAGCTCGTTTATCTTGTGTAATTTTACCTGATAGTAAAAAAGATAGTGAACAAGCTAATATGGATGATGAATTAGTTTTAAGTAATTATAATTTAGGTAATTCAGCTATCCATATGGATTTAGTTAAACAAGAAGTAAGAAAGATGTTGAAATCTACACGTAAAAATGTAGAAGGTTCATTTAATATGATTGAAAATTATGATGATGATATAGAAAATCATATTTATCAACGTGAAGAAAAAATAGATGCATTTAATAAGAATATTTCTAAATTCATTTCTAAGGCTATTGGCTATGATACTAATGAAGATAACTTAAGAAAAATGAATAATTATATTCTAATTTTAAGTAATATTGAAAGAATTGGTGATCATGCAGTAAACTTTGCAGATTATGCTAAGGAATTACATAATGAAAATCTAAGTTTGACGGAAGCAACACTTAAAGAAGTTAATAAGATGAAAGAAATTACCGTTGAAGCAATAGATTTATTAGATGAAAAAGATAATGATGAACATCTTTGGTTATCAAAAGTAGCATCCTTAGAACAAAGAATGGATGATATGAATAGAGAATATCGTAATAATCATTTAAAACGTATGAGCAATAATGAGTGTAGTGAACTTGGTAGTGTCATCTATTTTGAAATGTTGATGGACTTTGAACGTATAGGTGATCATGTTTTAAATATTGCTCAATTGATGATTAAAAAATAATATTTTAATCATTCAAATATTATCGCTTTTGATAAAGATTATTTATATCTATCAGCATAAATAAAAATCCTCTGAATTGGAGCTAATATAGCTACAATTCAGAGGATATTTTTTTTAAATAATAAGCGATATTTCTTATTCCTCATCTTTATTTGCAAAAGATGCTATTGCAAGGCAAGAAAGGCCTATTCCAAGCATACCCATTCCTGAACTTACATCTAGTTGTTTGAGAATAGAAAGAACCACAACCCCAATGCCCATAGCAACTGCAATTGCTTTCATAATTATATGAATCAAAGACGTTACATCTTTCTTTGTATCATTTTGTGATTCGTTTTTAATTTGCATTAGTTCATCAACGCTGATTTCAAATACTTCCGCAAGTTTGGCAATTGTATTAACATCAGGATAAGAAATATCTCGTTCCCATTTGGATACAGCTTTATCTGTTACTCCCATTTTATCTGCAAGATCAAGTTGTGTCATACCATTTTCTTTTCTTAATGATGCAATCATCATACCAAGTGTTTTTTTCTTCATATTTTTTTCTTTACTCCTTTTCTTAGATGTCTGCATCATATCACTTCCTTCTTAATAAACTCAACCGACCTCTAGTTTACTTTGGTAGACTTATGGTTTACCTACTGTTCTACAGATATTAATGTATTCAAATTCCAATTTATTTTACTTTTATTTAATATTATCTTAATAAAATAATAACACTAATAGATTAAAATTCCTACATAAATTAGGAGATAGAAAAAATGAAAAAGTTACTATTTTTAGTTTTAAGTGGTTTATTAGTATTAAGTGGTTGTTCAAGTAGTAATAGTGAAACAGAAACTACTACTAGTGAATCAGCTACAACAGAAACAACTAGTGTAGATGATCAAGCTAGTGAACCTTTAACGGTTTATTTAAATGATTTTGATGCGATTATTCCTGAATTGTTTAAAGAAAAGACTGGTTATGATGTTGAGGTTGTTGTTGGTAATGGTGCGGAAACAATGTCTAGAATTGAAGCTGAAAAATCTAATCCTCAATGGGATGTAGTTTGGATGGATTCAATGTATGATATTTATAACTTAAATCTTGATGGTCAATTGATGACTGGTATTGAAGTTGATAACGCTTCAGGTTTAACTGATTTCTTTAGTGCTTTAGTTCCTGAAGATAAATGCTTCTATCCTACAGGTGCGCATTCAGCTGGGGTTATTGTTTATCGTAATGATGTTTGGAGTGAAGCTGATGCACCTACAAGTTATGATGATTTAACAGATCCTAAGTATGCTGATGCGGTGGCTATGGCTGATCCTGGTGTTGCTGCTCCTGCTTATCCATTGGCTGCTTATTTCATGGATAGTTTAGGATTAGATGGTGGACAAGCTTATTTTACGACTTTGTTTGAACAAGGTTTAAAAGTTTATCCTAAGAATCCACAAGTTGTTGAAGCTTTAGCTTCTGGAGAAGCTACAATTGCGATGTTACAAGAGTCTAATGCTTATTCAATGGTTGCAGAAGGTGAACCTATTACGATTGTTTGGCCAGAAGATGGAGCAGCAGCTTCTACTAGAGTTGCAGCAATTTCTGCTTCAACAGATCAACCTGATATTGCTAAGGCATTTATTAATTTCTTATTAGATCCTGAAGTTCAACAAGCATTAGTAGATGCAGGTGATGAAGGCTACTTTACTCCTTCAGTTGATGGTGTTACTCCAAAAGCTGATAGAGAAGCTGATCAACCTAAATTAGCAGTTGCTGATGTTCAGTTTGGTGCAGAGAACGAAGCTGATATCAAAGCATGGTTTGCTGATTATTCTGCTCAATAATGAAGAAAAATAGAGAGTCTTCACTTAGTACTGGAGTCTTTGCGATATTATTTATTTTAGTGCTGTTGCCTTTGGCAGCGGTACTTTTTCAAATAGTATGTCCAGGACTAGATATAAATGAATTTAATCTTTCTAATTTATCAATTCTTGGTGATATTTTTTCTAGGCCTTTGTGGCGTAAAGCTTTAATTAATTCATTATCACTTGCTAGTGGTACGACGGTTTGTGGTTTAATTGTTGCCGCTATTTTAGCTTGGGTACGTACCCAATATAAATTCCCTCTAGCAAGACTTATCGATTTAACTGCTTGGGCTTTAATGATTATTCCTAGTTTTATCTTAGCTCAAGGTTGGGTATATTTTTCCGCAGGTAATGGGGTAGCTAAAGCTTGGCTTGGTCTAACTTGGATGAGTGATTTTGTCTTTTCTTATCCTGGTTTAGTTACAGTTATGACCTTATGTAAGTGGCCAATGGCCTATATTACCATTAGAACAGCTTTAGAGTGGGAACCTATTCGTTTGATGTATGCAGCTAGAATGAATGGCGCTAATTCTTTTAGAGTTTTTAAAGATGTACAATTACCTTTAATGTTACCAGCATTGTGCTCAGCAGCTATGTTAATTTTTATGGATACTGTTGGTGATTATGGTTTATCATCTACAATTACCGCAGTTTATTCTTTCCCTACACTACCTTATACTATTTATTCGGCTATTTGTACTTCACCTGCGCGTTTTGATATGGCTGGAGTATTATCACTTTGTTTAATGTTGTTGATAGTTGTTGCCATGGTTATTCAATATAAGGCTTTAGGTAGCAAGCGTTTTGATTTCTTAGATAATGGCACCCAACAAAGTGTAGCTAAAACTATTAGTAAAGGTAAAACGTCCTTAATTAGTATCTTTAGTGGTATTTTTATGGCTATAGCTATAGGTATTCCCATTGGTTCTAGTTTAATTATGTCTTTCTCTAGTGCTATTAGTATTGAGAAATTCTCTTTTACCCTAGACAATTATAAAAATATTTTATTAAGCGATAGTACTTTATTAACAGGTATTGGTCATTCGCTTGGCTTGGCAGTTATTGCCGCGGCTGTTGGTTTAGTTATTGCCTTTGGTTGTGCCTATGTATTGACTTATTCTAAGACACCTTTGAAAAAGGCTATTGATATGACTACCTTAATTGCGATGGCAGTTCCTGGGGTAGTTCTTGGTGTAGGATATATCTTTGTTTGGAATCAAAAATGGTTAGTTCCATTAGGTTTACATTTATATGGTACACCAGCCATTCTAGTGCTTGCGGTAGTGGCAGCGGCTATTCCCCTTATTAATCGTATTTTAGTGGCTGGTATGGCTAAAATTCCTGAATCTTTATTGATTGCTGCCCAGATGCAAGGAGCTGGTTTTGTTACAAAGATTAAAACAATCTTATTACCACTTTTGCATAATAGTGCGGTATCGGCGGTATTATCGGCTTTTGGAGGAAGTATTTTTAATTTAGCTATTACTTCTATCTTGTATCCACCAAATTGGGAAACTTTACCAGTATGGATTTCTGATTCATATAATGATTTACAATTTGGGGATGCGGCAGCAGCAACTATCATTAGTGGTATTTGTATCATAACTATTATGGTTATCTTAGAAAGATTATTAAATTTAAAAAGTAGTAAAAAAGAAAGGGTAAGTGTATATGGAAACGATTCTAGAGCTTAGAGACATCCATAAAAGCTATGAAAATAAAGAAGTATTAAAAGGTGTTTCTTTAGAAGTTAAAAAAGGTGAAATAATATCAGTATTAGGCCCTAGTGGTTGTGGAAAGAGCACGATGCTTAATATTATTGCCGGTATTTTAAATATTAATGAAGGTAAAGTTATTTTAAATGGTGAGGAAGTTACTACTAGTAAAAAAATAACGCCTATCGAAAAGCGTGATCTTAATATGGTATTCCAAGATTTTGCCTTATGGCCTCATATGAGTGCTAAAGATAATATTTTATATGGTTTAAAACTTAAAAAGAGTGATTCTAAAGTAATGGAAGAAAAATTGAATAAGATGGTTAATCTATTGCATCTTAATGGTTTGATGGAACAATATCCTTCAGAATTATCTGGTGGACAACAACAGCGTGTTGCGATTGCTAGAGCTTTAATTATGTCACCATCAATTATTCTTTTAGATGAACCATTATGTAATCTTGATGTTCAATTACGTATTGAAATGCGTACAGAGATGGCGCAAATATTTAAAGAATTACAGACAACAGTATTCCATGTTACTCATGATCCTTCTGAAGCTTTTGCGATGGCGGATCGCATCGTAGTTATGAATCAAGGTAAAATAGATCAAATTGCGACTCCTCAAGAATGTTATCAACGACCTGCTACTGCTGTAGTAGCTGGACTACTTGGAGCAGGTAATCATATCAATGCTAAGAAGGTAAATTTAAAAGATGATAGAGCTTTAGTACAAGTTGGTAATGATTCTATCAATTGTTTAAACTTTAGTAATAGTGATGATGTAGTCTTATATTTTAGAGCTGAAGATTGTAAGTTTAGTGAAGAAAAGGGTGCTAATAGTATTCCTGTTGAAGTAATAATGCCTACATTTGAAGGAGGCACATATCGCGTTAAAGCTAAAACTGCTACTAATGAAGAAATTACCTTCTTACATGATCATAATATTTTAAAAAATAGTAAAGGATATTTGAATATTTCTTCTGATAAGATATATGCTTATGACCAAGTTAAAAATTAAGGGTGGATATGGGGAACATGGACGTAGTTGTTTCATGATTGAATATAAAGATAAACATTATATTATGTTTGATTGTGGAATATTGGATACTGATCCTTTTCCTTATCCAAATATAACTGATGAAGAAGCGATAAATACAGATTTTCTATTCTTATCGCATGCTCATAAGGATCATAGTGGAGCTATTGATCACTTAATTTATAAAGGATTTAGTGGTTGGATTCTTGGAACTAAACAGACTATAGATTTTAGTCATATTGAATATGATAAAATCATTATTTTAAATAATAAACATAAGGATACTTGGGAAAATCCTCTATTTTATGTAAATTATGGTCGTAGTGGTCATTGTCCTGGTAGTTTATGGTTTTATTTAGTTTTAGATGATGGATATCGTTTCTTTTATTCAGGAGATTTCCAACAAGATCCGATGTTATATGCCTGTGATTTACCTACTAATTTAAATGCAGATGTCGCAATTGTTGATATGGCTAATGATCAATCAATGAAAAGTGCTAAAAATCTAAGAGAGGATTTATTAGCTATAATTAATAATTATCGACATAAAGGCTATAAGATGATTTTACCAGTACAATTATATGGTAGAGGCAATGAATTATTATACTTATTAGCTACAAATTTTCCTAATAATAAAATAGCCATGGATCAAATAATGATTGAAGCTATTGAAAAAATGTTGCTAGATTGTGATTGGATGCAAGAAGAAAAGAAAAATATATTTATTGATTATTTTACCAAGATTAAAAAGAATGATATAGCTAGAGCGGAAATAATCTTATTGGCTGATACCCATTTAGATCGCTTAGATAATCAATTATTAGTTAAAAGAATGCTTAGACAAAAAACTAAGGTAATATGCACGGGAAGAAAAAAAGAAGGATCTTTCTTAGCTCGTTTGATAAATGATCATCGCGCTATTAGAATTCCTTATCCTCATCATTCTAGTCGTAAAGATGCATTGGATATGCAAGAAAATAATCAGTTTGCGATGATATTACCTTTTCATTGTTTAACTAGAGAAATATGGAAATAAAGACAGCTTTTTGAGCTGTCTTTTTAATTTAATAAGAAAGTTCTTAAATTCGGAGGTAAATTATATTGTGAATAATTTTAATAAATTCACAATATAATTTTTGAGAAAGCATTATAAAAACACCTTTAGAAATAGAATAAAAAGATTAATTATTTTTTAATTTTAAATTTGATTCCTTTTTTATATAATGTTTCCTTATTGCATTTTACACATACGAAACAAGGTGGTTCTTTATCAGATGAAGAGAAATCAGTATCGGCAAATTCGCCATATAACCACGCAGGCATATCTTCTTCATATCCACAATTTATGCATTTCATTCTTATAGTTGGTTCTGGTTCAATTGTATCGATATCTTCGTCAAATTCATAATAATTATTCATATTAATTTCTCCTCGAATATGGTACCCAATAATCAATATATTCCATATAATGTCCGCATGAACATAATAGAGGGTCTACATTAAATGTCTCAATTAAAGACATGCGATAATGTTTTTCCTTGATTACTTTTGATAATATTGCTTTGTTAGCTAATTTCTTAATTAATTCTTTGATTTTTAGTTTGTGTCTTGCACGCTCACAGGTAGCATATAATCCATAGTATCTTACCATTTTAAATTGTTCTTCAGGAATGTGTTGTACTAATTTTTTGATGAACGTAATAACATCCTCGTGAACTTCAACATATTCTTCTGTAGCGTGATCTTCGTAATAGTAATCTACAGTACCTTTATTTTTATCGTAGGCAGTTATTCTACTTTGAGCCATTGCAGGTCTTCCACAATATCTTATTATATAGTTAACAGTTGCATCTTTACCATTTTTATTTTTCATTTTTGGAGCATTAACATAGAAACCATTCTTATCTTTTTTGTATAGTTTATTAACAAGATGTTTAAACATTTTAGATTCCTCTGGTGCAAATTTATTAAAGTAATCCTTCATCTTATCTAATAATACTTTCATGAAAGATTTTCTTAATGATTCGTAGTTAATATAAGTTATGCGTTTGTAGTTACCATCTTGGTCCATACCACCTTCAGTAAGTAGACAATGAACATGAGGATTCCAACAAAGAGATCTTCCAAATGTATGTAAAGATATTATAATACCTGGGATAAAAGTTTTTGATTTTCCATTCATTTTGTCAAAAACGTACATAAGAGTATCACGAGCAGAATCGAAAAGAAGTGATAACATATCACGATATTTTTTGAAATATGGACGAAGTGATTCATCAATTGTAAAAACAACATGGCGATGTGAAACGTTTAAAGTATTTTTAGCAATAGTGTTAGCACGGATTTTAGCAGCTTTTATTCCACATGAATTACAAAATCTTGATTTACAAGTATAACAGATAATATGACTTTTGTGGCAATTAGGACATTCATAAATTTCGAAGCCAGCATCGATTGTACCGCAGGTAAGCATTTTTTTTACTTCTTCTAAAACAACAGGTCTAACAGTATTTTTTATTACTTGGGGGTCTTTCAAAAAATCATCGAAATAATCGAAGAAAATTTTTTGTATTGTGTATTTATCGGGGTCATATTCTCTTTCGAAACATTTGGTAGCAGTTGATACCAAAGCTTGTGCCATATTATCAGCAATCATAAAAAATATCCTCTGATTAAATTATACTTCTTTACAATATATTTTGCTTGTAAAAATTATGAAAAAGTAAAATGACGGATTTTAATCCGTCACTTTTTTATGTAATAGAATTAGTGCGTATAATTGTTAAAATAAAAACCAACATCTTAATAGCTGTATTTGTTATTGCTGTATGTCTTATTCTCTATAAGTAGGACATAAAGTGTAGTTAAATTGATAAAATTAATGTTGGATTTTATGTGTATAGTGTGTATAATATGTATGCAGGGGGTAATTGTATGAATACTGTTAGAAAAAATATTACTTTGCCTATTTCTACATATGAAACAATCAATAATTTTGCTAAAAAAAGAGGAATGACATTTTCAGAATTTTTAAGAGATACAGCTTTAAAGGAAATTTCTAAAAGTGAAAATTTAGATTTGCTTACGTATATTAATTCAAATTGTACTTTTGTGGATAAACAAGAACAAAAAGAGATTGAAGGATTAAATATAGAATTTGACGATTTAAATGGGAAGGAATTATCCTTAGATGAGCTTTTACAAGATTAAATATTCAAAAGCTGCTGAAAAATTTCTCAAGAAGAATAAAGCAATCGGTATTAGATTTTTTAAGGCATTCGAAGAATTAACAGAAGATAAAACAAATATAGTATATTATGATGTTAAGAAATTTTATTCGAAAAAATATAATGATATTTTTAGGTTGAGAATAGGAGATTATAGAGCTATTTTTCGAATTATTGATCATGAATTATTAGTTTTTGTTTTCGATATTGGACCAAGAGGATATATATAAGAAAATAGATTTATAAAAGATAAAATGTTTTAAGTTAGTAGTTGGATTTAATTGTAGCTAGCTAGAGTTTATAATAAGGTATATTAAAACCGCATCAAATGATGCGGTTGAAATTTGTTTAAAGCAAAGTTTCCATCTTAAAATAAGTTATCCATTTGTTTTTAACATTTAGTTTATTATTTATGATATTTTGCCATGAAACTTTCAATTTCTTCTGGTTCTTTGATGATATCTTTACTTAGGTTAATACAGCCATCGTTAGTTACTAATACATTGTCTTCAATGCGAATGCCGATATTTTCTTCTTCTAGATATAGACCTGGTTCAATAGTGAATACATTGCCTGGTTCTAATTTATAATTGGCGATAGTTACATCGTGAGTTTCTAGACCTAACATGTGACTTACACCATGCCAATAATAATCACTTACCTTTTTACCATTATCTAATAGACCAATTTGTTTTAATTCTGTTTCATAGAATTTTATTAATTCATTATTTAATTGTCTAAGAGTTAGACCAGGTTTTACCATATTCATAATATATTTGTTACCTCTTAGAACAATGTCATATATTTGTTTTTGACGATCAGTGAATTTACCATTTACAGGGAAGGTACGAGTAATATCTGCATTTAAATATTGATAAGAAGCTCCTAAATCACATAATACTAAATCACCATCTTTGACCATTTGATTGTTATCGCTATAGTGTAGGATAGTTCCATTTTTTCCACCAGCTATAATTGATGGGAAAGAGTGTTCACATTGATTACATTTTAAGACAAAATCGAAGTGTGCTTCTAATTCGTTTTCCATGATATTGCCATGAGAATTTTTCATCATATTTTGAATAGCTAAATCAGTTATGTGAATGGCTTGTTTTAGTTTGTTTATTTCGTCTTCATCTTTAATCATGCGTAATTTTGCCATGATGGGATAACTATTTAAAATGTTGATATTTGGATAATATTCTTTAAATTTATGGACATATTCTATAGCTTGGGTTATTTGATTAGCTTCTTGTTTATTTAAGTCAAAATAGACATTTAATTTTTCTTTATCACTAAAATTACGATTTAATAAATTTCCAATAATATCCCATAGATCATTTATTTCATAGATATTAGTTATACCAGATATTTCTTGGGCTTGTTTTGGTAGCATTCTTCCACCTATCCATTTGGCCATTACTTCATCATATGGTTCAATGAATAGATAAGTGAAATCTTGCCCTTGGTAATTTCCTAATAATAGGATCATATTTTCTTTGTCTAGACCAGTTAACCAATAAAAGCTTCTATCTGGAGTGAAGTAATATTTTTCATCACCTATTTTATATGGGGCTTTGCCACTAAAAAATAGGGCTAAATAATCATTGTTTAATTGTTGTTGTAGGTGTGTTCTTCTATTTTTATACATAGTATGCCTCCGAATAATAATTATTATAGCACTCAATATAGTATTAGATTGTAAAAAATCTTTAGCATTTGGAAGTTTGTTATTATATGTTATAATTAATTTGTAAATATAGACAAAGATAGTCTTTGTTTGTTATAATACTAGCGTTTTTGAATTTGTCATATATGGCGCAGATATGGTGTGTTAAGTTTCTACCCGACAGCCGTAAATTGTCGGACTATGATGATATTTTGAAGATGTTTTTTGGCTTCTATATATCATATAGAGGCCTTTATATTTTTAAGGGGGAAAGCAAATGAAAAAAAGCATGCCTTATTTATTTCTGTTGCCAGGAATTGTGCTATTGATCTTTTTCTTGATGGTACCATTATTTGCAATCTTGTGGCCTACATTATTTCCTGATGGCTTTTCTTTGAGTGCTTATACAAGCTTTTTTACGGATGAGTATTATATTGAAATATTGATTAGGACAATTAGGATTGCTTTGATTGCGGCGATAGTTTGTATAATTTTAGGGGTTCCTAGTGCTTATTTTATTTCACGTTGTAGTGCGAAATGGAAGGGTATATTAATTGCGATTTCTATTTTCCCTATGCTTACAAATTCAGTTGTTAGATCATTTGCTTGGATTAATATCTTAGGTAAAAATGGGGTAATTAATAATTTATTGATGGCTATTGGTATTGTTGATGAACCTATTGGTATGCTTTATACTGAATTTTCTGTATTGATTGGTACTATTTATTTATTTTTACCTCTTATGATTATGACGCTTGTTGGAGTTATGGATCAAATTGATAATGATATGATGGAGGCTGCGGAAAGCTTAGGTGCTAGTAAGCTAAAAGCTTTTATTAAGGTAGTTTTACCTTTGAGTGTTCCTGGTATTTTAACTGGTGCGGTATTAGTATTTACTGGTGCACTTACGGCTTATACTACTCCTCAATTATTAGGTGGTAATAAATCGCTTGTTTTAGCTACTTTGATTTATCAAAGAGCGATGACTTTAAATGATTGGTCAGGAGCAGGGGTTATTGCAGCAGTGATGATTATCATTACTTTAGTAGTAATGAAAGTGTTGAATTTGATTGCGGCTAAATTAGATAAACGAGGTGAGATAGATGCGTAGATATAAAGGATTGACGATATTTGCTATATTGGTATTTGCCTTCTTATTTATTCCTTTATTAATTATTGCGGTTACGGCTTTTGGTAGTGAACCTACTATTAGCTTTCCTATTAAGGGTTTTTCATTAGAATGGTTTGGTAAAGCTTTGAGTTCTGAATCATTTAGAAAAGCATTTATCTTGAGTATACAAATTGCTTTTTTGGCTACAATATTGGCGCTTATTATTGGTATTCCAGCTGCTTATGCTTTGTCTAGATATAGTGTTAAAGGTCGTAAATTTATTAAGAGTTTCTTTTTATCACCTACAATTGTTCCTGGTATTGTTGTTGGTTATGCTTTATTTCAATTTGTAGTTATTAAACTTAAGATGCCCGTATTTGAAGGCTTGTTGTTAGGTCATTTCTTAGTGGTACTTCCTTATATTATTAGGGTTGTTGGTGGTTCACTTGAACAATTTGATTATTCGATTGAAGAAGTTGCTTGGAGTTTAGGTTGTAATAAGTTTTTAGCTTTCTTTAAAGTGGTATTGCCTAATATTTCTAGTGGTATTATTTCGGCTTTCTTATTAGCTTTTATTAATTCATTTAATAATATTCCAGTTTCGATGTTCTTAAGTGGTCCAGGTATAACTACATTGCCTGCATCATTGATGAGTTATGTCGAATATAATTATGATCCAACTGTTTCAGCAGTTTCGGTATTGTTGATGCTTGCGACTATTATAATTATGTTTATTGTTGAAAAGACTTTGGGCATTTCGGCCTTAGCAAAATAGGAGGATAGTATGGCTTTTGTAGATTTAAAAGATATTTGTGTTAGCTATGATGGCAAGACTAATGTTTTAGAGGGGTTAAACCTACAAATTAATGAGGGTGAATTAGTATCTTTATTAGGACCTAGTGGTTGTGGTAAGACTACTACTTTAAGAGTAGTTGCAGGATATATTGATACTAAGTCAGGAGATTTTTTAGTAGGTGGTCAAAATTATACGAAGATTCCAGTGCATAAACGTAATTTTGGTATCGTATTTCAAAGCTATGCTTTATTTCCTCATTTAACGGTATTTGAAAATGTAGCTTTTGGTTTAAAAATGCGTAAAATGGATAAGGCTACAATTGAACAAAAAGTTAATAATATGTTAGAAATCTGTGGTTTAACAGAATATAAAGATCGTTTGCCTAAGCAAATGTCAGGTGGTCAAAGACAACGTGTGGCATTGGCTAGAGCTTTAGTTATTGAACCTAAGTTATTATTGTTGGATGAACCTTTAAGTAATTTGGATGCTAAGTTAAGAATTCAAATGCGTGTAGAAATTAAACGTTTGCAGAAAAAATTAGGTATTACAACGATATTTGTTACTCATGATCAAGAAGAATGTTTCTCTATTTCGGATAGAGTAGCTATTATGAATGGTGGTGTCATTGAACAATATGATACGCCAGAAAATATATATGCAAAACCTAAGACAGAATTTGTTGCGCGCTTTATTGGTTTTGAAAATTTCATTAGTGTAGATAGACAAGATGATGGTACATATAAGGCTTTAGATTATATCTTTAAATGTGATAATAGTGATTTGAAACAAGCTAAAATTACTATTAGACCTGATGATATTTTAATTGTTGATGAAGCTTCAAATTTAAATAGTATTTCTGGTACTATTCAGGTTCGTACCTTCTTAGGTAAGAGTTATCAATATGAAGTTAGCACACCAATTGGTAATTTAATTGTCAATGGTGATGGTAATAAAGTTTATGAAACAGGTGAAACATTACATTTGTATTTGCCTGAAAATAAGATTGTTCTAGTATAAAAAAAGGGGGAAAGAAAGAACATGAAGAAATTAATTTTTTGTTTGCTTAGTTTAGCATTGTTACTTGGGGTGAGCGGATGTTCATCTTCTAGTAATGAAGAAGCATCTACAGGTTGTACTTTAACAGTTTCAACATTCCAACTTAGTGAAGATATCGTAAATGAAGATATCATCAAACCTTTTGAAGAAATGTATGATTGTGATGTTATTACTGATTTAGGTAATGCGGCTGATCGTTATACTAAATTAGAAAACAATCCTGAAAGTGGTATCGATGTTATCGAATTGAATCAATCTACTGCTGCTAGAGGATATGAAGCAGGTTTATTTGAGCAATTAGATGATACTAAGATTACTAATTTATCTGAATTGATTGCGCCTGCTAAGGCTATGCAAGAAGCTAGTGGTTATGGTCCTGCATTTGTTATTCAAAGTGTTGGTATCGTTTATGATCCTGAAGCTGTTGGTTATGAAATTACTTCTTGGGATGATTTGTGGAATGCTGATTTAGAAGGTGCTATCGCTATTCCAGATATTACTACTACATTTGGTCCTGCAATGGTATATATTGCTAGTGATCATGCTGGTCAAGATATTACAGCTGATGATGGTGCTGCTGCTTTTGCAGCTTTAGAAGAAATTAAGCCTAATGTTGTTAAGACTTATACTAAGTCTAGTGATTTAGCTAATATGTTTGCAGCTGGGGAAATCAAGGCTGCTGTAGTTGGTGATTTTGCAGTTCCTAATATTCAAAATGCGGCTGAACAAGTAGTTTATATGGTTCCTGAAAGTGGTACATATGCTAACTTTAATACTATTGATGTAGTTGCTTCTAGTGATAATAAGGAAATGGCTTATAAATATATTGAATGGCGTATTTCTCAACAATTACAAGAAGTTACTAGCTTATCATTAAATGAAGGTCCTACTAATGTTAATGTTGAATTGAGTGATGAAGAGGCTGCAAATCTTACTTATGGTGCTGTAGCTGAAAATGCTAAGACAATTGATTATACTTTTGTTAATCCATTATTAACACAATGGACTGATCAATGGAATCGTATTCTTAATCGTTAATTAAAAGGTTAAATTATGATGACATATGATATAATCGTTAAAAATTGTTGGGTATTTAATAGTTTTTTAAAGAAATTTATTTTTAATGATGTAGCAATCAAAGATGGAAAATTTGCTTATATTGCACCTAATATTCAAAGTGATAGTGCTAAGATTATTGATGGTAATAATGCTTATATGATTCCTGGATTGATTGATATTCATATGCATATTGAAAGTTCAATGAGTATTCCTTATTGTTTCGCATATAGTGCATTGCCTTGGGGGACTACTACGGTGGTAGCTGATCCTCATGAGATTGCAAATGTAGCAGGCAAAGAAGGGATACTCTTCTTTTTATCTCAACAAACGCCATTAGATATTTTTTATGGCATTCCTTCTAGTGTGCCTTCTACTAATCCTAATTTAGAAACTACAAAAGGAATAATTGGTGTAGATGAGGTAAAGGAATTATTGGATGATCCTAGAATTGTTTGCTTGGGTGAAGTTATGAACTTTCATGATGTTTGTTATGAAGAGAATTCTTTGAGTGCTAATATTATTAAAGCTTGTAAAGAAAAACGTTTTCAAATGCCCTTAGAGGGACATTGTCCTAAAATTGATGGTGAACAATTGCAGACTTTCATATATAAAGGTATTAGTGCGGACCATACTCATCAAACATATAAAAGTGTTTATGAAAAAATTAGTAATGGTATGTTTTTAGAAATTCAAAGAAAATCCATGACTAAAGAAGTAATTGATTGTTTGATAGAAAATAATTTTTATGAATATTTTTGTTTTGTTACTGATGATGTGATGGCTGATAAACTTTGTTATGGTCATTTAAATGAATTAGTAGCTTTAGCTATTAAAATGGGTATGCCTAAGGAGATGGCTATTTATTGTGCTACTTTTACTAGTGCTAGAAGAATGCATCTAGATGATAGAGGGGCAATAGCTCCAGGTAGGATTGCTGATTTTATCTTATTGGATGATATCGATAATTTTAAAATAAAGAAGGTTTATAAAAAGGGTATTGATGTTTCTAATTTAACTCATAAACAATTGCCTAATATTCCTGAAAAGTTTTTAAATAGTTTACATTGTAAAATGGCTACTATTGCTGATTTTCAAGTAAGACTTGATGGTAATGAAGCTTTATGTAATATAATGGCAATTGAACCACATTCTACTTTTACGCATCATCAACAAAGATGGTTAAAAATTAAAGATGGTATCTTAGATAAAGAAGATTTATCACTTATTACGATTTTTGAGCGTTATGGAAAATCGCAAGATATAGCATATGGTTTAGTAGCAAATGCTTTAAAAAAACAAGGAGCAATCGCTTCTTCTTGGGCCCACGATCATCATAATGTATTAGTATTAGGAAATAATAATGAAGATATGGTGCTTGCGCAAAATGAATTATTGAAGATGCAAGGTGGTTTTGTAGTAGTAAAAGATCATCAAGTGATTGCTAGATGTGTTTTAAAAATTGGAGGCATTGTAACTAGTAAACCAATTGAAGAATTAGGAAAAGACTTAGAAAAAGTTCGTGAAGCCATAAAAGCATTAGGTTATGAACATGATAATGAAATCATGTCGATAGCTACTTTATCTTTATTAGTATCACCTACTTTAAAAATTAGTGATAAAGGCTTAGTATTGACTAAAGAACAGAAGATTATTAATCTTGTGGAGGAAGTAAAATGAGAAAGTTAATTACCAATGGTTGGATATTAACTATGGATGATAATAATCATGAATATCAACATGGGGATATCTTAATTGAAGATAATAAGATAACTTATGTAGGTGAAAAAAAGGAACATGATAAGCTAGATGAGATTATTGATGCAGATAATTGCTTAGTAATTCCTGGCATGGTAAATACTCATTGTCATGTACCGATGGTGCCTTTTCGCACATTAGGCGATGATTGTCCAGATCGTCTTCGTCGCTTCTTATTTCCTTTAGAAAATGCTTGTATGAATGGTAAATTAGCTTTTGCTGCTTCATGTTATGGTATGGGGGAAATGTTGCTTGCGGGGATAACGACATTTGCAGATATGTATTATTTTATGGATGATTTAGCCAATGCTGCTCAAAAGATGGGAATAAGAGCGTTACTTGGGGAAACGGTAATTAATCAAAAGAGCTGTGATGCTGCAAATGATTGCGAAGGTTTAGCAATCGGTGAAAGCTTTATTGCTAGATGGCAAAATCATGAATTAGTTAGACCTATTTTAGCTTTGCATGGCACAAATACTAATCGTCCAGAAATCTTTCAAAAAGCAATGGAAATCGTAAAAAAATATGATACTTTATTGATGAGTCATGTAGCAGAAATGGATTATGAAATGACTTATTTTGCGGATAATTTTGGAAAGACGCCGGTTGCTTGGCTAAATGATTTAGGTTGTTTAAATGAGCATTTATTAGCTGTTCATTGTATTCATTTAAATGATGAAGATATTGCCTTAATGGCAAAAAACAAGGTAAAAGTTTCTCATTGTATTGCTTCAAATTTAAAAGCGGGAAAAGGTATAGCCCCTGTTAAAGATATGATTAAAGCTGGTATTGATGTGGGATTAGGAACTGATGGAGCTAGTAGTGGCAATACTTTAGATTTATTTATTTCTATGCGTATGTTTGCTGGGGCACAAAAGACTAAATATCATGATCGTTCTTTATTTCCAGCTAAAGATATTGTAAAGATTGCGACTATGGGTGGGGCTAAAGCTTTAAAGATGGATAAAGAAATTGGTTCTTTAGAAGTTGGAAAAAAAGCAGATATTGTTGTAGTATCCTTAGATGCAGCCCATATGTTTCCTTGTCATGATCCTTATTCATTACTAGTTTATAGTGCAAATTCTAGTGATGTTAAACATGTATTTGTAAGTGGAAAACAAGTAGTTAATAATCATATGCTGAATGTATCATTGACTCAATTACGTAAAGATTTGCAAGAGCAAATGGGTGATTTTAATATAAAAGCTAAGGAATTGGCTGAAAAAATAGGATAAATTGAACAAGAAACTAAGTTTTCTTGTTCTTTTTGTTATAATACCTGTTTTTTAAATTTAACATACAAAAATGGTGTTAGTTTATAAAAAAGTACACTGAACTAGATTTTCCAGTTCAGTGTTTTCTTTATATCCGATTCTTTAAGCATATAGTTAGTAATAGGTAAGGCAAACATTTCTTTTATGTATCTTATTAAATCAGTAGAAGCTGTTATGTTTAAAT
>CALVCO010000021.1 GCA_944326095.1 uncultured Erysipelotrichaceae bacterium | reverse complement strand
ATATAGCTATGCTTGCCATAGTGAAACTAGCAAGTTGCCAGGTTATTTCCACCTTCTATTTAGGTGGATTTTTTTATTTATTATCCCTATAATATTAGCGAGGTATTTATTATGTTAAGATGGTTTAAATCTTTTAAGATAATGACCCTATTTATAATATTGTTGGGATTTTTATTTGTTGTGAATATATTTCATACTAACTTAAACAATTTTTTTATTCAATTTTATGAGGATTTTAGATGATGATTAAAGCTATATTATTTGATTATGATGGAACTTTGTCCAATAGACTTTTGAGTGCTTATCGAAAATACCAAGATGTTGCGAAAAAGATTTTTCCTCACTTGGTTGATAATCCATTAGAACTTGAAGGAATTGTTCAACGCATGATGACTTGGGATGAGTATGGTACTATTTCTAAGAAACATGTATTTGAACAATTAAATAAAAAATATGATTTAAATTTAGATATTGATTACTGGGTTAATGAATGGTATGAAACTTTCCATTTATTTAATGTATTACAAGATGATTGTTTAGAAGTTTTAAGTGAACTTCATAAAAATTATAAAATTGGTTGTATTACTAATGGACCAGTAAAAAGTCAATTGATTAAATTAGAATATACAAAAGTAATTGATTATTTTGATGTATGTTTAATTTCACAAGAGGTTGGTATTGATAAACCTGATAAGCGTATTTTTGAATTAGCAGCTAATAAGTTAGGATTATCTTGTGATGAAATTGCCTTTGTTGGTGATAATTTCTATGCTGATATTGTTGGGGCATATCGCGCTGGTATGGAGCCTATTTGGTTTTTTACTGATAATAAAAGAATTAGTGATATTCCTGTTAAGCGCATATATGAATTTAAAGATTTACTTAAAATATTTTAAAGCCATGATTTTACTCATGGCCTTTTTTTATAAAATATATAATATTATTAATTACAGCATCTTTACATATTGGATCATCTAATAATCGATGTTGTCCATTTGAGAAAGTAATTAACATCTTATCTTCAGTTGGAATTTTTTTCATTAATTTATAACTGCTTGAGATATTAATGACTTCATCATGATCGCAATGTAATAATAGACAAGGGACTTTGATACGTTCAACAGAGCTTTTGGTATTGTCTACTAAATTTCTAAAAGCATCCTTAAATGGTTGTGGTATAGAGGTTTTTTTATTTCTAGAGAAAATATAGTCAATTACATTATCTACATTCATATAATCATATGCGCAAGCTAGTAAGATTACTTTAGAAACTTTTGCTTTATTGGCTAAATAACTAGCGATGATACCACCCATTGAAAAGCCAATGATAATTATCTCATCGAATTCATTTTGAATGTCATTAATTACTTTTTCTGCCTTAAATATCCAATTTGCCCATTCGATATCATTAGGATTGTTTAAATCGAATAGTTTTGGAATAAATACTTTATAACCTTCCTTTTCTAGTGGCAAAACTAAGTTATCAAATTCTTTGGGACCTCTTAGGCCAAAACCGTGGATACAAACTACGGCTTTTTTTATCTTTTTTTGGAATAATTTCATACTTTTATTATAATATTTGATTAAAATTTAGTCAAAAAGCTTGCATTTTTTAAAATATAAAAAAATTCAAAAAAAGCCTAAAAAAAAGCTTGCAATGCGATTATTTTAATAGTATTATATATAGGCATTCGCGTGGACATGGGAGGTTGCTGGCACACTGAGACACGTTGTCACAGGATGAACCAGGTAATTCACATCGAGCGAACTATCTAGTATAGATAGATGAAAATAAGGAGGAAAATTTCATGGCTAAAAATTCTGTAAGAATTCGTTTGAAAGCTTACGAACACCGTAATTTGGATGCAGCTAGCGAAAAGATCGTTAAGACTGTTAATACTCACGGTGCTAAAAAGATTGTTGGTCCAGTTCCACTACCAACTGAAAAACAAGTGGTAACAGTATTAAGAGCTGTTCACAAATATAAAGATTCTCGTGAACAATTCGAAATTAGAACACATAAACGTTTGATTGAAATCATCGGTCCTAGTGCTGAAACAATCGAAGCATTGAGTCGTTTGGATTTGCCTAGTGGCGTTGATATTGAAATTAAACTTTAGTAGAAAAGGAGAAAAAGAACACGTATGAAAGGTATATTAGGTCGTAAACTTGGTATGACTCAAGTGTTTACAGCTGAAGGCCAATTAATTCCAGTAACAGTTGTTGAATGTACACCAAATGTTGTATTACAAAAGAAAACTGTGGAAAATGATGGTTATGAAGCTGTTCAATTAGGCTTTGAAGACATTAAAGAATCTAGAGCTAACAAAGCTGAATTAGGTCATGCTAAAAAAGCTAACACAGCAGCAAAGAGATTCGTTCGTGAAATTAGAGGTAACGGTATGATGGATCTTGAAGTTGGTGCTGAAGTAAAAGTTGATATCTTTTCCGCTGGTGATATCGTAGATGTAACTGGTGTATCAAAAGGTAAAGGCTATAAAGGAACAATCGTTAGAAACAATGCTACAATTGGTCCTAAATCTCACGGTGCTGGTCCAAGCCATAGAAGCGTTGGTTCATTAGCTACAACTGGTAGAAACAATGGTCGTATTGAAAAGAATACACCAATGCCAGGTCATGAAGGTTGCTACACCACTACAAATCAAAATCTAGAAATTATTAAAGTTGATGCTGAAAACAATTATATGTTGATTAAAGGAAACGTACCTGGACCAAAAAGGGCTATGGTAATCGTTAAGACAACTGTTAAAGGTGTTAAGAATGTTGCACCAAAAGAATTGTTGAGCTACGAAACAAAGGAGGTTAAATAATGCCAAAGATGGATATTTATAACCTAGAAGCCAAAGTTGTTGGCTCTATGGAATTAGCTGATGCAGTATTTAACATTGAACCTAACAAACAAGCAATCTTTGATGCAGTATTGTTACAACAAGCTAGTTTGCGTCAAGGAACTCATAAAACAAAGACTCGTTCTGAAGTATCTGGAGGCGGTAAAAAACCTTTCAGACAAAAAGGTACAGGTCGTGCTAGACAAGGTAGTACACGTGCTACTCAATGGAGAGGTGGAGGAATTGCTTTTGGTCCAACACCAAGAAGTTATGGTTTCAAATTAAATCGTAAAGTTAGAAGATTGGCTTTAAGATCTGCTTTGAGCAGCAAGGTTGCATCAAATAGTTTAACTGTATTAGAGGGAATCAAATTTGAAGAAATCAAGACTAAGAAGTTTGTAGAAGTTATGAAAGCATTTAACTTTGAAAAGAAAACTTTATTTGTAGTTGATATTGCTGAAGAATTTGATAATGCATTCTTGTCAATGAGAAATATTCCAAATGCAATGATGCTTACAGTTGAATCATTAAATGTTTATGATATCGTAAATGCTGATCAAGTAGTAATTACCAAAGCTGCAGCTGAAAAAGCACAGGAGGTATTTGCATAATGTTAAACGCAAGAGACATCATTATTCGTCCAATCGTTACTGAAAAAACAATGAAACTAATGGACGCTGATAATAAAGTAACTTTTGAAGTTGCTAAAGATACAAATAAGACGGCTGTACGTCAAGCAATTGAAGAAATTTACAATATTAAACCAGTTTCTGTAAATATTGTGAATGTTCATCCAAAAACAAAACGTGTTGGTAAATACGTTGGTAAAACAAGTGCTTATAAAAAAGCAATTGTTAAATTACCTGAAGGAAAAGATATTGATCTTTTCGGTAATAAATAAAAATTAAAAATATCGGAGGAAGTCGCTATCTCCGGAAAATTGCGAAAGGAAGGAAAAAATAATGGCTATAAAGAAATATAAACCAACGACACCTGGTCGTCGTGGAATGAGCACATTAGTTAATGAAGAAATTACTAAGAGTACTCCTGAACGTTCATTGTTAGCTCCTTTACATTCTAAAGGTGGTCGTAATAATAACGGTCGTATCACGACTCGTCATCAAGGTGGCGGTCATAAACGTCAATATCGTATTATTGACTTCAAACGTAATAAAGATAATATCCCTGCAGTAGTTGCTGCAATTGAATATGATCCAAACCGTAGTGCTAACATTGCTTTGTTACATTATGTTGATGGAGAAAAGCGTTACATAATTGCTCCAAAAGGTTTAACTGTTGGAACAAAAGTATTATCTGGCGAAAGCTGCGATATTAAAGTTGGTAATGCGTTAGAATTGAAAAATATTCCTGAAGGTACAGTTGTTCATAATGTTGAATTAACTCCTGGAAAAGGTGGACAATTAGCAAGATCTGCAGGTTGTTCAGCACAAATCCTTGGTATGGAAGGTAGATATGTAACATTACGTTTATCTTCTGGTGAAGTTAGAAAAGTATTAAATAACTGTCGTGCTACCATTGGTACTGTTGGTAACGAAGATTACAATCTAGTAAATATTGGTAAAGCTGGTAGATCTAGATGGATGGGTATTCGTCCTACTGTTCGTGGTTCAGTAATGAACCCAGTTGATCACCCTCATGGTGGTGGTGAAGGTAGAACACCTATCGGACGTAAATCACCAATGACTCCTTGGGGCAAGAAAGCTATGGGTGTTAAAACTCGTAAAACTAAGAATAAATCTTCTAAATTAATTGTTAGAAGACGTAATGAAAAATAGGAAGGGAGAAAGTAAATGGCACGTAGTTTAAAAAAGGGTCCGTTCTGTGATGAACATTTAATGAAAAAAGTTGAAGCCTTAAATGCTTCTGGTAAAAAAGAAGTTATCAAGACTTGGTCACGTAGATCAACTATTTTCCCTAGTTTTGTTGAACATACATTTGCAGTTCACAATGGTAAAGAACATGTTCCTGTATATGTTACAGAAGATATGGTAGGACATAAACTTGGTGAGTTTGTGGCTACTCGTAAATTCGGTGGACATGGTGACGATAAGAAAGCATAAGAAAAGGAGATAAAAAGATGGAAGTTAAAGCAGTAGCAAAAACAATACGCATCGCTCCTCGTAAAGTTAGACTTGTGCTAGATCTTGTTAGAGGAAAAGATGCTCAAGAAGCATTAGCAATTTTAAAATTTACACCTAACCATGCGGCTGCAGAAGTTAGCAAGGTTGTAAAATCAGCTATTGCGAATGCTAAAAATAATCATCAATTAGATGAAAATAAATTATATATTAAAGCATGTTATGCTGACGAAGGTATTACAATGAAACGTTGGATGCCTCGTGCAAAAGGAAATGCTTCACAAATTCTAAAAAGAACAAGCCACATTACAGTAGTGGTTGAAGAAAGATAAGGAAGGGAGTTCAATATGGGTCAAAAGGTAAGTCCAATTGGTATGCGTGTTGGCGTTATTCGTGATTGGGAATCAAGATGGTACGCTAATGATGCAGATTATGGAACATTATTAAATGAAGATATTAAGATTCGTGAATTTATCTTTAAACAATTAAAAGATGCATATGTTTCTAGAGTAGAAATTGAACGTACTTCTAAGAACAATGTGAAAGTAATTATCCGTGCAGCTAGACCTGGCGTTATCGTTAGTAAAGATGCTGAAGGTAAAGATAAGATTCAAACATTAAAGAATAAATTAACAAAATTAACAAAAGGCAAAGAAGTTAAGATTGATATTGTTGAAGTTGCTAATCCTGATTTAGATGCTCATTTAGTAGCTAGAAAAATTGCTGAAGGATTGGAACAACGTCAATCATTCCGTATTTGTCAAAAGAAAGCTATCCAACAAACAATGAGAGCTGGAGCTAAAGGTATTAAAACTTTAGTTTCTGGACGTTTAGGTGGAGCTGATATCGCTAGAGGTGAAGGTTATTCTGAAGGTATCGTACCTTTACATACTTTAAGAAGTGATATCGACTATGCTTGGTATGAAGCTGATACAACATTTGGTAAACTAGGCGTTAAAGTTTGGATTTGTCGTGGTGAAGTTCTTCCTGGTGAAATGGTTAAAGAACCTGAAGCTGTTAAACATGCACCAAACAATCGTAGAAATCGTAACGATCGTCGTCCTCGTAATCAAAAACCTAGAGTTGAAGCTAAACAAGCTGAAGTTAAAGCTGAAGCTCCTGTTGCAGCTGAAGGAGGTAATTAATTATGTTGATGCCTAATAGAACAAAATATAGAAGACCTCATAGATTAAGTTATGAAGGTAGAGCAAAAGCTGGTCGTGAGATCGTTTTTGGTGAATATGGTTTAGTTGCGGAAGAAGGAGCTTATGTTTCTAACCGTCAAATCGAAGCAGCCCGTGTTGCGATGACACGTTATATGAACCGTGGTGGTCAAGTTTGGATTAAAATTTTCCCTCACTTGGCAATTACTAAAAAACCACTTGAAGTACGTATGGGATCAGGTAAAGGTGCTCCTGAAGGATGGGTAGCAGTTGTTCAACCTGGTAGAGTAATGTTTGAAGTTGGTGGTGTTAGTGAAGAAGTAGCTAGAGAAGCTTTAAGACTTGCTCAACACAAATTACCAATCAAAACAAGATTTGTTAAGAAAGGACAGGAGGCAAAATAGTAATGAACGTTAAAGAAATTCGTGATAAGAGTAATGCAGAATTAGCTCAAGAAATTACTTCTTTAAAAGAAGAACTATTCAACCTTCGTTTCCAACAAGCTACAGGACAATTAGAAAATCCTGCTAGAATGCGCGAAGTTAAGAAAACTATAGCTAGAATCAAAACAGTAATCACTGAGCGTGAGCTTAGTGAAGTTAAATAGAAGGAGGACTAAAAATGGAAAGATCTAAACGTAAAGTTTTACGTGGAACTGTTGTTTCAGATAAAATGGATAAGACAATTACTGTTGAAATCACAACACATAAGAGTCATCCTTTATATTCAAAACGCGTTAAATATTCTAAGAAATTTAAAGCTCATGATGAAAACAATGAAGCTAAGATTGGTGATATCGTTGAAATCATGGAAACTCGTCCATTGAGCGCAACAAAAAGATTCCGTCTAGTTAAGATTGTTGAAAAAGCTGTAATTCTATAAGCACATTAAGGAGGAAGTTAAAGATGATTCAAAATGAAAGTAGATTAAGAGTCGCTGATAACACTGGTGCTAAAGAATTATTGGTTATCCGTTGTTTAGGCGGCAGTAAAAGAAAAAATGCAAACATCGGTGATATCGTTGTTTGTGCTGTAAAACAAGCAGCACCTAACGGAAGCGTTAAAAAAGGTGATGTTGTTAAAGCCGTAGTAGTAAGAACTGTATATGGAATCAGAAGGGAAAATGGTTCATATATTAAATTTGATGATAATGCAGCTGTAATTATCAAAGATGATAAGACTCCTAAAGGAACTCGTATCTTTGGTCCAGTTGCTCGTGAATTGCGTGATAAAGATTTCATGAAAATTGTATCTTTAGCACCAGAAGTACTATAGAGAAGGAGTGACCAAAAGATGAAAATTAAAGTTGGCGATAAAGTAAAAGTGATCACTGGTCACTACAAAGGAACTATCGGTGAAGTTAAAGCCGTTGGTCATAAAAGTGAAAAGGTAATTGTTGAAGGTGTAAATATTGTTAAAAAACATATTAAACCTACACAACAAAATCCTGATGGGGGCATCGTTGAACAAGAAGCTCCAATCCATGTTTCTAATGTTATGATCTATGATGGAAGATCTAAAAAGGTTGCTCGTGTAGGTTATAAATTCGAAGATGGAAAGAAAATTCGTATTAATAAGAGAACTGGTAAAGAAATCAAAGGAGGTAAGAAGAAATAATGAACCGCCTTCAAGAAAGATATAAGACAACAGTTATTCCAGCATTGACTAAAAAGTTTAACTATACAACTGTTATGCAATGCCCAAAAATTGAAAAAGTTGTTGTAAACTGGGGTGTTGGTGATGCAATCAGCAATCCTAAAGCTTTAGATGAAGCAGTTGCAGAATTAACAGCTATCGTTGGTCAAAAACCAGTAGTTACAAAAGCTAAAAAATCAATTGCTAACTTCAAATTGCGTGAAGGTATGCCAATTGGTTGTAAGGTAACATTACGTGGTGAAAAAATGTATGAATTCTTAGATAAATTATTCAATATTTCTTTACCTCGTGTTCGTGATTTCCGTGGTGTAAGTAATACGGCATTTGATGGTCGTGGTAACTATACATTAGGTGTCAAAGAACAATTGATTTTCCCTGAAATCAATTATGATAAAGTTAACCGTGTAAGAGGTATGGATATCGTTATCGTTACTTCTGCTAAAACAAATGATGAAGCGCATGCATTATTAGCTGAAATGGGCATGCCGTTTGCTAAATAGGAGGACAATTAAATGGCTAAAACATCAATGAAAGTTAAACAACAACGTCCTCAGAAATTCTCTACTAGAGAATATACAAGATGTGAACGTTGTGGTCGTCCACATTCTGTGTTAAGAAAATATAAACTATGCCGTATTTGTTTCAGAGAATTGGCTTATAAAGGTCAAATTCCTGGAGTTAAAAAGGCTAGCTGGTAAGGAGGAGGTTAATTTATGAATATGACTGATCCAATTGCAGATATGCTTACAAGAATTAGAAATGGTGTACAAGCTCATCATGAGGTTGTAGAAGTACCTAATTCTAAAGTAAAAATGGAAATTGCGAGAATTTTAAAAGAAGAAGGTTATATCACTAACTATAAATTAGAAGGTGAAACTTCTGCTGAAAAGAAAATCGTTATCACATTAAAATATGGACCACATGATGAAAAAGTTATCAGTGGTATTAAGAGAATTAGTAAACCTGGTTTAAGAGTTTACACAAAAGCAAATTCAATTCCTCGTGTATTAAACGGTTTAGGAATTGCAATTATTTCTACTTCACAAGGTTTGATGACTGATAAAGAAGCTAGAGCTAAACAAGCAGGCGGCGAAGTTGTCGCTTATGTATGGTAATATAAGACGAAAGGAAATAGAAAATGTCACGTATCGGAAATAAAGCGATTACCATTCCTGAGGGCGTTGAAGTTATCGTAGCTCCAGGCAATGAGGTGACTGTAAAGGGTCCTAAGGGAACTTTAACACGTCAATTTAGTCCATTATTAACTATTGAAGTTAAAGATGGTATTTGTAAAGTAATTCGTCCTAATGACGAAAAACAAATCAAACAATTACATGGTACAACTCGTGCTTTAATTCATAACATGGTTGAAGGTTGTCACCAAGAATTCACTCGTGAATTAGAAGTAGTTGGTATTGGTTTCAGAGCTGCTGTTAGTGGTAAGAAATTAACATTAAATGTTGGTTATTCTCATCCAGTTGAATTTGAAATTGAAGATGGCTTAACTGTTGTATGTCCATCTGCTACAGAAATTAAAATTAGTGGTATTGATAAACAACGTGTTGGTGAATTTGCAGCTAACGTTAGAGCATCTCGTAAACCTGAACCATATAAAGGTAAAGGTATCAAATATAAAGGTGAACATATCCGCCGTAAAGAAGGTAAAACGGCTGGTAAGAAATAGGAAAGGAGATAAACTATGCTTAAGAAAACAGATAAGAATCAAGAAAGACAACGTCGTCATGCACGTGTTCGTAGAAAAGTTAGTGGAACTCCTGAATGTCCTAGACTTAATGTGTTCAGATCTAACAGCCACATTCATGTGCAAGTTATCGATGATGTAAATCAAACTACATTAGCTAGTGCATCTAGCGTAGATATGAAATTAGCAAATGGTGGAAATATCGAAGCTGCTAAAGCAGTTGGTGCTGAAATTGCCAAAAGATGTGCTGAAAAGAATATTACAAAAGTTGTATTTGACCGTGGTGGTTATGTATACCATGGACGTGTCCAAGCTTTAGCAGATGCTGCTAGAGAAGCTGGACTTAAATTCTAAGGAAGGAGCAAAAAATGGAACGTAAACCAAGAAGAGTACGTGAAGAAAAAGAATTCGAAGAACGTGTCGTTGTCATTAATCGTGTCAGCAAAACGGTAAAAGGTGGACGCCGTATGCGCTTCTCTGCCTTAGTTGTTGTTGGAGATAGAAAGGGTCGTGTCGGATATGGACTTGGCAAAGCTAACGAAGTACCTGATGCAATCAAGAAAGCAGTTGAAGCTGCTAAGAAGAATGTCTTCAAAGTTAAATTAGTTGATAAAGGAAGAACTATTCCTCATGAAGTAACTGGTATTTATGGTGCTGGTGAAGTATTCTTAAAACCTGCTTCTGAAGGTACTGGTGTTATCGCTGGTGGTGCAGTTCGTGCTGTATTAGAATTAGCTGGTGTAACTGATGTTCTTTCTAAATGTATCGGATCTCGTCGTCCAATCAACGTTGTTCATGCAACAGTTGCAGCTTTACAAAATTTAAAAACACTTGAAGGCGTAGCTAAGTTGCGTGAAAAGAAACCAACTGAAATTAGATAAGGAGGAACACACTTTTATGAAATTAGAAAATTTACAATATACTGAAGGTGCTCGTTCTGTTAGAAAGCGTATTGGACGCGGTCATGGATCTGGCACAGGTAAAACCAGTGGTAAAGGTCATAAGGGTCAAAATGCAAGATCTGGTGGCGGAGTTGCATTAGGATTTGAAGGTGGACAAACACCTCTATATAAACGTATTCCTAAACGTGGATTTACTAACTATACACGTAAAGAATATGCTATTATTAATGTGGAAAGTTTAAATGCATTTGAAGATGGTGCAGTTGTAAACTTTGAAACATTAAAAGCAGCAGGCATGTTAAAGAAGGAATTAGATGGTTTAAAAGTATTAGGATGTGGTGAACTTACTAAGAAATTAACTGTACAAGCTAATAAATTCTCTGCTACTGCAAAAGAAATTATTGAAAAAGCGGGCGGAAAAGTAGAGGTGATCTAATATGATCAAAACCTTTGGCGACTTGTTTAGAAACAAGGAAATTAGAGGTAAGATCTTATTTACACTTGCAATGTTATTTATCTATAGCCTGGGATCAAGTATACCGGTTCCAGGCGTAGATGCTGATTTATTGGCTGCAAGTATTGGTAGTAATTCAATTTTGAATATGATGAATCTGTTAGGTGGAGGTACTTTAGAAAGATTAAGTATCTTTGCAATGGGTGTTGGTCCATATATTACAGCTTCAATCGTTATTCAATTGTTGAGTATGGATGTTATTCCATATTTGTCTGAACTATCTAAATCTGGACAAACTGGTAGAGTTAAACTTGATAAGATTACTCGTTATTTAGGTGTTATCTTATCATTTGTTCAATCATTTACAATGGTTATGAGTTTTGATAACTTATATAATGTTATGGTTGCAAGTGATATTGGTACATATCTATATACCGCAACAGTTTTAACAGCTGGTACAATGTTCTTATTATGGATAGGTGATAGAATTACGCAAAAAGGTATCGGTAATGGTATTTCTATGATTATCTTTGCTGGTATCGTATCAAATATGCCATTTAGTTATGCGCAAGTATATCAATTATTAGTAGGTACAGCTGAACAATCTGCAATGATGGCTGGAATTATTCAATTTGCAATTTATATTATTGTTAACTTATTGATTATTATTTTGGTTGTTATCATGCAATTAGCTGTTAGAAAGATTCCTATTCAATATACTAATAGTTCTGTGGCTCGTTCAAATAACAATAAGAATTTCTTGCCATTAAAGATAAATTCTGCAAGTGTAATTCCAGTTATTTTTGCCCAAGCTATCATAACTTCACCTCAAATTATTTTGAGTTTTATTAATCAAGAAGCATATCAAAGCTTAAGTAATTTCTTGAGTTTAAATAAACCATTTGGTTTAGCATTATATGCAATCTTGACATTATTATTTACTTTCTTCTATACTAACTTGCAAGTTAATCCTGATCAAATTGCGGATAATCTAAATAAATCAGGTGCTTATATTCCTGGGGTTCGTCCCGGAAGTGAAACTAAAGAATATTTGAAGAAAGTATTAAATAGAATTACGGTATTAGGTGGTATTGCTTTAACAGTTATTGCTGTAATTCCATATTTGTTACCAATGGTAACTAGCTTACCTGCATCTACTTCATTAGGTGGTACAGGAATTATCATCGTTGTTGGTGTTGCGATGGAAACAATGTCTCAATTAAAAGGACAATTGACGCAAAAGCAATATCATGGATTCTTGAAATAGGAGGTCTAATAATGAATTTATTAATTATGGGACCTGCGGGAAGTGGCAAAGGAACGATGTCTGAGTATATTGTCGAAGAATATAATATTCCGCATATTTCTACTGGCGATATGCTTAGAGAAAATGTGTCTAAGCACACAACGCTTGGTGAACAAGCAAAAATATTAATGGATCAAGGTAAACTTGTTCCTGATGAAGTTGTTAATAGTATGGTTAAAGAACGTTTACAACAAGATGATTGTAAGAATGGTTTCTTGATGGATGGTTATCCAAGAACGGTTAATCAAGCAATTGCCTTGGAAAAGATTTGTGAAGAGCTAAATAAACCAATTGAAAAAGTAATCAATTTGGAAGTTAATTTTGATGCTTTAGCTGATCGTATAACAGGTAGAAGAGTATGTAGTAATTGTAAAGCTACATATCATATCAAGAATAACAAACCTAAAGTTGATGGTATCTGTGATCATTGTGGTGGCAAATTAGTTCAAAGAAGTGATGATACTGTTGAACAACTTAAAGTTCGCTTAGCTGAACATGAAAAAAATACTAAACCTGCTTTAGATCTTTATTCTAAAAAAGGTATAGTAGTAAATATTGATGCTAGTGTAGCGCCAAATGAAGTTTGGAATAGCATCAAAGATGCTTTAGGTAAGGCTTCTTAACGAATAGAACATTGACGTTTATGGTAAGCATTTAGCTTGCCATAGGCGTATGTTAGAAAGGATATTTTAATGGGAAAACAAGATGTCATTGAAATTGATGGAATTGTTGAGGATACACTTCCTGATGCAAAATTTAAGGTGAAATTAGAAAATGGTCACGTAATTCTTGCTCACGTTGCTGGTAAAATCCGTATGAACTACATTCGCATTTTACCGGGAGATCGCGTTACGGTAGAAATTTCACCATATGACTTAACACGTGGGCGTATAACATACAGACATAAATAGAAAGAGTCTTGGAGGTAAGAACACATGAAAGTAAGACCATCAGTCAAACCAATTTGTGATAAGTGTCGTATTATCAAGCGCAAAGGTACCGTTATGGTAATTTGTGAAAACCCTAAGCATAAACAAAGACAAGGAAACTAGGAGGATTTATAATATATGGCTCGTATAGCTGGTGTAGATATTCCACGCGATAAACGTGTAGTGGTTTCACTAACTTATATCTATGGAATTGGATTATCAACAAGTAAAAAAGTATTAGCTGATTGTGGAATTAGCGAAGATATCAGAGTTAAAGATTTAACTGATGAACAAGAAACATTAATTCGTCAACATATTGACCAAATTAAAGTTGAAGGCGATCTTCGTCGTGAAACACAATTAAATATCAAGCGTTTGATGGAAATCGGGTGCTACAGAGGAATTCGTCATAGAAGAGGACTTCCTGTGCGCGGACAACGTACAAAAACAAATGCTCGTACACGTAAAGGACCACGTCGTACTGTAGCAAATAAAAAGAAATAAGCGGTAGGAGGATAAATTAATTATGGCAACTAAAACAACTACACGTAAAAAACGTGTGCGTAAGAATATAGCTAAAGGTACTGCTCATATCCATTCAACATTTAATAATACTATCGTTACTATTACAGATGAAAAAGGAAATGCAGTAGCTTGGTCTAGTGCAGGTGCATTAGGTTTTAAAGGTTCTCGTAAATCAACTCCATATGCTGCACAAATGGCTGCAGAAGCAGCTGGTAAAGCAGCAGTTGATCACGGAATGAAGACAGTAGAAGTTAATGTAAAAGGACCTGGTCCAGGTCGTGAAGCTGCTGTTAGATCATTACAAACAGCTGGATTGGAAATTACAGTTATTAATGACGTAACTCCAATTCCTCATAACGGATGTCGTCCACCAAAAAGACCACGTGGTTAATCAACCCATAAGGAGGGAATTGAATGCAAAAATTTGAACGTGCCCAATTTGAAGTAAAAGAATATGTTGAATCAGACAATTATGGTAAGTTCGTATTAGAACCACTAGAAAGAGGATTTGGTACAACAATAGGCAATGCTTTAAGAAGAGTATTATTATCATCTTTACCAGGTGCTGCTGTTTTCTCAATTAAGGCAGATGGAGTATATCATGAATTTACTACTATTCCTGGCGTTAGAGAAGATGTAGCAATGATCGTATTAAATATCAAAGAATTGATCATGAAGATTGAAGATGATGAAATTTATACTTTAAAAATTTCAGCTAAAGGTCCTTGCACCGTTACTGCTGGTGATATTGTTTGTCCTGAAAGCGTAGAAATTTTAAATAAAGACTTAGTTATTGCCCATATTGAAAAAGATGGCGTTTTGGAGATGGAATTAAAATGCCGTAACGGTCGCGGTTATGTGAGCTCAGACGGTAATAAGCAATTATATCAAACATCTTCTACAGCCATTGGAACGGTTTATACCGATTCAATCTATACTCCAGTCAAACGTGTAGCTTATGAAGTAGAACCAACTCGTGTTGGTCAAGATGCTAAATATGATCGTTTGATTATGGAAATTTATACAGATGGTTCAATTACTCCTCAAATGTCAATTGCATTAGCTGCAAGAATCTTGATTGATCACTTAGATATCATCACAAGTGTGCGCGAAGAAGTTAATGACATTGATTCAATTATGAAAGAATCAAATGGAGAAGTCGTACATAAAACTCAATCAATGATGATTGAAGATTTAGACTTATCAGTTCGTTCTTATAACTGTTTAAAACGTGCAGGTATTCAAACAGTTGAAGAATTGACCCAAAAAACTGAAGAAGAAATGATGCGTGTTCGTAATCTTGGAAAGAAATCTATGAAAGAAGTTAAAGAAAAGATTACTGAATTAGGCTTAAGTTTTAAAGCTTTTGAGTAATTAAAGAAAGGAAATATTTAAGATGTGGAATCGTAAATTTGGTAGAAATGCCGATCATCGTAAAGCAATGCTTAGAAATATGGCTACATCAGTTATCTTATATGGTAAGATTGAAACAACTGAAGCTAAAGCTAAAGATTTGCGTAGCGTAGTTGATAAAATGATTACTTTAGGTAAAAAAGGTGATCTTCATTCTAGAAGACTTGCTGCTAGTTATATTCGTAATGTTGTAGCTGATGAAGAAACTTGTCAAACAGTTCTTCAAAAGTTATTCAATGAAGTAGCTCCTAAATATAAGGATCGCAATGGTGGTTATACTCGTGTTGTTAAAACAGGTACTCGCCGTGGCGATAATGCTCCATTGGCTTATATTGAATTAGTATAAAATTATACAGCACTTATGTGCTGTATTTTTTTTGGGATTACATGTATAATAAGGCTGGTGATTTGATGAAATTATTTAAGTTATTATTAAGTTTTATTTTATTAATTAGTTTAAATGCTTGTAGTTCAAAAGAAGTTGATGAAGATTTATATAATGAATTTGTAAATGCATATGATGCATCAGGAGCATTGACTAATTATCATAATAATGCTTCTTCAATATTAAATGTAGATGAACAATTTTCTTATGAGGTACAAACATCTAGTGATTATCTAGAAGGTAATGCTAGAATTGATAGTACAACTTATGTTGATAATGAGAATATGGGGACATCAACGATATATATTGTTGATGGTAATATTTATTATGATAATATCGATGGAAGTAAAACATATACTACTTTTGATAGTGATATTTCTAATATGAATGATTTATTTTTTACTTTAGATCAAATTAGTTCTATTAATAAAAATAATAATGTTTTAAATTTGGTTTTGAATGATGAAACTTGTGAGAATTTATTGATTCAAAATGGTTTAGATTTTGTAGAAGTAGTAAACATAGATAATGAGCTTGTTATTGAAATTAATAATGGATTATTGAGTTCACAATTTTTAAATATTGATTATACATTGTCTAATGGTGATAGTGAATATAGTGGTAGTTATCAATATCAAACTAATTATAGTAATATAAATGAAAATAGTTTAATTTTGCCTGAGGATTATAGCTTATATATTAATTTAGATGACTTGCAACAGGATATGACCTTAGAAGAATTTAAATATGCTTTAATTAATCAATTGGGTTATGAAATTGATGAATATGGTCAATATGTTTTAGATTTTAATGATAATGAAACTTATATTTTTGATTTTAATAATAGTTTATTTACTTATATTAGAGGGCAAAGTGCTTATACCTATAATTGGTTGAGTAATATTGGTGCTTATAATGCTTGTACTTATGATTTTACAAATGCAATAAATAGTGGAACTTGTTCAGATACTGAACAGGAAAGAATTGAAGAAGCTAAAGTTAGTTATTTAACGGAGCTTTCACTTATAGGTATTAGTGAAATGCCAGCAAATTAGGAGGAAGAATATGCGAGCAATAATTTCAGTAGTAGGAAAAGATCGACCAGGAATCTTAGCTTTTGTAGCTAATGAATGTGCTAGTAATAATGTTAATATCATTGATGTTTCTCAGACAGTACTTAGTGATATGTTTACGATGATTATGACTTGTGATGTAAATACTAGTATATTTACTATATTTAAAGAAAGTTTAGAACAGAAAGGTAATCAGCAAGCTTTGATTATTCATGTTATGCATGAAGATATCTTTAATGCTATGCATAAAATATAGGTGATTTAATCATGGTTAATAGTAATAATATTTTAGAAACTATTCATATGATTGATGAAGAAGATTTAGATATTCGTACCATAACAATGGGTATTTCTTTATTAGATTGTGCGGATGCAAATATTGACATAGCTTGTGCTAAAATTAAAAAGAAAATTATGACTTTAGCTAAAGATTTAGTTAAAGTTGGTGATGAAATTGCTAGAGATTATGGAATTCCTATTATTAATAAACGTATTAGTGTTACGCCTATAAGCTTATTACAAAGCGTTAGCGGGGGTGATTGTGTTAAGTATGCAATTGCCTTGGATGAGTGTGCAAAAGCGCTTAATGTGAATTTTATTGGTGGTTATAGCGCATTAGTACAAAAGGGAATGACTAAGGGTGAAAAGGAATTGATTGGAAGTATTCCTGAAGCTTTAAAAGTAACTGAGCATGTTTGTGCTAGTGTTAATGTTGGTTCTACTAAAGCTGGCATTAATATGGATGCAGTAGAATTGATGGGAAGAATTGTTCATGAATCAGCTAGAGTGACAGCCGATAAAAATTGTATAGGTGCTTGTAAATTAGTAGTCTTTTGTAATGCCGTTGAAGATAATCCATTTATGGCAGGAGCATTCCATGGTATTAGTGAACCTGAGGTAGTTATTAATGTTGGTGTAAGTGGACCAGGAGTTGTTAGAAGTGCTTTGGCTAAAGCTGGTAAAAATAAATCGATGGATGAAATTGCCGAAATAATTAAAAAGACAGCTTTTAAAATTACGCGTATGGGCCAATTAGTTGGTAATTTAGCTAGTGAAAAGTTAAATGTACCTTTTGGTATCGTTGATTTATCTTTAGCACCAACACCTGCTATCGGTGATTCAGTAGCCTATATTTTAGAGGAAATGGGATTAGAACAATGTGGTGGTCCAGGAACTACTGCTTGCCTTGCAATGTTGAATGATGCCGTAAAAAAAGGTGGAGTTATGGCTAGTAGCTCAGTTGGTGGTCTTAGTGGTGCCTTTATTCCGGTAAGTGAAGATGCCGGAATGATTGCTGCTTGTCGCTCAGGAGCTTTAAGTCTAGAAAAATTAGAAGCAATGACGGCTGTTTGCTCCGTTGGCTTAGATATGATTGTAGTACCTGGAGACACTAGTGCTACCACCATTTCCGGTATTATAGCTGATGAAGCGGCAATTGGTATGGTAAATAGTAAGACTACAGCAGTTAGAATTATTCCCGCTATTGGTCATGATGATGAAGAAGAATTAGAATTTGGTGGATTATTAGGAAGTGGGCCAATAATGAAAATTAGTAAGGTCAAATGCGATGATATGATTAAACGTAAAGGAAGGATACCTGCACCATTGCAGAGCTTAAAAAATTAATGGATATTAAACAATATGCTCATGAAAATCATGTTCCAATTATGCTTGATGATGGTTTAGCTTTTTTACTTAATTATATTAAAGAACATGATATTAAAACTATTCTAGAAATTGGTACAGCAATTGGCTATAGTAGTATGCAAATAGCTAAACTTAATAAAAATATTAAAATTGATACTTTAGAAATTAATCCTGAAATGTATGAATTAGCTTTAAAAAATATTCAAGAAGCTAAATTAGAAAAGCAAATTAGCTGTCATTTAATAGATGCTTTAGATTTTGTTAGTGATTCACAATATGATCTAGTATTTGTTGATGGAGCTAAAGGAAAATATCGTCGTTATTTAGAACATTTTTTACCAAATAGTAAACTATTCATTTTTGATAATTTAGAATTTCATGGAATTGTGGATAATCCTGAATTGACTAATAATCGTAATACTAAAAGTTTAGTAAAAAAAATTAGGACTTTTAGAGATGAAATTCTAAAAGATCCTAATTTTAAATGTGAATATCATAAGAATGTAGGAGATGGAATATTAGTTTTAAAAACTAATCAATATTGATTAAATTGGCGTTTATAACGCCTTTTATTTTATTTAGATTAGTAATAATAGAAGCTAATTCATCATTTAGAGTACTAATATCAATAGTAATATTTACATTAGCTACATTGTTAATTGGCAATGCTTGAGATATAGTTAAGATATTAGCGTTTGCATTACTAATATTATTTAAAACATTTGAAAGATTACCTTGGGCATTTTCTAAAGCCAAAGAGATTACGGCTTTTCTTTTAATATTTGCATTAGGTAAAAATATTTTATCCTTATACTTATAATAGGTAGAACGTGAAAGAGAAAATCTTTGGCAGGCATCTTTAACATTTACATGAGGATTTTGTAATAAGTATTCTTTAACTTTAATAACTGTTAAATAACTTGTTGGTAATATCGATTTGTGGATAATTAAATATTCTTTCATGATAAATCGGTAATAATATAACCATTACGATCAATCGTCAAATCAATAATTTGATATGAAGGATTTATCTCGTCTTGAATGGCTTGAGAAAAATTACTGAAATTAGATATTACCAAACAACATGGTCCTGAGCCACTAATCATAAAAGCGCAAGCTTGATTTTTAAAACATATATCTTCCATCTTTTCATAATCTTTAATTAATTTTTTACGATATGGTTGATGTAAAACATCATGGCAGGCATCTCTTAATAATTCTTTATCGCCTGTTTTTAAGGCATATGTTAAGGCAATGCAATGGGAAATATTATATACGGCATCTTGTAAAGGTACCATATCAGGTAAAGTTCTTCGACACTCTTTAGTATCTAAAGTATAATTAGGTATTATAGCTGTAAAATGAAAATGTGAGCTAATATCTAAGGGCATGGCAATGATAGAACGCTGATAAAATGAGCTAGTAAGTCCACCATATATACATGGAGCAATATTATCAGGATGGCCTTCAATATCTACGCATATTTTAAATATTTCATCTTTAGATAAAATATTGCCATGAAGATAATTTGCAGCTAAGGCTCCAGCACTTATTAGATTGGCACTAGCACCTAAGCCTTTAGAAATAGGAATATGACAATCAAAAATAACATGACATTTATCAGGCACATTTAAAATCTTACATACAGTTTGATAGCCTACATAGAATAAATTATTTTCATTATTATATTCTTCTAAACAATTTTCAATACAAAGTTTATCACTTTGTTCCACTTTGAATTTATTATATAAAGATAAACCTATACCTAAAGTATCAAAACCAGGTCCTAGATTAGCACTGCTAGCACAAACTTGAATTTCTATCATTTATTTAATCACGCTCCTTACCTATCAAATAGTTATTATAAATCACTTGTTTTCTAAGTATATTAATGATACTATGTTTAAAATAATAAGACAAGTGTATAAGAAAGAAGGACATTTAGTGAAGATTGGATTACTTGGATTTAGTAGTAAAATTAGTCAAAGTGTATATGATGCTTTGTATTTAAAATATGAAATAGTTAAAATATTTTCTCTTGAACATCAAGAAGATAATATTTTTTGTCATGATATTAATGAAGTATTAAATGCAAATATCGATTGTTTAATAGAGTGTTTATCAGATAGTGAACTTGCTTATAATTATGTACAAAAAGCTTTAAAAAAAGGCATTAGAGTCATTGTGAGTAATAAAATAATAATGGCTAAACATTATACATCTTTGTTAAATCTTGCCTTAGAAAATCATACTAATATATCATTTGAATCATGTGTAGTTGGCGGAGTTTCCATTTTACATCATTTAGAAGATTTAAGACAATATGATGATATTTTAAAAATAGAAGGCATTTTAAATTCAACTGTTAATTATATATTAGGCATTATTTTTAAAAAGAAAATTAGTTTTGAAAAAGCCTTAGATGAAGCACAAAAATTAGGTTATACTAAACCAGATTATAATAATGACTTATTAGGTAAGGATGCTGCATATAAGCTTGCCTTAATTTATAATAAAGCATATGCTGCAAATATATCTTCTAAAGATATTTTTGTAAAAGGTATAAAATATTTAGATGAAGAAACAATTATGTTTGCTAGATTACATGAGACGCAAATTCGTTTAATCGCACATATGGATAAGCAAAATGCTTATGTTATTCCATTTTTTGTTAGAAAAAAGGATATGTATCATTATGTAAATGGTAAGTCAAATTGTATCATGATTGAAACATCAAATATTGGAAAAATATATGATGTAGCCCAAAGTGTAGGTATTCAAGCTATAACAAATGGTATATGTTTAGATTTAATTAGACCATTAAAAAATATCATAATTAATGAAGCAAATATAATTAATGATGATAAGTATCATTTCTATTTAAGCAAACAAATAATTGATGATAAATATATTGATTTAAAAATGACTAAAGGTTGTATTACCATAATGTTAACTATTCATGAGTTAGGTGAACTTATTCAAAATTCTCATATTTTTGTTGGTGCTTTACTAGATGAAGAATATCGTGATTATTAATTTTACATAGTTGCTTATTTGTTTAATAAGGGTATATGTAATTAATTATAAGTTGTGTTACAATAATAAAAATAAAGAAGAGGTGTCATATGAAAAAAAGAGGAATTATTTTATCACTATTAGCAGTAGGTGGTGCATTAGCTTATATTGCAGCAAAAAATATGCAAAAACAAAAAGACTATGAAGAAGTATCATATGTAACCATTCAAGATGATGATGGAGAAGATAATGATACATATGATGAAAAGATTGATGAATTACATGAAATATATCCATATCTTTCTAAGAAATTTATCAATAATATTTATGAACAAGAAGATAATTTTAATACTAAATATTTAGGAAAAATTAAATTAGAACATATTATCGTATTTGATGATGAAAATGATGCGAATATCTTCTTGGATGTATGCAATGATAATGATTATGAAGTAAATAAAGATGGATTAAAGGTTCAAGTAAATAGTTATTTTGAAAATGAAAATGGTAAGATAATGAGTGATATCTTAAGTGTTGCTAATCAAGCTAGTAGCTTAACCGGTGCTTATTTAGGTTATCGTTTAGAGGTTGAAAAATTATAGTTTCAACCTTTTTTTATAGCTTTATTTATTATATAATTATTAGGCTATGGAGGATTTATATGGAATGTATTAAGGTTAAAGATCTTTCATATTCTTATGATGGGGAAAATTTTGCAGTAAAAAATGTTTCTTTTAATATTAATAAAGGTAGCTATACAACTATCATTGGTCATAATGGTAGTGGTAAAAGTACAATAGCTAAATTATTAATTGGATTATTAGAAAAAAATAGTGGTAGTATCATTATTGAAGATCTTGAATTAAATATGCAAAATATCTATAAAATTCGTAATAAAGTAGGAATTGTTTTTCAAAATCCCGATAATCAATTCATCGGATCAACAGTAAGAGATGATATTGCGTTTGGCTTAGAAAATCATTGTGTTCCTCAAGAACAAATGGATGCCATTATCGATGAATTTGCAAAGAAAGTTAATATGACGAATTTTTTAGATAGTGAACCTACGCATTTATCAGGTGGGCAAAAACAAAGAGTAGCAATTGCGGGTGTTTTAGCTATGCATCCTGATATCATTATTTTTGATGAATCTACTAGTATGTTAGATCCTCAAGGCAAAGATGAAATTAAAAAATTTATTTATCAATTGCATCAAGATAAACAACTAACTATTATTTCTATTACTCATGATATTGAAGAAGTATCTATCAGTGATGATGTAATTGTAATGAATGATGGTCAGGTTGTTATGCATGGTAAGCCACAAGATGTTTTAATTAATGATAAACAATTAGTTGAGATTAAACTTGATGTGCCATTTAGTGTTAAATTGAGTTTAGCTTTAGCTAACAAAGGAATTAAAATTGATAAACAGTTAAGCTTGGAAAAGGTGGTGGATGAAATATGCCAATTAAATTTGAAAAAGTAAGTCATATTTATAGTGATGGTTCACCTTTTACCTATACAGCTTTAAAAGAGATTGATTTAGAAATTATCGAAGGTAAAATGACTGCAATTATAGGAGCTACAGGTAGTGGTAAATCTACTTTAGTTCAACATTTGAATGCTTTATTATTGCCTACAAGTGGAAAGGTAGAAGTTTTAGATAGAATAATTGCTAGTGATGAAAAACCTACTAAATTAAAATCTTTGCGTAAAAATGTGGGTTTAGTTTTTCAATTTCCTGAATATCAATTATTTGAAGAAACAATTATTAAAGATGTAGCATTTGGTCCAAAGAATTTTGAATTTAGTGAAGAAGAAGCAATTGCTAAAGCCAAAAAAGCTCTAGCAATGGTTGATATTGATCCTAGCTATTATGATAAGAGTCCTTTAGATTTAAGTGGTGGACAAAAAAGAAGGGTAGCAATTGCGGGCATTCTAGCAATGGATCCTAAAGTTATTGTATTAGATGAACCTACAGCTGGTTTAGATCCTCAAGGAGCTAAAGCCATCATGGAACTATTTAAGAAATTAAATAAAGAATATAATAAGACGATTATTATTGTATCTCATGATATGGAACATGTATTTAATTATTGTGATGATGTAGTTGTCTTAGACCATGGTAATGTTAGATGTCATTTAAGTGTAGATCAATTCTTTAAAGATAGTAATTGGTGTGAACAATTACATATTATTCCACCATTTATTATTCAAGCAAAAGAATTATTGAAAAACAGAGGTATAGAAATTACTAAAGATATTAAAACAGTGGATGAATTAGCTGAAGAAATAGCAAAGAAGGTGATAAAGTAATGGGTAGTTTTACATTAGGGAAATATTTACCACTTAATTCTTGTATCCATAAACTTGATCCTAGAGCTAAAATAATAGCAATGCTTATAGTATTGATTGCTATATTCATACCAGCTGGGTGGCTAGGTTATGGTTTGATAGCTTTGGCTGTAATTAGCTTGATATTTATGGCTAAATTATCTTTAAAATTTGTTATTAAGGCTATGAAACCAATGTTATTTATGATGGTATTTTTATTAGTCATCAATATATTGGTAGTAAAGTCAGGTACCATTATTTTAAGTATTGGTAGTTTTGCAATTTATACAGATGCAATTATACAGACATTATATATTGTTGTTCGCTTAGTATTAATGATTATGATTACTACTGCTTTAACGGCTACGACTAAACCTTTGGATCTTACTTTAGGTATTGAAGATTTATTAAAACCTTTTGCTAGATTTAAAGTTCCTTCTCATGAAATTGCGATGCTTATTAGTATTGCATTACGTTTTATCCCAGATTTAATTGAAGAGACTCAAAGAATAATGAAAGCTCAAACTTCGCGTGGTGTTGATTTAAAAGAAGGAAAGTTAAAAGAAAAGGTAATGGCTATTCTATCTTTAATTGTTCCTTTATTTGTTTCAGCTTTTCAAAGAGCAGAAGATTTAGCTAATGCCATGGAAGCTAGAGGATATGCACCAGGAGCTACTAGAACAAGATATAAAGTATTAAAAATGGAAAGAAATGATTATATTTTATTGGTTGTAAGTTTTGTTCTTTGTATTGCATTAATTATTTTGGCGATATTATGATACGTTATAAAGGCATATTGATGTATGATGGGACTAATTATAATGGCTTTCAAAGTCAATTAAATGGGCCATCAATTCAAGATGAAGTTGAAAGAGTTTTATCTAAAATTTGTAATCAGCCAATAAAGATAATAGCTTCAGGAAGAACAGATGCAAAAGTGCATGCTTATGGTCATGTTTTTCATTTTGATGTAGATAAGCATTATACTATCTATAAATTTAAATATGCTATAAATGGTCTATTACCTAAAGATATTCAATTAAGAGATTTAGAGGAAGTAGATGAATTATTTCATGCTAGATATTGTGTAGCTAGTAAACGTTATGATTATTTAATTAAAACAGGTAATTATGATGTCTTTTGGCGCAATTATAGTTTTTATGAAAAATATCCTTTAGATTTAAATTTAATGGAACAAGCTAGTAAAGTATTTATAGGTGAGCATGATTTTACTAGTTTTAATGCTAGTCCATTAGAATTATTTCCTGATCAAAGAAGATTTATTGAAAGTATTAAAATAACTAAAGAAAATGATATTATTCGCATAAGTTTTGTTGGTGAAGGCTTTTTACGCTATATGGTAAGGATGTTAACAGCATGTTTAATCCAAGTTGGTAAAAAGAAATTAACCATAGATGAACTTAAAGAAATAATGGCTAAAAAAGATAAAAAGGCTATGCGTTATAATGTTAGTGCTAAAGGCTTATATTTGATGAATGTAAATTATTTTAAGATGATATATGATGGTGATAGTTTTATAATTCGTCAAAAAGTAGCTAAAGATGATTATACTTTAAATGATAAATGGATTATAGCTTCTCGTAAGGATAATAGAGCTATAGGCTATATTGATAAAGATGTTCATTGGTTAATAGAAGATAAAATTTATATAGATGAATGGCATAAAAAAGCTAAATTTGTTATAGAAGAAAAAATAGCATCTTAGTCGATAAATTAAGGCTTAAATGCGTTTTTTTACTTGACTAAAATAATCAATTATGAGAAAATTACACATGGCAACTTATGCCAAGTGTAGCCCCGGAAACTACATTGGTTAAGGAGGAAAAACAATGCGTCAAACAACGATGACAAAACCAAGTGAAGTTGTTCGTCAATGGTATGTTGTTGATGGAACAGGATGTACATTAGGACGTCTAGCTAGTGAAGTAGCTACAGTATTAAGAGGTAAACATAAACCAACTTATACACCTAATGTTGATTGCGGTGATTATGTTATTATTATAAATGCAGATAAGATTCAAATCACAGGTGATCAAGTTAACAAAAAGAATTACTACAGTCACTCAATGTATCCAGGTGGATTACGTACAAGATCTACTGGTGTTATGAGAACCCAATATACTGTTGAATGGGTTGAAAAAGCAGTTTATGGTATGCTTCCTCATACACGTTTAGGTGATGTTATGCGTACTCATTTATTTGTTTATACTGGTAGTGAACATCCACATGCAGCTCAAAAACCAGTTGAGTTGAAAATCAAAGGTTAGAAAGGTAGAGCAATATGGCAGGTAAAAAGAAAACTAATGTAACATACGTCGGCACAGGTCGTCGTAAATCTTCAGTTGCTCGTGTCTTTATGACTACAGGAACTGGTATTATTACAGTAAATGGTAAAAGCTTAGATGATTATCTTCCATTAGCAACTTTGCGTATGGAAGTTATGGCACCACTTGAATTAACTGAAACAGCAAATCAATTTGATATTAAAATCAATGTTTGCGGCGGTGGAACAACTGGTCAAGCTGGTGCAATGAGACATGGTATCTCTCGTGCTTTATTAGAAGCAAGTGCAGATTATCGTCCAGCTTTAAAAGCAGCAGGATTCTTAACAAGAGATTCTCGTGCTAAAGAACGTAAGAAATATGGTTTAAAAGGTGCAAGAAGAGCTCCACAATTCTCAAAACGTTAATCGGTATATTGAGAAGATTAGAGAAGTATTTAGACTTTGCAAGAAGTTTGGATACTTCTTTTTTTATTCTCTTAATATACGAAAATCTGCAAGAATGAAAACAAGGATTGTGTGTTTT
>CALVCO010000020.1 GCA_944326095.1 uncultured Erysipelotrichaceae bacterium | reverse complement strand
GAAGCTAGTATTGCGCCATTTGCTTTTTCTTTAGCTTGTTCCAAAGCAATTTTAGCTGCACCTACTCTATTCATTTGCCCAGCCCCAATTCCTAGCGTCTGTCCATCTTTTACTACCACAATAGCATTTGATTTAACATGTTTTACTATTTTTTGGCCAAATAAACAATCTTTAATATCTTCATCTGTAGGTTGAGCATTGGTAACAACTTTTAAATCTTCAATACATTCTTGATAGGTATCCTCATCTTGTACTAATAAGCCACCAACAACACTTACACATTTTTGTTTAGCATCAGCACCTTCAAGATCAAAAGTCATAAGACGAATATTCTTCTTTTTACTTAAAATTTCCAAAGCTTCTGGTTCAAAAGATGGTGCAAGGATAATTTCTAAAAACATTTTAGACATAGCGGTAGCACAATATACATCTACTTCTTTATTAAATGCAACTATACCACCAAAAATACTTACTGGATCTGCCTCATAAGCTTTATCCCATGCCTTATCAATATTATCAGCTATACCTACTCCACAAGGATTCATATGTTTAACAGCAACTACACAACAATCATCAGCAAAATCTTTTAATATTTGTAAAGTTGCATTAGCATCTTGAATATTATTATATGATAATTCTTTACCATGTAATTGTTTAGCAGTTGCTAAAGAATAACGATAAGAATGATTATCTACATAGAAATTAGCATGTTGATGTGGATTTTCTCCATATCTAAGACTTTGTTTCAAATCATAAGTTTTCGTATAATGTTCATTAATTTCAACATTATATTTATCACTTAAATAATCGGCAATCATAGCATCATAACTAGCTGTAAGACTAAAAACTTTAGCTGCTAAATATTGACGTGTTTCTAAAAGAGTATCACCATATTCTTTAATTTCTGCAATTACTTTATCATAATCTAATACATCAGTAACTACTGTAACAAAACGATGATTTTTAGCAGCACTTCTTAACATACTAGGACCACCAATATCAATATTCTCAATAGCTTGAGCTAATGTACAATCATCTTTTGCAATGGTCTTTTTAAAAGGATATAGATTAACGCAAACTAAATCGATATTTTCAATACCATTTTCTTTCATTTGTTTTACATGATTCTCATTATCTCTAACACCTAATAAGCCTCCATGAACCTTTGGATGTAAAGTTTTTACTCTACCATCTAACATTTCTGGAAAACCAGTTAACTCATCGATAGCAATTGTGCTTATACCATTTTCATCTAAGATTTTTTTGGTACCACCAGTAGAAATAATTTGATAATCTAGTGCCACTAATTCCTTACAAAACTTAACAATATCTGTTTTATCAGATACGCTTACAATCGCTCTTTTCACTAAATTCCCTCCTTTATTAATTTTTGAATAGTTTTTGGATATAATTGATGTTCTATATCATGAATGTGCTTTTCAGCTTCTTCTAAACTCATACCTTCATTATTAAAAGCTTGTTGAGCAATTATCGCTCCACCATCTAAATCTTCATTAACATAATGAATACTAACACCCATAACCTTTACTCCATAATCATAGGCTTGTTTAATAGCATCCTTTCCTTTAAAGGCTGGTAATAAAGAAGGATGAATATTAATAATTCTATTTGGATAAGCTTTTAATAATACTGATGAAACTATACGCATATAACCCGCTAAAATAATTAAATCAACATTATTTTTTTGACATTGTTCTAAAATAGCACTATCATAAGCAAGCTTATCTACATAATCTTTAGGATTAAACACAAAAGTATTAATATTAGCTTTATTAGCTTTTTCAACTACTAAAGCCTGAGGCTTATCACATACTAATAAAACTAATTTAGCATCGATTTTACCAACATTAATATTTTCTAATATAGCATCAAAATTAGTCCCTGTACCACTAGCAAATACGGCAATATTTATCATAAGATTTCAATACCAGCTTTATCAGTAACTCTACCAATAATATTAGCTTTTTCCCCATTCTTTTGTAAAATATCTAATGTTTTTTGTACATCATTAGGATCAACAATAACAATCATTCCAATACCCATATTGAAAACATTATACATTTCTTTTTCATCCATATTACTCAATTTTTGTAATACTTTAAAAATTGGCAATACTTCAAAACTATTTTTATCTATCGTAATACCTTGATTATCTTGTAAACAGCGAGGCATATTTTCATAGAAACCACCACCAGTTATGTGAGCTATACCATGAACATCGACATTATCAATAACTTCACTAACGCTACGCACATAAATTTTAGTAGGTTGTAATAAAGCTTCACCAATGCTCATTTGTAATTCGTCAAAATAAGTATTTAAATCAATTTTATTATCTTTTAAAACAATTTTTCTTACTAATGAAAAACCATTAGAATGAACACCACTACTAGCTAAGCCAATAACAACATCACCAACATTTACTTTTGAAGGTTCAATAATACGATCTTTTTCTACAACACCAACTGTAAATCCAGCAACATCATATTCATCCTCACTATACATGTCAGGCATCTCTGCAGTCTCACCACCAATTAGTGCACAGTTAGCCATTACACAACCATCCGCTACCCCTTTTACAATATTTTCAATAACCTCTGGATGATTTTTACCAACCGCAACATAATCTAAAAAGAATAAAGGCTTAGCTCCTTGAGCTAAAACATCATTGACGCACATTGCTACAACATCAATACCAATTGTGTCATGCTTATTCATCATCATTGCTATTTTTAGCTTAGTTCCTACTCCATCAGTTCCACTAACTAAAACTGGTTGTTTATAATTTAAACTAGCTAAATCAAACAATCCACCAAAAGAGCCGATAGACCCCATTACTCCTGGTCTATCAGTTCTTTTAACATGTTTTTTTATTCGTGAAACAACTTCATATCCAGCCTCTAAATCAACACCAGCTGCTTTATAATTATTTGACATTATTTTCTATTTCCCCTTTCGAAAGTAATTAACTCCATTTTTAAAGATATTTTGTTTTTTATTACCATAGATATTTTTAAATGTTCCTTCAACATAACGTTCAGAATGACCCATCTTTCCTAAGACATGACCATCTTTTGAAACAATACCTTCTATAGCATAAGTACTACCATTAATATTATTCTCTGAAAGATCATTAACATTACCATCAACATCACAATATTGGAAAGCAATTTGTCCATTATTAATTAATTTAGTTAATTGATCCTTATTAACAATAAACTTACCTTCACCATGAGAAACAGGAATTTGATAAACTTTTCCAACATCATTTCCAGCAAGCCAAGGTGAATTATTTGAAGTACAACGTGTATTTGCAATACAACTAATATGACGATTAATATCATTGCGATATAAAGTACAATCATCAGCATCCAAAGTAGTAATCTTACCATATGGTAATAATCCTGATTTAATTAAAGCTTGGAATCCATTACAAATACCTAAGATTAAACCATCGCGACTTCTTAAATCATCTATAGCCTTTTTAATCTTTTCATTTTGTAAAACATTTACAATAAATTTAGCACTTCCATCAGGTTCATCTCCACTAGAGAATCCACCAGGAATAACTAAAATATTAGTCTTTTCAATTAAAGAAGCTATCTCATCAATACTTTGTAAAATATCTTTTTCATTTAAATTCTTAAATACAAATGTAGTACAAGTTGCTCCTTCTTCTTCAAATGCTCTACTTGTATCATATTCACAATTTGTTCCAGGGAATACAGTAATTAAAACTTTAACTTCATCTGTAGTTATATTAGCTTTAAATGTTTTTTCTGTTACAAAATCAGCTGCTTTAATATTTTGTTTACCATTTACATGATATGTTGGATAGATATTTTCAAAAGTATTAAACCATGCATTAAATGCTTCATCAAATGTCAATTCAATATCATTAACTTTATATCCTGATGTAATTATTTGACCTAAATAATGATAATTTTCATCTACTATATCATCATTTGTTTCAATTACAATTGCTCCGGGAATCATCTTTAATAAAGGTAATTTACTATCAATTTCAAAGCCTAATTTATTACCAAAACTCATCTTAAATAAAGCACTTAAAATTCCACCATTTTGTACAACATAAGAGCTTAGAATTTTTTTATCATCAATTAATTTTTCTACTTTTTCAAAAATATGCTTATAACTATCTAAATCTGGATATCCTTCTTCATCAATAACAGGCACAAATACGCCTAATTTAGAACCAACATTTTTTAATTCAGGAGTAATTATTCTATCAACATTACCTTTTGAACATGCAAATGAAATCAATGTTGGACATACATTTAAATCATTAAAGGTACCTGACATACTATCTTTACCGCCAATAGCACATTTTTTAAAGAAATCTTGCACCCATATAGTTCCTAATAAACTTTCTGCAACTTTCCCCCATTTTTTTGGATCTTTATTTAATCTTTCAAAATATTCTTGGAATGAGAAATAAATATTAGCTAGATTTCCTCCAGCACTAATAGTTTTAGCCATAGATAATAGAACGCTATACATAGCCCCACTAAAGCAAGAATATTCCATTAAATATGGATCAAAACCATAAGCTAAAATGCTACATGTATTAGTCTTACCATCTTTAATTGGTAATTTTTCAACTGATACTTGGGTAGGTGTCAATTGATATTTACCTCCAAAAGGCATCATTACGGTTAAACTGCCAATTGAAGCATCAAACATTTCTACTAAGCCTTTTTGACAAGCAACATTTTTATCAGCTAAAGTATTTAAAATATTTTCTTTATTCAATTCGATATCAGCAAAAACATTATTTTCAACATTTTCACTAATTTCCACATCATTATTTTGTCTAGCACCAGCACTATCAACAAATTTTCGAGAAATATCTACTACAACTTCACCATTTAAAACCATTTTTAAGCGAGCATCATCTGTAACTTTAGCTACCTCATATGCCTCTAAATTTTCTTCATGAGCTAATTTAATAAAATGATTAGCATCTTTAGCAGCAACAACCACAGCCATTCTTTCTTGAGACTCACTTATAGCAATTTCTGTAGCATTCAATCCAGCATATTTACAACGAACTTTTCCAAGGTCAATTAATAAACCATCTGCTAATTCACCAATTGCTACACTAACTCCTCCAGCACCAAAATCATTGCATTTCTTAATTAATTTAGTACATTCAGGATTTCTAAATAATCTTTGTATTTTTCTTTCTTCAGGAGCGTTACCTTTTTGTACTTCAGATGCACATTTTTCTAATGATACAACGGTATGTTCCTTACTTGAACCGGTAGCTCCACCAATACCATCTCTTCCTGTTTTACCACCAAGCAAGATAACTACATCATCCTTAATAGGTTTTTCTCTACGAACATTTTCTGCTTTAACTGCTCCTACTACTGCTCCTACTTCTAAATGTTTTGCAACATATGCATCATGATAAATTTCTTGAACATAAGTCGTTGCTAGACCAATTTGGTTACCATAACTGCTATTACCTTGAGCACTCTTCTTAGAAATAGTTCTTTGTGGTAATTTTCCATCTAATGTTTTATCTAATGGAGTAAAGATATCACCACTACCAGTAATACGCATAGCTTGGTAAACATAGCTTCTTCCACTTAGTGGATCACGAATAGCTCCACCAATACAGGTACTAGCCCCTCCAAATGGTTCTATTTCTGTTGGATGATTATGGGTTTCATTTTTAAATTGCAACAACCATTTTTCCATAACTCCATCATGATCAACATCAACAAATACGCTACATGCATTGATTTCATCACTTATTTCAACATCATCAGCAAGATGATTCATGCGCATATAGCGACTATTAATAGTAGCCATATCCATCAAAGTAATTGGTTTATTAGTCCTATTAGTTGCACTTCTTAAAGCAATATATCGATTATATGCTTCCTGAATTTGCTTATTAAAATGTTTACTAGCAAATTTAATATTTTTAAGTTCAGTCTCAAAAGTTGTATGACGGCAATGATCACTCCAATATGTATCTAATACTTTAATTTCTGTTTCAGTTGGATTTCGTTTTTCTTCATCTTTAAAATAAGCTTTAACTAATTTTAAATCTTCAAATGACATAGCTAAACCTTTAGCTTTTAAAAATTCTTTTAATTTTTCATCATCCATCAAGATAAAATCATCAAAAACTTCTAATGGGGTTATATCCACATTGCGATCAATTCGCATGATATTCATATCTTTAATTCTTGATTCAATTGGATTTACTAAATAATTACTAATTTTTTTAATATCTACCTCTTCATCAAAGATATAGACTTTACCACAAGTAATTGTACATTGACTTGAAGGATTCAATAATTTAATACATTGCATTGCACTATCAGCTCTTTGATCATATTGACCTGGTAATGTTTCTATTGCTAAATAGCATTTATTACTTAAATCTACATCTACAATTTCATCAACCATTTTTTCACTGAAAACTGTTTGGCAAGCTTTATCTAAAATATCTTGTTCAATATTAAAAATATCATAAACTAATAATAGCCTAATATCTTTAATAGCCAAATGCAATTGTTCATTTAATTCTTTAAGCAAATCTTCTTTCTCAACTTGAAAACCTGTTCTTTTTTCAACAAATATTCTTTTATTTACATTTACCATATTATCACCCTAATCAATTGTTGTTTCTAATACTGTCTTACGCATTTTTTCTTTATAAGCTACAATCTTTGCATGCATCTTATCATCAAAAGCTCCAATTATAGTTGCAGCTAAAACTGCAGCATTTTTACATCCTGCTTTTCCAATTGCTACAGTTGCTACAGGAACACCAGAAGGCATTTGAACAATTGATAATAAACTATCCAAACCATCTAAGGTCTTTGTTTGCATAGGTATACCAATTACTGGTAAACTTTGACATCCTGCAATTACTCCAGCAAGGTGTGCAGCTCCTCCAGCTGCAGCAATTACTACTTTAAAATCTCTTTCATATAAAATACGTGCATAAGCAATAGTTTCATCAGGTGTTCGATGAGCACTCAAAATTTTTACTTCATATTCAATTTCAAACTCATCTAAAACTTCTAAGGTACTTTTTACGCTTTCAAGATCGCTTTTACTACCCATTACTACAGCTACTTTATTCATCCTAACCTCCTATAATTTAGTTCAAGAAAAATGCCCCAAAATAAAAAACATGGCAGAAAAATGCCATGATATTATATTTTTTTAATATTGAAACGAAAAGCAAATGGGCATAAATTTTTTCTCATTCTAAACCTTCCTTTTCACATACAAGATATTATCATATTTTGATAATTATTTAAATATCTTTTTTATGATTTTTTCATTCGACGATATTTTTTAGGTAACTTTTGTTGTAATTTATCTTTAACTATTTTTTCTTGACTAGCATCAAATATGATACTAACCTCATTTATAGGTTTAGAATCTTTACGCTCATTAACACTACGATATCCTATATATACCTTAAAACCTTTTTTAATTTTTTCAAAATCATATGCTTCGATTAAATCATAATTAATATAAGTAGAATTAGCAACCACTCCATTTTCACCTAATCCATCCTTTAATAAGAACATTACGATAATAACATAAGTTATAAGGACTGTTCTAATAATATCAAGTACACTATTATATATTAATAAAGTCATGATATTCATAAATGTTAACAAAGCAAAAATAATTAGAATACTTTTACTAAATTTAGGTGCTTTAATCGTTACTTCTTTTCTAGTTTTTATAAATCCAATAGTTAAATAAACTGCCATTCCTATAAAAAGCAATAATAATACATTATTTAAAAATTCCATTACTGTCTAATTCCTCTCTTTAATAAAAAATTTATTTCATGCTTTTATATTATACTATCTTTTAGTTTTATGATAAACTTATTTCATGGAAAAATTTGATTTTAATAAAGTAAAAATGATTGCAAGTGATTTAGATGGTACTTTATTATTACCTAGTGGTCAACCATCTAAAACAACAATAGATGTGCTAAATGAATTACATGAACAAGGGATTATTATTGTAATTAATTCTGGTCGTCCTTTAAGTTCAATTTCAAGAAGTTGTGAAGATATACCATATGATTGGGCAATTAGTATGAATGGCCAAGAAATACTAAATAAACATACTAATGAAATTATAACTAATAAGCCCTTATATAAAGATGATTTAATTAAAATATATCAATTATCACAAAAATATCATTTAATCTGCAATTTGCACGATAGTAATATTTCTGCCATTATATTTAATAAGCACAACATTTTATTTGGCGTGGCTTATAATTTCCTAGAAAAGTTTAGATGGATAGGAAAACAAAAGAAAGGCCATAAAACATCATATTATTTAGATATTAATAATTTTGATTGTCAACAAATAGGCAAAATTTGTTTTGCAGGCTTGAGCAAAGATATCGATGCTTTAGCTAAAGAAATTAAAGAAAAATTACCCCAATACAAATCATTATGCGTAAGCAAAAATTGGTTAGAAGTTATGGATTGTTCTATTAGTAAAGGCAATGGTTTAAAACAAGTTTTATCATTAGAAAATATCAATCCAAATAATTGTATCGGCTTTGGTGATGGCGAAAATGATGTTGAATTATTGCAAGCATGTGGTTATAGTTGCGCAATGAAAAATGCAATGTCTAAAACCAAAGAAGTTGCATCAGAAATTATCGACTCAAACGTAAATGATGGAGTTGCTAATTTCTTAAAAACTCATGTATTAAAAAAATTTGCAAATAATAAAATACCTCTTATGTATGATTAAATTTTTATACATAGGAGGTATTTTAATTTGAACCAAATAGATTGTTTTATTATTACATTTTTAATTTAAAAGGTGAATAAATCTCTTCTAGAAAGCGTATTATTCAGCAGTTACTCCACAAACACCAGATCTAACCATGTATTGTGAATAGCTATCTAAGAATTCAACTAAAGAATTAAGTTCATCACCTGTAATAGCAAATACTCCACGAGCATCACCCATAACAATTTTTACATAGCCATCGCTATTGATATACATTAAATTGTTGCTTGCATCTTTAAACATGATAATAGTTTTAGCATTATCATAAGAAGCACTTTCATCTAATGTAGGAGCAAATGAACGTAATAATTCTTCAAAAGCAGCTACTTGTTCAGTATGATGTTCTTGAATTGTAGTTAAAACTGCTTCATCTTCAGTAATTTCACATTGTAAACGTGATGAAACTAAAGTTAAATCAGCTTCAGCTTGATCCATGAACATATAAGTACTGTCAGAAGATGTATAATCAGTATTATGATCTTGACTATAGTAGCTATCTAAATATGCAGCATACATTTCATCATTTACTTCAACAGCAGGAGCTGCTGTTTCTTCAGCTGCAGTAGTTTCTTCAGCAGTAGCTGTAGTTTCTGGTGCAGCTGTTTCTGTAGTTTGATTACTTGAAGAGCAACCTACTAACATTAACATAGCTAATAAGCATACAAATAATTTTTTCATTTTCTTTCCTCCAAAATTGGTAAAACCAACATAATTGATTATATTATAACTAAATGAAAATTTAAAGAGCTTTTATTAAATTACTTGAGTAAAATATCCTGTTTCATTTGCATCAACTTTGATAGTTTTGCCCTCAATATCTGGATTTTCTAATATACATCTAGCAACTTTGGTTTCGATTTCTTTTTGTATATGTCGTTTCATTGGACGAGCACCAAAATTTTGATCACTACCTAAATCAATAATACGCTTAATTGCATTAGGAGTAACTTCTAATTTAATATTACGATCTACTAAACGATTTTGTAATAACTTAATAAATTTGTTAGCAATCTTAGGTAATACAGAATCATCTAAAGCATTAAATACTACTATTTCATCTATTCTATTAATAAATTCTGGTTTGAAATATTTATGTACTTCCTCCATATATTGAGCATTTCGCAAATCACGATTTTCTTCAAAAGCATAACTAGAACCTAAATTGCTAGTCATTATAATCAAAGTATTTTTAAAATCAACAGTAACTCCTTTAGAATCAGTAATTTTACCATCATCTAATATTTGTAATAAAACATTAAATACATCTGGATGAGCTTTCTCTACTTCATCAAATAACACAATTGAATAAGGATTACGTCTAACTGCTTCGGTTAATTGTCCACCTTCATCATATCCCACATATCCTGGAGGAGCACCAATCAATCTTGATACTGCATGTTTTTCCATATATTCACTCATATCAATTCTAATTATTTTAGATTCATCATCGAATAATTGTTCAGCCAATGCTTTTGCTACTTCTGTTTTACCTACTCCCGTAGGGCCTAAGAATAAGAAGGAGCCTAATGGTCTATTTTCATCTTGAATTTGGGCCTTAGAACGCATTATCGCATCTTGCACTAATTCTAAAGCTTCATCTTGTCCCATTACTCTATTCCTTAATACATCTTGTAAATGTAATATTTTTTGACGTTGAGTTTCCATTAATTTACTAACTTCGATATGTGTCCATCTTGAAACTACTTTGGCAATTAATTCTTGGTCAACAATTTCTTGAATAACCTTATCTTTATTTTGATTTTGATTATATTCTTTAATCTTCTTTTCTAAATTAGGAATAGTTTGATATTGTAATTTAGCTGCTTGTTCATATTTAGCATCATTTTGAGCTTGTTGGAAATCTAATTGAGCTTTTTGTAATTGTTCCTTTAATTGTTTTACCTCATCTAAACGTTGTTTTTCTTCTTGCCATTTATTATATTTAATATTTTTTTCTTCTTTCAAATCAGCTAATTCTTTTTGAATATCTTCTAGACGCTCTTTAGTTTTAATATCATCTTTTTCTTTTTTTAAAGCTGTTTCTTCAATTTCAAGTTGCATAATTTTACGCATTAGTTCATCAAGCTCTTGAGGCATTGAATCCATTTCAACACGCACACAAGCACATGCTTCATCAATTAAATCAATAGCTTTATCTGGAAGATATCTATCGGTTATATATCTATCTGACAAGGTTGCACTAGCAATAATAGCTTCATCTAAAATTTGAACTCCGTGATGAGATTCAAAGCGATCTTTCAAACCTCTTAAAATAGAAATTGTATCTTCTACTGTAGGCTCCTCTACTTGAATCTTTTGAAATCTTCTTTCCAATGCAGCATCTTTTTCAATATATTTACGATATTCATCAAATGTTGTTGCTCCAATACACTTTAATTCTCCTCGAGCAAGCATAGGTTTTAATAGATTAGCTGCATCCATTGAACCTTCAGTTTTACCAGCACCAACTAGATTATGAATTTCATCAATAAATAAGATAATATTGCCATTAGCTTCTTTAACCTCGTTTAAAACGGCCTTTAAACGTTCTTCAAATTCACCACGATATTTAGCACCAGCAATTAAAGATCCCATATCCAATTCAATCAACTTTTTATTTTTTAAACCTAAAGGTACATCTTGCTTCATAATTCGCCAAGCTAAGCCTTCAACAATTGCTGTTTTACCTACACCTGGTTCACCAATCAATATAGGATTATTTTTAGTTTTTCTGGATAAAATTTCTATTACCCTTCTAATTTCTTCATCTCTGCCAATTACTGGATCTATCTTACCATCTTTTACATCCTTAACTAAATCTCTACCATACTTTTTCAAAGCTTCTAATTGATTCTCACTTTGTTGTGTATCCATTCTTTGGTTATTTCTTCTTTCAAGTTCAGCTTTAGTTATTTTTTCTGTAGTCAAACCAAAAGTATTAACAATCTTTTTGGAAACCTCAGACTTATTTTCTAATAAACCTATCAACAAGCTTACTGAACTCATATAATTTTCTTGTTGTTGTTTAGACCATTTTTCACCAAGATTATAACCTTCATTTACTAATCGATTAATATTAATATTATTATTAGTAACTGTAGGAAGTTTTGCAAGATACTCATTAACTATCACATCTACAGTATGATAATCAACATTTAATCTTTCCCATAAACTTTGAATACCATCATCTTCATTCATAATTTTTAATATATGCTCAGTAGAAAGTTCACTATTAGATCTTTCTTGAGCAAATTGAATAGCTTTGGTTAAGATATTCTGTAATCTTTCTGTCATTTTATCAAAATTCATATGATACCTCCTTTAGCACCTTGATAATTAGAGTGCTAATTAATCTGTTAAGTAAAAGGCTTATTTAAAAGCCTTTTTAAATTTATCAAAAACACTTTGCGAAGAGCTATGTTGAATTTTAGAAAGTTTTTGATATAAATCTTTTTCTTCTTTGGATAGCTTCTTAGGGATTTCAACTTTAATTTCTACAATTTGATCACCCTTTTTGCCACCATGAATATCTGGAACACCTTTTTCTTTTAAACGCAATTGTGTTCCATTTTGAGTACCTGCAGGAATATTTAATTCTACATCACCATATACTGTAGGAACATCTACACTACAACCTAAGGTAGCATCAACATTGCTGATTGGAATAGTAATATAAATAGTTTTACCTTCACGTTTGAAATATTGATGTTGACCAACTCTAACTTCGATATATAAATCTCCATTAGGACCACCATTAATACCTCTTTCACCTTTTCCTTGAACTCGCAATTGTTGACCAGTTTGTATACCAGCAGGTATCTTTAAATCAACGCTAACCCTTTTATGTTCATAACCTTCGCCATGGCACTTAGGACATACTCTTTTAATCTTTTTACCTTTACCATTACATTCTGGACAAACACTTTGCGATTGGAATACACCAAAAGCTGTACGTTGTTGAGTAACTACTCTACCTGTTCCATTACAGCGAGGACAAGAAGTTATATCACTGCTTGAATAAGCACCAGATCCCATGCAATGACTACATTGTTCATCGACACTTAAATTAATAGTTTCATTTTTACCAAAGATAGCATCCATGAAATTCACATTCATTTGCATGTAACGATCTTGACCTTTACGCGGAGCATTTGAGGCTTGTCTACTTTGTCCAAAGCCTCCAAATCCTCCAAAGCCACCGCCAAACATTGAACTAAAAATATCATTAATATCATCAAAACCTGCACTAGAGAATCCAGATCCTGTTTGAGAACCATCCATACCAGCAAAACCAAACTGGTCATAAGTTGCTTTCTTTTGTGGATCACTTAATACTTCATAAGCTTCATTTATTTCTTTAAATTTAGCTTCAGCATCAGGTTCCTTATTTACATCAGGATGATATTTTTTAGCTAATGAACGATATGCTTTTTTTATTTCTTGCTCAGTTGCACCTTTAGAGATGCCAAGCACTTCATAATAGTCTCTTTTGTTACTCATTTATCTCAACACCTCCAAATTCACCCACAAAGTCCTAGGTTTTAACCTAGGGACTTTGTTATTAATTCTTTTCTTTAAAATCAGCATCTACGACATTATCATCACTAGCACTAGTGCCATTATCATATGTATTATTATTTGCTTGTTGTTGATACATAGCTTGAGCCATAGTGTTAGCTGCTTGTTCAAGTTCATTCATCTTAGTTCTTAAAGTATCAAAATCATTGTTATCAATTGCTGTTTGCAATTCATCACGTAATTTCTTAACTTCTTCTTTTTGTTGTTCTGTAACATTAGCATTTTCTGTCTTTAATGTTTCATCAATTTGAATAATGAATTGTTCAGCTTTATTCTTCAACTCAATTTCTTCTTTACGTTTATCATCTTCAACTTTATGTTCTTCAGCTTCTCTTACCATCTTATCGATTTCAGCATCACTTAATCCTGAAGAACCAGTAATCGTAATTGATTGTTTCTTATTAGTTCCTTTATCTAAAGCACTAACGTGAACAATACCATTAACATCGATATCAAATGTAACTTCAATTTGTGGTACACCACGTCTAGCAGGTGCAATTCCTGTCAATTGGAAATTACCTAATGTCTTATTGTCAGCAGCCATTGGTCTTTCACCTTGTAATACATGAATATCAACAGCTGGTTGATTATCAGCAGCAGTTGAGAATACTTGTGATTTACTTGTTGGAATTGTTGTATTACGTGGAATCAATACTGTCATAACTCCACCTAATGTTTCAATACCTAAAGATAATGGTGTAACATCTAACAACAATACATCTTTAACATCACCTGTAATTACTCCACCTTGAATAGCAGCACCCATAGCTACAACTTCATCAGGGTTAACTGATTTATTAGGTTCTTTACCTAATTCATTTTTAACAGCTTCTTGAACTGCTGGGATTCTTGTAGAACCACCTACTAATAATACTTGATGAATATCATTCTTTGTTAAACCAGCATCACTTAAGGCTTGTCTTACTGGTTGAATTGTACGATCTACCAAGTGTTTAGTCATCTTATCAAATTGTGCACGAGTTAAAGTTTGTTCCAAATGTAATGGACCATCTGCACCAGCAGAGATAAATGGTAAACTAATTTGTGCTTGAACCATTCCTGATAAATCTTTCTTAGCTTTTTCAGCAGCTTCCTTCAATCTTTGTAAAGCCATACGATCATTTCTTAAATCAACACCATTGTCTTTCTTAAAGTTATCGATTAACCAATCAACAATTACATTATCGAAATCATCGCCACCTAGACGATTATCACCAGCTGTAGCTAATACCTCAAAAGTACCATCAGCAAGATCCAAGATAGAAACATCGAATGTTCCTCCACCTAAGTCATAAACTAGTACACGTTGTTCTTTATCAGTCTTATCAATACCAAATGCTAAAGCAGCAGCAGTTGGTTCGTTAATAATTCTTTCAACTTCTAAACCAGCTATCTTACCAGCATCCTTAGTTGCTTGACGTTGAGCATCATTAAAATAAGCTGGTACAGTAATTACTGCTTTATCTACTTTTTCACCTAAATAACCTTCAGCATAGTCTTTCATATAACTCAAGATCATGGCACTAATTTCTTGAGGAGTATACATCTTTCCTTCAAGTTCTACTTTTTGATCTGTACCCATCAATCTCTTAATTGATGTAACAGTATTTTTATTTGTTACAACTTGACGTTTTGCCGCATCACCAACAATTCTTTCGCCATTTTTAAAAGCTACTACTGATGGTGTTGTACGATTACCTTCAGGATTTGTAATAACTTTAACATCATTTCCTTCCATAACGGCAACACAACTATTTGTTGTACCTAAGTCAATTCCTATAATCTTACTCATTTTGCATTCCTCCTTATTTATTCACTTACTTTTACCATTGCAGCACGTAAAATACGATCTTTCAACATATATCCCTTTTGCAACACTTCAATTACCACGCCTGATTCAACATCTTCTTTTTTCTCCATCATAATGGCTTGATGGTAATTAGCATCAAAAGGTTTATTCAAGCAATCAATTTCTTCAACTCCTTCTTTCTTAAGAGCTTGAATCAATTGATTATAAATCATTTCAACACCTTTTTTATATTTTTCATCAGTTGTTGGTTGAGCGAGTGCTCTTTCACAATTATCAATAACTGGTAAAATATCTAAGGCAAAACTTTGAATACGATATTTTTTAGATAATTCAAATTCATTTTGTAAACGTTTTTGCATATTTTGTGTATCAGCATATGCTTTAGCATATTGATTTTGCAATTCAACAATCTTAGCTTCAAGTTCTACAATTTTTGCATCTGAATCTTCTAAAGTATCATCTTCACTACCAATTTCAACTTCTTTTTCTTCTACTTCTACTTCTTCAGTAGATTCATCAGAAATATCTACTTTCTCTTCAGTTTGCAGATCTTCAATCTTTTCATTCTTTTCGTCCATTGTTTCCTCCATAAACTTTTTCAATCATCTTTGAAGTGCAATCTAGCATAGAAACGATTTTTTCATAGTTCATCCTTTGGGGACCAACAATCATCAATTGTCCAGTTTCATCATCATTTAAATGAAAATTCCTTTTCACTACCGCAACATCGTCTAACCATGTGATATCAACATCATCATTAGACATCAATAATTTTGTGCTTCCTTGCATGGTGATATTGCTCCAAATAGATTTATCTTCAATCATTTTAGTTAGATTTTTTAATTTTTCAATATCTGAAAATTCTGGTTGATAAAGCATATTATTTTGTCCAGCAATATATAAATTTTCATTAGCAAATTTAGTAAAAGCTTGAACAAAAGCTTTAAATAATAAATCATGCCTTACAACATTTTCAGCTAATAATGGTTTAATCATTTCAAGTTTATCTACTAAATCATTGATATAAGTTCCCTTCAAACGATCATTTAGTATATCACAACAATTTTGAATATCTTCTAAACTAATAGATTCTTCAAATTGAAAATTTTTAGTTTCGGTATAACCATTATCAGTAATAAATACACAAACTGCACTTCTATCATTAATTGGAAATAATTTAACATGTTCCAATCGTTGATTATGTGCATCAGGTCCTAAAACACCGGATGTTAAGTTAGTCATTTGTGATAAAACATTACATGTTGCTTGAATTACTGATTCTACATTCATGCTTTCGTCACTATAAATTTGTTGTAATGCATATTCCATATTAGGATCACTCTTATTTTCCATTAGGTGCTCACAATAGAACTTATAGCCTTGCGTACTTGGAATTCTTCCACTTGAAGTATGCATTTTTTCTAGATAACCTAACTCTTCAAGATACTGCATATCATTTCTGATTGTTGCACTAGAATAAGGTAAGTTATACTTTTCCATCAGCGTCTTTGAACCAACTGGTTCAGCGGTCTGAACAAACTCATCAACGATAGCTTTTAATATTTGAATCCGTCGATTAGTAAGCATATTTACCTCCTTTTTAGCACTAGTCTTATCTGACTGCTAATAATATACTACAACTGTTTAGCACTGTCAATAATTTAGTGCTAAATATTTTCATTTTTTTCAAAAAAAAGATCTTATCGATCTATAATTATCTGAATTTATTTTCTACTTCATCAATTATAGCTCCTGGTAAGATCTTAGTTAAATCACAATGATAGCGTCCTAGTTCTTTGACAACACTACTACTCAAAAAAGAATATTCTGGTCGAGATACCATAAATAATGTTTCAATTGAACTATCTAATGCCATATTAGTTGTGGCTTGTTGAAGTTCATATTCATAATCTGCAACCGCCCTAATCCCTCTAATCAAAATATCAGCTCCATATTTTTTTGCCACGTTAATAGTCAATTCGCTACTAACTACAACCTCAACATTATTTAGATGTACAATACATTTTTCAATCATCTCTTTGCGTTTTTCACTAGAAAACATTGGTTCTTTGCGAGGATTAACCAATATAGCAATCACTACTTTATCAAATATTTTTGCACTTCTTTCAATAATGTCTAAATGACCCATCGTTATTGGATCAAAACTTCCTGGATACAAAGCAATCTTCATAATATATACCTCAAATATGTAATTTTCATAATACCATATTCAACACTTTTTTCAATTTTTAATTCTTTATATTCTTCTATAATTTCATCCTTTAAAGATTCACAGATAATATATCCATGATTTTTATCTAACATTTCATTATCATAGATAAAGGCTATAATATCATTATATACACTTAAACGATATGGAGGATCCAAATAAATTAAATTAAATTTTTTATCTTTTAATTTTTTCAAAGCTTGCATATAATTCATTCGCCAAACAATACAATTACTTGCTTGTAAAGCTTTAATATTATCTTTAATAATATTTATAGCATCAGGATTATTATCAATCATATAAGCTTCATTCATCCCTCTAGAGATACATTCTAATCCAATAGCTCCACTACCACTAAATAGATCTAAACATACTCCACCATCAAAATAAGTACCTAATTTTGAAAAGATAGCTTCTTTAACTTTATCTAAAGTAGGACGTGTTAAATCTGATTTTAAAGTTTTAAGTATTCTAGAACGATATTTACCAGCAATTATTCGCATTATTCTATCACTCCTTGTCGATATTTAGCAATTATAGCTTGTGCTAAACCAATCGCAACCATGGTAGTTAAGGTACTAGTACCTCCCGCTGAAATCATAAGCAAAGGTACACCTGTTAAAGGAATAAGTCCAGTAACTCCTCCAACATTAAATAAGAAATGGACAAATAAATAAGTTCCAACACCAACTAAAATAATACGCCCCTTCTCACTTTTCATCTTAAAGGCATATTTATATAATCTAATGATAATCAACATATAACAAATTGCGATTATCATAAAACCTAAAAATCCTAATTCTTCAACTACTATAGCTAAGATAAAATCCGTATTAGACGCTGGAAAATCAGTATATTTTCTAATAGAATTACCAAATCCTGTTCCAAAAAATCCTCCAGTAGCAAATGCTACTAATCCATTTATCAATTGATATCCGGTATTATAACGATCAATAAAAGGATTAATTGCAGATAAAATACGATTTATTTGATAATCTTTTAATGGTAATAAACGAATAAAATTTTCACCCATAGGCGTATATAATAAGAAAATGATAAATAAAAGGCCAAAAATTCCTAAAATAACTATAGTACGCTGAATCTTTTTTAAACTTGGATTTTTTAAAATTAAAAAACATACTACACTCATAATTAATAATACAGCAGCACTACCTAAGTCTGATTGCAACACTAAAATTATAAAAGCACAAATTAAGACAAAACTAATTGGATATTTTATTAAATTCCATGGTTTTCTATAAATTTTATTATTATCTCCTAAATAATTAGCAATACATAAAACACATACTATCTTAGCAACTTCCGAAGGTTGAAAAGTTACTTCAGTAACGGCAATAGGTATTTGAATCCAAGCCTTTGCACCACCTGAACCACTAAATCCTAAGCAAGCCATCAACAAAATTATCGTAACTACCATTAATGCTTCCATAAAAGAACTTAACATCTTAAAACTAAAAATACGCGTAACAATAGTCATTCCCACATAACCTATTAGAGTAAATAATAATAATTTTATTCCTGTAGCAATCAAATAACTATTATCACCAATTGCTAAGCCCATACTAGCTGATACAACCATGATAAAGCCAAAAACAGCCAATACCATTATGGCATAAAATATTGGCTTATCAATATATCTTGGTATCCGTAAATACTCAAATTTTCTTCTTTTATTTTCCATAAACTATATTTTACCATGTTAGCAATTATTTTGTACTTTTTATTTAAATTTGTTATTATAGATAAAAAAAGGAGATTCAATAATGATTATAAATCAAGAAACTATTGTTAAAGACAATGACCCAAAAATACGTGAAAAATCTTATCCAGTAAATCTTCCTCTTTCTGAAGAAGATAAAAAGTTAATGGAAGATTTATATACCTATGTAAAAGAAAGTATTGATCCAGAGATTGCTGAAGAAAAAAATTTGCGCCCAGCTGTAGGTATTAGTGCAATTCAAGTAGGCATAAATAAACAAATGTGCGCTATTGTTTGTAGCGATATAGATAAAAATGGCAATGAAGTAAATTATGAATATTGTCTAGTTAATCCAAGAATAATTTCTTCATCCGTCCAACAAGCATTTTTAAGTAATGGTGAAGGATGTTTATCAGTTGAAGAAGATCATAAAGGCTATGTATATCGAAGCGCAAGAATAAAAGTAAAAGCATATGACGCTTTAACAAATAAAGAGATTACTATACGTGCCCATGGTTTTTTAGCAATTGTCTTGCAACATGAAATTGATCATTTTTCTGGCACCCTATATTATGATCACATCTCAAAAAATGACCCATTTCAAAAAATAGATGATGCAATTGAAATATAAAACTGATATAATACTTGTGCTAATATTGGTGAGTTAAGAAAAGAGGTTGAAATGAGAGAAAGTATTAAGAATCCACCAAAAGTAACAACAAGAAATAAAAACCATAATTTATATAACAGTCAAACCGATACAAGAGTATATGCTCTAGGTGGTCTTGGTGAAGTTGGAAAAAATATGTATTGCATTGAACATGATGACGAAATCATCGTTATTGATGTAGGTATTTTATTTCCTGAAGAAAGTTTGCTAGGTGTAGACTATGTTATTCCAGACTTTTCATATCTAATTAAAAATCAACATAAAATAAAAGCGGTAGTCATTACCCATGGTCATGAAGATCATATTGGCGGAATTCCTTTTTTTATTCAAAGTGTAAAAGCAAAGGAAATATACGCCCCAAGATTTGCATGTGCTTTGATAACTAAAAAATTAGAAGAAAGAAGATTGACCAAAAATGTTAAATTAATTGAAATCAATGGTGAATCAAGAATAACTACCAAACATTTTAATATAGGTTTTTTCAATACCATACATTCTATTCCTGATTCATTAGGTGTATTGATAAATACTCCTAATGGTAGAATAGTAGAAACGGGAGATTTTAAATTTGACTTAACCCCTATCGGTAAAAATTCTGATTATCAAAAAATGGCTTATATTGGGCAAATTGGTGTTACATTATTATTAAGTGATTCCACAAATTCTGAAGTTAGTGGTTTTTCTATATCCGAAAAGAAAGTTGCCCAAAGCTTACTTGAACAAATGCGAAAAACTCCAGGGCGTTTAATTGTTTCTACTTTTGCTTCTAATGTTTTACGTTTAGGACAAATTTTAGAAGCAGCAGTTACTTGTGGACGTAAAGTAGCAGTATTTGGTAGAAGCATGGAAAATGTTGTAGAGATTGCTAAACGCCTTAAAGTAATCAACATTCCAGAATCTAGTTTTATTGGCCCTAATGAAATAAATACCTTACCTGCTCATAGAGTTTGTATTGTATGTACAGGTTCTCAAGGTGAACCATTAGCTGCCCTAAGTAGAATTGCAAATGGTACTCATCGTTTTATAAAAATAATTCCTGGTGATACAGTTATATTTTCAAGTAATCCAATACCAGGAAATGGCACTAGTGTAAATGCCGTAGTTAATCAATTGACCCGTGTAGGCGCTAATGTTGTAGTCAACTCACCACTTACTTCCCTACACACAACAGGTCATGCGTCCCAAGAAGAACAAAAACTGATGTTACAATTGATTAAACCAAAATATTTTATGCCAATGCATGGTGAATATAAAATGCAAAAAAGACATATGCTTACGGCTATTGAAACAGGAATTCCTGCAGAAAATTGCTTCATATGTGCCAATGGTGACCCTATTATATTAAGAAATGGTGAATGCTTCAAATCTAATGAACGTATTCAAACCGACGATATCTATGTCGATGGAAATGATATATCCGGTCTTTCTACTAGCGTTATTAAAGATCGTCAGATTTTAGCAGATAATGGTTTAGTAGCGGTTATTGTAACTATCGATTCAAGATATAACAAAATTTTATGTCTTCCAAGTATTGTTTCGCGAGGCTTTGTCTTCATTAAAGAATCACAAACTTTATTAAAGGAAGCAGAAAAAATAGTATATGATGCTTTAAAAGAAAAGATGCAACAAAAAACAACCTTTGGCGAATTAAAAAATTGCATTAGAGCTGCTTTGGAACCTTATTTATATCAAAAAACCAATCGTAATCCTATTGTCATTCCTGTCATTTTAAACCAAAAGGAAGCAATGGCACAAATTATCGCCAAAACAAAAGCCAAAAAAATTACTAAATAAACATTAAAAAAACACGTTTAACAGATAAACCATATTGTTAGACGTGTTTTTCATTATTTCTCATCAGAAATATCTTTTTGAGTATATTCTACATCGATAATATCACTATTACTTTTATTATATTGATTTTGATCATCATAATAATCTTGTTGATTAGTATTATTATAATAATTTTGTTGCTGATTAAAATCATTATAGAATTTATCTCTTTGTTTAGATATTTTATAATTGCGATAAGCAATATAACCAATCAAAGCAATCAATAATATAAAAAATACATTAGGATTATAGAAAACAATACTAAGTATAAAATTTAGTATAATAATTGCAAATAAAAATTTTAAATAATACATATAATTTTAACTCTTCCTATCAAATTTTTGATGACACTTTGGACAACTAATTTCAATCTTACCTTTATGTCGAGGTACTCTAACCATTTGTTTACAACTTGGACAAATAAAATACTTATATTGTTTATCCGTTAGATTACGTTTAAATAAATTAATACGCATTCTAATAGATTTAGTATTTTCTAAATAAACCATATTTTCTTTTTGTCTTGCCCAAATATCTTTTGAAAGCATACGATATATAGCATAAAACAACAATGCATAAGAAACTATTGCTAAAATTGGATTTGCTATAAATATATTCAAAAAAGCAAAAAACAAGGAAAATATAATAATTACATTATTAAATTGATCATTTCCATATCTTCCACGCATAAAGCGTATAATGTTATTTTTAATCTTTTCCATATATTTCCTCACTATCCTAATTGTAAAGCTACTAACTAAACTAATCAATAGGATGTTAGAATTTCACATATATTCACATATTTAATAGACGTTTTATCATAATATCTTTAGCCATTAATTCTTCATCATCATCTAATTTTTTTAAAGGTATTTCTATATTTTTTCTTTTAAGAGCTAAAGTTATAAGCTTATCAGCTACTTCAGGATTTTTTGGTAACAAAGGCCCATGCAAATAAGTGCCAATTACATTTTTATAAATTATACCTTCATCAATTTTTTGTCCATCATTACCATAGCCAACCACTACTTTTCCTAAAGGTTCATAATCATTGATTAAGGTTTTTCCACTATGATTTTCAAAGCCAACTATTTTACTATTAGACCATGCACTATCTATAATAACATTACCTATCAAACGTTTATCACCTTTGATAGTTTTAATTTTTAAAATATTTAATCCTTCGATGATTTCATCATTCATGACATAGGATTCTCCTAACAATTGATAACCACCACAAATTGCTAATAATACTCCATTATCCTCAATATAAGTTACCAATTGGCTTTTTATTTCTTTAAGACGATTACATACTATAGCTTGTTCTCGATCAGACCCTCCACCTAACAAAACAAAATCAGCGTCTTTTAAATCAAAATCATCATCGATACCTATACGATATGTTTCAAAAGGAATATTACGCCAAGCTAATCTTTTTTCAATACAAGCTATATTTCCCCGATCTCCATATAAATTTAATAAATCATAAAATAAATGATATATTTTAAAAGTTTTCATACTTATTTCACCTTTTCATTTTGTAATTTATTTAGATATACATGCGATGGATATAGAGCAGTATAATTTACTAAAATATATAAATTTTTATTTCTAGAATTTAATATCGCTTTAGAAATTGCCTCTTGATAATTGCCAATAGCTTCAGAAGTTATATCAACATATTTTAAACGAAGTTGCATATCTTTATATCTAGTTCCTGAAGTATAGAATTTATCTACATTATCTTTGCTAAATTCTTCAAAATCTACATCCCATAACCATGAAACATCTATTCCATCTTGAGCATTATCATTAATTACAATTAAAACATCTTTTGGTTTAGTATCATTAATACATAATTGAATATTTTGATTAAATCCTGCAGGATTTTTAGCTAGATTTAAAGTAACTTTAGTTCCATTAATATTAAATTCTTCTAATCTACCATTTTCTGGTCTAAAATTTACTAATACTTTTTTAAAGGCTTCTAAAGATATATTTTCATTAATTAATGTAGCACAACTAGCCAATATATTATAAATGTTATAGAATCCTTTATAATTTGTTATTAACCTTATATTATTAACTGTAACTTCACAATGGTCTTTAAAAATAATATTTTCACCATTAACATCAATATGCTGACGCTTATCATGGCAATTAGGGCAATAATAATCTCCCAATTGAGAATAATGATAAAAATTATATACAAGTTTATGATTACAATAATGGCAAAACTGCCCTTCTTTCATCTCATCATTTTTGCTATCTTGAACAGGTTTTTCAATTCCATAAGTCAAATAAGGATGTCCACTTTCTCTAGCAAAATACATTGATAAAACATCATCAGCATTAACAATCAATTTACATTCAGGAGCATATTTTAACCCTTCATTTAAAAGATCCATGGTTATATCTATTTCCCCATAACGATCTAATTGATCTCTGAACAAGTTAGTTAATACTAAAATATTAGCTTTACATTGAGGCATTATTCTTCTTAAACTAGCTTCATCAATTTCTAAACATGCATAATCAGCATCCAATTTACCCAAAAAATTAGTATTAAGAATAAAACAAGCCACAATTCCATTAAGCATATTTGACCCAGTTTGATTATATATAACTTTATTATTTGCACCTTGTAAAGCTAAGGCAATTAAATTATTAGTAGTAGTTTTACCATTTGTACCACATACAACAATAATCTTCTTTTTAACTTGGATACTTAACTTTTGCAATATTTGATGATCCATCTTTAAAGCAATTAAGCCAGCTAAAGTCACTCCTTGCTTACCAACAAATCTACTAGCATAATATATAATCTTGCAAATTAAAACTATTAAAAACATTCGCATATATTAATTACCTCAATATTTGTGTAACAACATAATTAATAACCTGAATAATAATACATAATACTATCGATGATGATGTTAACATCATTACCCATAGATCTTTATCAAATGCTCTATGTGATAAATTAGGAAATTTTATTACTCTATTAAATAAGACAAAAGCTACTATGATATAAATAATGACAATAATAGCTATAGAAGCAATATAAAAATTATTAGGAATAAAACTCATTAAAATAAAGAATAAAGCAATCCCTACTTGAATTTTCATTGCAGGTTTTATCGAATGATATTTTAAACAAATCATTGAAAGAAAAATACCAAGGAAAAACGCTGGTATAAAATCTGCTAAACTTAGTTGAGCCAAAGCATATAAAAATGCACTAGCAATCACTCCAAAACTTCTAGAAAAATGACCAAGCTTACGTTGAATAATACCTCTAAATACATATTCATCGCATATTGGTTTAATTATTACCATTAAAACAATATATAAAATATTGATAATAATTGCTTCAACGGAACTAAAAATTCCAATAAATTCCTGTGGATAAATATTATTTGAAGGAACTAATCCAACAACAACTAAAATAGAACTAACCGTTAATTGAATCGCAATTCCCAAACATATATATGCTAACCAAGTACCAAAAGGTATTTTTACCTTCTGATAATAATCTCGCATTTTTAAATTTAGAATTTTAGAGCTAACAAAAAAAGGTAATAATGAAAAAATAGTAACTAGAACAAAGCCACCATATAAAATAATATTAATCAAAAATATATTTATATCTTCATTAAAAATCTTATCTCTAAATACAAAAGCATATCTAACTACTGCCATAGTAGCAATATAGATAAATAATGATATACCAAGTGTATTAATCTGCGATTTTGCTTCTTTATAAGTAATAACCGTGGTTTGATTAGACATTATTTTTATGTCACTCCTTACAAATTTACTTGAATATTATAACATATTAAATATAATATAAGCATGATAAAAATAAATAACATAAAATGCTCAATAGATAAAAAAATAAATAAAGATATTATAGCTAAAAAAATTGGTTGTTCTATTAAAGATATAATATCATTTGAAATTGAACGTGAATCTCTAGATGCTCGTTTTGAAAAACCTTATTATCTTTATAATTGTATAGCTAATGTTAAAAATGAATCTAAATATCTTAAGAACAAAGATGTACAATTATATGAAAAAATAACTATTAATCATCCTAAAGCAAATAAAAAAGCAAAAGTTGCAGTAATTGGCTTTGGGCCTAGTGGTATCTTCGCCTCTTTAACTCTAGCTAAAGCAGGTTTAGAACCTATTGTATTTGAAAGAGGAAGCAAAGTAGAACAAAGAGTTAAAACTGTAGAACTTTTTTGGCAACAAAATATATTAAATAATAATTGCAATGTACAATTTGGTGAAGGAGGAGCCGGAACTTTCTCTGATGGTAAATTAACTTGTAGAATCAAAGATTATCGCGTTAAAGAAGTTTTAGATACTTTTATCAAGCATGGAGCAAATCCTTCTATAAGATATCAACAACTTCCTCATATTGGAACAGATAAATTAAGAACTATCATAAAAAATATAAGAGAAGAATTATTACAATTAAATACAACTATTAATTTCGATACACAAATAACTGATTTCAAAATTCAAGATGGTAAGATTATAGGTATATATACCAAAGATAAATTTTATCCTTGTGATTATGTTATTTTATGTTGTGGTCATAGTAGTATTGATACATTTAAATCATTGAAATTAAATAATGTATATATCGAACAAAAAGATTTTGCTGTAGGTGTAAGAGTCGAACATCCCCAAATAATGATTGATAAAAATCAAAATAAAGCTTATTGGGACAAATTAGACCATGCAAGTTATCGTTTAACTTATAAAGCTAAAAATGGCCGTAGTGTTTACTCTTTTTGTATGTGCCCTGGTGGTATTGTTGTAAATAGCGCTAGTGAAGATAATACTATTGTTACAAATGGTATGAGTTATAGTCAAAGGGATAAAGCTAATGCAAATAGTGCCATACTTGTTCAAGTATTTAAAGAAGACTTTAATAACCCTAATGATTGTTTGGCTGGTTTTAAATATCAAGAAGAAATCGAACGTAACACATTTGAACTAACTAAATCTTATCAAGCTCCAATCCAAAATATCAAAGATTATCTAACTCATGACTTAAATAATCTAGTAATACCTACATCTTTTACTAATGGTTATCAAATTAAAGATCTTCATTCTATATTTCCCAATTATATCAATGAAGCTTTAGAAGAAGCTTTCTATGATTTTGATTCAAAGATACCTGGTTTTATAAATAATGGCATAATGATAGCTAGTGAAACTCGTAGTAGTTGCCCTATTAGAATAAAACGCAATGAAAAACATGAAAGCATTAATACTGAAAATTTATATCCTTGTGGTGAGGGAGCTGGTTATGCTGGAGGAATAATAAGCAGCGCCGTTGATGGCATACGTTGTGCAACTAGCGTAATCGAAAAAATTAATCAATCTATAATAGAGTAGAGGGAAGAAATTA
>CALVCO010000019.1 GCA_944326095.1 uncultured Erysipelotrichaceae bacterium | reverse complement strand
CTTTCCGCCGCCGTTAAATCCAACTCATCCATCTTAAGTTCTATTTCGATATGATGGTCGACTTTGAGTTTGGACAAAACTACTACCGTTTCTACATGATTAGTTAATGGAAACATATCTACTGGCTGAATAATTTGTGGTTGATAACCATAATCACTTAAAATCTTTACATCTCTAGCTAAGGTTGCTGGATCACAAGATACATAAACAAGACGTTTTGGATTAAAGATATTAATAGCTTCTAGAGTTTGCTTATCGCATCCTTTACGCGGTGGATCAACAATAACTACATCAACATGTTGTTTTCTATCTAATAATAATTGAGCTCCTACTTTGGCATCTGCATTTATAAATTCAATATTTTCTATTTTATTATTTTTAGCATTTACCTTAGCATCCTCAATTGCTTCTTGTACAATTTCAATGCCAAATACTTTTTTAGCATATTTTGCTGCTAATAAACCAATTGTACCTGTTCCACAATATAAATCTACCACAATATCATCTTTAGTTATATTTGCATATTCAATTGCTAAATTATATAAAATCTTGGTTTGTTTAGGATTTATTTGATAAAAAGATTTACTTGATATATTAAAATACATTTCATTTAATTCTTCTTGAATCTTAGAATCACCATATAAAACTATTTCTTCATCACCTAAAATAACATTAGTATTACTTGGATTTATATTCACAATAATGCTTTTAATTTCTATAAAGTTACTTATTAATTCTTCTTTTAAAATATCTAATTTATTAATTGGATATTTTCGCACAATTAAAACAATCATAACTTGATTAGTATTATGAGCATGTTTAATTAACACATGGCGAAAATTTTCTCCCATACCTAATGATATTAATTTAGTTTTAACAAATTGAATTATGCTATTAGATAATTCAGTCTGCACTAAACAATCACTAAATTCAATAATATCATTAGAGTGTAGTCGATAAAAACCAGCTTTTAAATTACCATCTTTATCTTTTGCAAATGGTACTTGTACTTTATTACGATAACGATAAGGATAATTCATATCTAAAACATCATTAATAGTTATATCCATATTTGCAATATTTCTAAAACAATCTTTTACTAATTGAGTTTTAAAAAATGCTTGTTCATCTTTATCCATATGTTGAAGATGACAACCACCACAATATTTATATACTGAACATTTAGGTTCTTTACGATGATTAGATGTTTCAATTAACTTAATAAGCTTACCATAACCATAATTCTTTAACATCTTTACGATTAATATTTCTGCAGTTTCACCCTTAATAATTCCAGGTACAAAAAATACGATATCATTATATTTAACGATACCCATACCTTGGGAATTATAAGCACTACATTTTCCTATAAATTTATCATTCTTTTTCATAAGATTATTATATCAAAAAAAGCATTTACGTTTTAGCGCAAATGCTTAATTTTTTATTCAGTTTCTTGTGAAGCAACCGGAGTTTCTTCAACATCTCCTCCACCTACTGTAATATCTCCTGATTCTTGAGTAGGTTGTGGATTATTTTGATTTTCTAATTCATCTCTTAGCTGTTGAGCTAATTCAGCATTAACTGGTTCAGATACAACTTGTTGAGTTGCACTTTCCATATTAGATGTCTTTAATTGAATAACATAAACAAAGTTATCTACTTCACTACCATCAGGTACATTATAAACATGAACCTCACAGTCATACATCTTCATACCATTACTTTGTGAGAAATAAGTATTTTCATCTAATACGCTTATAACTACATTATAAGCATCTGATGCCATTGCTAAAGCTTCATCAGTTGAAGCAGAATCACTTATATCTACATTAACTCTTAAAGTAGCAGTAGGCATATCAACAGTTACATCCTCTACCCCACTTAATGATGCTACTTTTGTTTCAATTTCATCTAATTGTGATCTAGTAATTGCTGGATCTAAGTTATTTTCATAACGGTCACCAATAATTGGTGTTCCTGTATCTAATGAAGCACTAACTAAAAACCAACCTAAAATCAAAAAAGGTATAGCTAAAATAACAAGCCCTATAATTAAAATAATATCTGCTTTACGTAAACCTTTTTTTACTTTTTTTGTTTTAGTTTGCTTACTAACTTTCTTTGTAGCCATATATTATCTTTCTCCTAATATATTTATTCTACTAAATTTAATGATATAATGCTAGTTATTTATGATTTTAGCAAGTTCTTCTAATAATAATTTATTAACTATTTGAGGATTAGCTTGTCCCTTAGATTTTTTCATAACTTGTCCTACCATAAATTTTAAAGCCCTATCTTTACCATTTTTATAATCTTCTACCGATTGTGCTTGTTCATTTAATACTTCTAAAACAATAGATAAAATGGCTGAAGTATCACTAACTTGTTTCAATCCTTTAGCTTCAACTACTACTTTTGGATCATTATTTTTCATTACTTCAGGTAATACAACATCCTTAGCTTGAGAATTACTTAATTCTTTAGCATCTACCATATTAATTAATTGCCCTAAATATTCACAATTAATATTTGCTAAATTACCACCATTCTTATTAAGCCAAGCACTGACTTCTCCAAGCATCCAATTGCATGCCATCTTAGCATTATTAGCTGTTTTCATTACTTTTTCATAAGTATCAGCCAATTCTTTATTCGCAATTAGAACACTAATATCATAATCATTTAAGCCATAATCTTTTGCATAACGAGCTTTTCTAACATCTGGAAGTTCAGGTAAATCCGCTTGAATAGCTTTAATCCAAGCATCATCTAATAAAATTGGAAAAATATTTGGTTCAGGGAAAAATTTATAATCAACTGTACCTTCTTTTTTACGCATTAAAACAGTTTCTTTTAATGCTTCATCATAACGTCTAGTAGCCTGTTCAACATTTTTACCTGCATCTAATAATGCTTTTTGTCTTGCAACTTCATAATCGATAGCTTTTTGCACATTCGCAATACTATTTAAATTCTTAATTTCATTTTTAGTACCAAAAACATTAGAACCTTTTGGTTTTAAGCTAACATTAACATCACAACGCATGGAACCTTCTTCCATTTTTACATCACTGACTCCTAGATAATATAAAGTTTGTCTTAAAGCTTCTACATAGGCTGCTGCTTCTTTACCATTTTGCATATCTGGCTCACTAACTATTTCTACTAATGGTGTTCCAGCACGATTATAATCAATTAATGTAATATCATTTAAATGGAATTGTTTAGCGGTATCTTCTTCCATATGAATACGATTAATTCTAATCTTCTTTTCTTCTTTATCAACATTAATTTTGATATAACCATTTTTACCAATAGGATGAAATTGTTGAGTAATTTGGAAACCCTTTGGTAAATCACTATAATAATAATTTTTACGATCAAATTTAACTAATGAATCTATTTCTAGATGTAAAGCTGTACAAATTTGTATAGCCTTTTTAACTGCTTCTTTATTAACACAAGGCATGGTACCAGGATGACCTAAATCAACTTCATTTACACAAGTATTAGCTTTAGCACCAAAAATACATGGTGCACTAGAAAACATTTTTGTAGCTGTTTTAAGTTCACAATGGATTTCAATCCCTATTACTACATCATATTCCACTTAAGCTACCTCCTTTTTTAGATCTTTCAATCCTGTAATTTCTTCTATTGATGCACCAATGTTAAACATTGTCTGCTCATCAAAAGCTCGACAAGTTATATTAACGCCAATAGGACAACCATCAATCAATCCCATTGGTAATGTCATACTAGGATAACCCGTAAAATTACCAATAATCATATGATTTTCTACAATTAAATATTCATTAGATAATTCATCACGACCATGATCATCCAATTTAGGTGCAATATCATTGCTAGCAGGTGCTATTAAGCAATCATAATTATCTAAACAACGTTTAACTTCTTCAACAATTAAACGTCTTACTCTTTGAGCTTGTCTAAATAATTTTTCTTGGTTTTCTACAAATAAACCATAACTACCAATTACAAATCTTTTACGAATCAATGAACCAAAACCAGCAGTCCTAGAATTTATCATAATTTCTTCTACATCTTTACCATCTTTTCTAACACCAAAACGAATACCATCTAAGTTAGAATGGTTAGCTGTAGCTTCACAATTAGCTATTAGATAATAAGTTGGTAAAATAGCTTTTAATAATTGTTCATCAAAACTTACTTCTTCAACTATAGCTCCCTTAGCCTTTAAATTCGCAAGTAATTTACCAAAGATTTCTTTAGTTTGTTCATTGGTTAAACCATCATAAACATTTTTAAATATAGCTATTTTTTTGCCTCTAATATCACTATTTAAATTATCACTATATGCTTCTACTTCGCGATTGCTGCTAGTCATATCCAAATCATCACGACCTGCTAATACTTCTAAAGCAACACTTGCATCATAGATAGAACGAGTAAAATAACCTACATGGTCTAAACTAGAAGAATAAGGAATAATACCATAACGAGAAATACGTCCATAGGTAGGTTTAACACCTACTACTCCACAATATGAAGCAGGCTTACGTACAGAATCTCCTGTATCACTACCAATCGCAAAATCAACTGCTCCACTAGCAACTATAGCAGCACTACCTCCACTTGATCCTCCAGACATTCTACTAGTATCCCAAGGATTTAAACAAGCACCGATATTACTAGTAAGATTAGTTCCACCCATAGCTAACTCGTCCATATTTGTCTTACAGATTGTAATAGCTCCAGCATCTTTTAATTTTTTAACAATTGTTGCATCATAAATAGGAACATAATCATTTAAAATATTACTACAAGCTGTAGTTTTAATACCTTTTGTACAAACATTATCCTTTAAAGCAATTGGAATTCCTAACATCTTTCCACTTTTAGGCATGGTTGCTAATTGTTCACTAGGATCAACAAAAGTTACAACATCATTATATAATTCATTACTTTTTTTAGCCTTAACAAGTGCTTCACTAACTTTGGCCTTTACATTTTCTAAGTTATAATCTTTAAACATCTTACTTTACCACCTTAGGCACCACAAAATGACCTTCTTTTTGCGCTTTAGCATTTTTTAAAGCATCCTCTTGACTACATACATTTTCTACAACATCTTCTCTAAGAAAAGTTGTAGGCATTTCAAAAGGATATATCATTTCTTCTACATTAGTCGTATCAATTGCTTCTAATATTGATAATTGTTTTTGTAATGTTTCAAATTCTAAAGCAATATCTTTTGCTTCATCATCAGACAAATCAAACATTAATTGATGAGCAAGCTTTTTAAAATAAGCTATATCTTTCATTTATATCAACTCCTTTAAAGATTTTATCATATCCTAATCACTAATTAAACTTGTAAATTCATCTTCTTCCATTATTCTTAAACCTAAATTATGAGCTTTTTGTAACTTAGATCCAGCATCAAGCCCTACTATGACAATATCCGTATTTTTAGAAACACTAGAAACTACAATAGCTCCTTTAGCTTCTAATAACGCTTTAGCTTCATTACGCGTATAATTGTTTAAAGTTCCTGTTAAAATAACTTTTTTATTAGAAAAATACGATTCTTGAACTTGTTGTTTATGCTGAAGCATATTTACTTTAACAGCTTTTAAACCTTCAATTAATTTTATATTAGCTTCATCTTGAAAAAAGGAAACAATCGCATCAGCAGTAATTTCACCAATATCATCAATAGTTTTTAAATCTTCCAATGTAGCTTTTTGTAAATTTTCCATAGTTTCAAAACGATTAGCTAAGACTTTAGCTGCCTTTTGCCCTACTTGTCTAATACCTAAACCAAAAATTAATTTATCTAAATTATTATGTTTACTTTTTTCAATGGCTCCAATCAAATTATCATAAGACTTTTGTCCAAATTTATCAGTATTAACTATCTCTTCTTGATGTTCTTCTAGATGATAAATATCTTCAATTGATTTTAACCATCCCGCTTTATAAAATAATTCAACCCGTTTTTCCCCTAGAGTATCAATATTCATCGCATCACGCGAAGCAAAATGAGCAATCGCACTTACTACTCTAGCAGGACAATCATTATTAATACAATAATGAGCGGCCTCATCTTCAAATCGATGTAAAGGCATATGACAGATTGGACAATATTTTGGAAATTCGTATGGCTTTTGCAAATCAGTACGTTTTTCTTTTACACTACTTACTACTTCTGGAATTATATCACCAGCTTTACGAATTATAACTTCATCATGAATACGAATATCTTTTAATTTAATTTGATCTTCATTATGTAAAGTTGCATAACTAACCATACTACCAGCTAATTTAACTGGACGTAAACGTGCATTAGGTGTACATTTTCCTGTTCTGCCTACAGTTATAAAAATATCTTCACAGATTGTTCTAGCTGTTTCTGCAGGAAATTTATAGGCAATAGCCCATCTAGGAGTACGAGCATTAAAACCAAGTAATTGTTGTAAATTATAATCATTTACCTTAATTACAATACCATCGATATCATAACCAAGCTCATCACGCATTTTACTAATTTTAGCTATATATTCTTCAATCTCTTTAATATTATGACAAACTTCAAATAAAGGATTTACCTTAAATCTCATGCTTTTCAACCAATTCAAAGCTCCACTTTGGGTCTTAAAAGGAAGCTGTTGATCACTAGGAATATGATACCAATAGGCATCCAATTTACGGGATGCTGCAACTTTAGAATCCAATTGGCGAATTGATCCAGCTGCCGCATTTCGACAATTAGCAAATACATCTTGATTTTGAGCCTTGCGCATCTCATTCAATTTTGCAAATACCAAACGAGGCATAAATACTTCTCCACGTATTTCCAATGGTTCTTTATATTCAATATCCATAGGAATACTTTTGATAGTTCTAACATTTTCTGTTACATCTTCACCAACAATACCATCACCTCTAGTAACAGCTTGCACAAAATGACCATTTTCATAATGCACAGACATAGCTAAACCATCAATTTTACACTCTAAACAATATTCACAATTTCCAACTTCTTTTTCAACTCTTTGAACCCAATTTTCAATCTCTTCCAGATTAAAAACATCAGCTAATGACATCATCGCTCTTTGATGAGTAACTTTCGTAAAACCATCAAGAACTCTACCTCCTACCCTTTGTGTAGGACTATTCGCATCAAATTCTTCTGGATATAACTTCTCTAATTCTTCCAATTCACGATATAACATATCATATTCTATATCACTAATAGTAGGTTGATCTAAAACATGATATTCATAATTATAACGTGTTAACAATTTACGTAATTCCAACAATCTTTCTTTTGACATAAATTACCTCTAACATTTTTTAATAGATGGATGATTCGCCACGATTTTTTTAACTCCATGAGGATAAGGAAATGCAATCTCTAAAATATTACCACTGATTTTTACAATGATACCATCACCAAACATTGCATGATTAACTTTTTCTCCTTTTTTATAGGTTTCTTTATTAACTTTAATTACCTTTGGTATATTAGTAACATTATCCGATACAACAATATCTTGTTTCTTAGTTTTATTTAAATGTTCAATATTATTTTCATCAATTTCCTCAATAAATCTCGACATTACTCTTGGTTTAGACAATACATAACTAAATCCCGAACAATCAGTTAAAAATAATTGTTTACGCGCTCTAGTATAAGCAACATAAGCTAATCTTCTTTCCTCTTCAACCCCATCTTTGCCCTCTTGCATACTTCTTTCACTAGGAAAAATACCATCAGACATACCAATAACAAATACATAATCATATTCTAAACCTTTAGCTGCATGAATAGTCATTAAAGAAACATATTGATCATCAATTTTTTCTTCTTTTTCTCCATATAATGTAACTAATTGTAAATACTCATCTAAAGTAGACTCAGGATATTCATACATAAAGCTTTGCATATCATTAATAAGTTCTTTCAAATTTTCTATTCTATCAGTTTCATTATCAGCTTCAAGCATCTTACGATATCCACTATCTTCTAAAATCATGTCCAAGATTTTAGAAACATCCATATCTTTTACTTGTACTTTCCATTTTTCAATCATATTGACAAATTCTTTAATTGTCTTGGCATTTTTAGCACTTAAAAAATCTTCATTCTTACAAGCTTCATACATGCTGATATTTTGCTTTTTAGCATTATCCAAGATCAAATCTAGAGTTTTATTACCAATTCCCCTTTTAGGAACATTAATAATTCTTTTAAAAGCCAAATCATCGCCACTAACAATCATACGCATATAGCTTAAAGCATCCTTAATTTCTTGGCGTTCATAGAACTTAATACCACCAAAGATAATATAAGGAATACGCGCCTCTAATAAACCTTTTTCTATTGATCTAGATAAATAGTTATTACGATATAAGATAGCTATATCGCGATAAGAAATACCTTTATTATGTAAAAAAGCTATTCTATTTGCTACCCAACTAGCTTCATATTCTTCACCAGGAGCGCTATAATGAAGTATTTTTTCATGACTATCTTGACTAGTATATAAATCTTTTTTAACACGATTTCGATTATTTTTAATCAAACTATTTGCGCCATCAAGAATATTCTTTGTCGAACGATAGTTTTGATTAAGAATAATCGTTCTACTATTTTTAAAATCACGATCAAAGCTCATAATAATATTTACATCAGCACCACGCCAAGTATAAATAGTTTGATCAGGATCACCTACAACATATAAATAATTTACTGTTCCAACTAAAAGACGAATAAGTTCATATTGTACATGGTCAACATCTTGAAATTCATCAACATGAATATAATGAAATCTATTCATCCATTTATTAAGAATTTCTGGAAACTTTTTAAACATTTTAACTGTCCATAATAATAAATCATCAAAATCTAACGCATATAATTGATGTAATCTATTTTCATAAAATTTATATACTTCAGCCTTAGTCTTTTCACCACTATAAGCTCCAGCCATTTCCAAAGCACGATCAACACTAATATAAGCTGATTTATTATTGGAAATATAATCTAATAAAGAACTAGTTGAAAATTTATTCTTATCAATATTCAATTCCCTATAAGCTTCTTTAATAATACTCTTTTGATCATCCGCATCTAAAACAGTAAAATTGCGAGGATAATTCATACTAGTAATATCCTCCCGCAATATTCTTACACAAAGTGAATGTATGGTACTAATAAAACATGCAGTATTTTCATCATGAAGGATATTTTGAATCCTCTTTTTCATTTCATTAGCTGCTTTATTAGTAAAAGTAATAGCTAATATTTTATTAGGATATATATTTAAATCTTGTATTAAATGAGCTATTCTCATGGTCAAAACTCTAGTTTTACCACTACCTGCTCCGGCAACAATTCTAATAAATTGGTCATTTGCAAGTACTGCTTCTTTTTGATTTTCATTTAAAAAACTAATATCGATCATCATGAACTCCTTTTACAATATTAATATTATATAACAAAATTCTATTATAAACATGATATAATAACTAAAAATGAAAGGCTGATAAAATGAGAAATATCGCAAAAAATTGGATTGATTATGAATGTATCGACGCTGGAGGAGGAAACAAAGTCGAAAGATGGAAAAATATTATTCTAAAAAGACCTGATCCTCAAGCTGTTTGGAATATGAATGATAAACTATATAAATATGATGCCATTTATCATCGTTCTAAATCTGGTGGTGGTAATTGGGAATATAATAAAAAACTTCCAGAATTTTGGACTATAAATTATGGTGATTTAACTTTTAAAGTATCACCTACTGGTTTTAAACATACTGGAATATTTCCTGAACAAGCAGTAAATTGGGACTGGATGACAAAAAAAATACAAGAAGTTAAAAAACCTGTACGCATTCTAAATCTTTTTGCATATACCGGATGTGCTACCATGGCATGTTCAAAAGCAGGTGCTAGTGAGGTAGTACACGTAGATGCAAGTAAAGGAATGGTACAATGGGCCAAAGAAAATATGCAATTATCACATCTAGAAAATAATAAGATTCGTTTTATTGTTGATGATGTTTTAAAATTTGTCCAACGAGAAAAAAGAAGAGGCCATACATATCATGGCATCCTAATGGATCCTCCATCATATGGAAGAGGCCCAAATAATGAATTATGGAAATTAGAAAATCAAATAAATGAATTAATAAGCTCTTGCCTAGAGATTTTAGATGAAGATCCTATATTCTTTTTAGTAAATGCTTATACTACTGGTTTTTCTAGTATTGTATTAGAAAATTTATTAAAAGAAACCATATTAAAAAAATATCCATCAGGGCATATAGAAGCTGGAGAAATTGGTCTACCTATCACCAGAAATAATCTAATCTTGCCTTGTGGTATATATGGAAGATGGTCAAATGATTAATATTATTTATGAAGATAATCATTTATTAGTTGTAGAAAAGCCCATAAATATTCCTGTACAAGCCGATAATAGTGAAGATAAAGATCTATTAACTATTTTAAAACAATATTTAAAAGAAAAATATAACAAACCAAATAATGTATATTTAGGATTAGTACATCGGCTAGATAGACCAGTAGGAGGCATTATGGTATTTGCTAAAACTAGTAAAGCAGCTAGTCGTTTAAGTGATCAAATTCGCACTCACACTTTTAAAAAAACATATTTAGCTGTAGTATGTTCTAACAATTTAAAAGCTCAAGGACATCTAGAAAACTATCTTAGCAAAAATAATAAGACCAATATGGTTTATGAAGATAAAGCAAATGGTAAATTAGCAATTCTAGATTATAAATTATTACAAACTAAAGATAATTTATCTTTAGTAAGTATAGCTTTAAAAACCGGAAGACCACATCAAATAAGAGTACAATTTTCCCTTATTAATGCTCCATTATATGCTGATCAACGCTATAATCCCCAAGCTACTAAAAATCAACAAATTGCCTTATGGGCATCACAGATAAGCTTTAATCATCCAACAACTAAAGAATTAATGAATTTTTCTTTACCCAAACCAAATAGATATCCTTTTAATATTTTTTAGGAGGTAATATTATGCCAACAAAAAAAGTAATTAAAAAAGTAAATAAAAAAACAAAGCGACATATTCAACAAACAAATGTACATAGAAGAAAAAGAAAACGTCGTCGTATTAAAAAGTCTGTATTAATTGGCTTTATCGCTATTATTGTAGCTATTTGCGCTATCATCTTTGTGCCAAAAACTATTCAAAATAGTAAATTAAAAGATTTAGGTTATGATAGTCAAACTATAAAAGCTATACGCAAACAAAATTTGCAAAAAGAAATTATCGACAATCAATATTATAGTGATTATCTAGCCCAAGAAATTTTAAATGATACGGTAAAAGAAGAATATCTTGATTTATATAGTGTAAGAACAAGTGATGCTCCCTTAGAAGAAAAGGACTTTCTTTTATATCATCGCCTATTAGATAAAGGCTATTCTCGTCAACAGGCTAATAATCTATTTAAACAATTAAGATTCTATGAAATAACTCCACTACTTGTCTTTGATTATCAAGTACTAGAATCAACTTATATTAAAGATTGCTTAGATCATCGTGATATAAATTCTGAAACCCATTTTGAATTAACTAACGATTATTATACTGAATATGAAAATACACTACCAGTAGATGATCAAAGTAGTAATGCGATGCTCGTAAATAAAACTTATTATTTAAGTAGCGATTATGTACCAGCAAATATTACGGAATTATCCGTAGTTTATGCGGCTCAAGATGTATCTTTGGCAAGCGAGGCAGCTGAGGCTTTTATGGCATGGGTAGATGCAGGAATGGATTTAGGAGTACGCTTCTATGCTGCAAGTGCTTATCGCCCATATAGCCATCAAGAAGAATTATATAATGATTATATTGCTTCAATGGGCCAAGAACAAGCCGATGCCTTAAGTGCTAGACCAGGTTTTTCGGAACATCAAACCGGCTTAACTGTTGACTTAGCTTCGGTAAATAGCGATGGTATTAGTGAATATAAAGATACCAATGAATATACATGGACCAGTACTAATTGCCAAGATTATGGTTGGATTTTAAGATATCCTGAAGGAAAGACCCAAATAACTGGTTATGATTTTGAATCATGGCATTATCGCTATGTGGGAGTAGAAATTGCTCAAGCTGTGGTTGCTTCAAATTTAACTTATGATGAATATTATTGTTTATATTTAAAACCATGGAATGATCAATCATTAGCTTATGGTACAAATGCTAATCAATCTACAACCCCAACAACTGCCCCAACCACTCAAGATGCTTAAAAAGCATCTTTTTTAATATAAAAAAGCTTGCATTCACAAGCTATAATACATATTTATATAAGAAATTAGCGATACCATCTTCATCACAACTATCACCAATATAATCAGCAGCCTCTTTAGCATCCTTAGATCCATTAGCCATACATACTCCAATACCAGCCTCTTTTAACATCTCAATATCGTTAGTAGTATCACCAAATGCCAATACATCTTGCATATCAATGCCCATTTGTGCACAGATTATTTTAACACCAATATCTTTAGCTAATAAAGGATTACTAAATTCAAACAAATCTTTAGCTGTCTTAAAAGCCACATAATCCAAACTTTTATGGGCTTCATAATACTTTTCGATATCCTCCATTTTCTCTGGAGGCAAAATAAACATTAACTTAGGTTGAGGACCTTTAGTCAAAGCCCTAACATCTCCTTGAAAATAAGGAGTAGCAGTTCTAGTAGCTACATTAATTACATCCTGAGTAATCTTTTGACAATATAATCCCGTATCATCATAATATGTAGGAATATAACCCATAGGTTCATACTCATCTATTAATTTTTTAATAATATGCTCTTCTAGTGGATAACAAGTCACAAACTTATCTTCTTTTACATTCCAAACCTCTCCACCATTCATTCCCACAACATAATCTACTATATCATTTAATTTCCAACCTCTAAGTAATGGTTTAATACCACTTACTGGTCTTCCAGAACAAATAGCGAACTTAATATTTTTATCCTTAGCATCCTTTAAAGCCTTAATAGTTCTATCAGTACATTCACTTGAAGAATTAATTAAAGTTCCATCAATGTCACTAGCAATCAATCTAATCATATATTATTCCTTAATAAAAGCAAATATTTCTGCTTTTCTATTTTCCATATCACTATATCCAAGTTCATATAATTTTTTTAGATTTTCTGGATCACCACTAAAACGTTTTACTGGTATAGTTTTACTTGGTCTTATCAATAAAGCTTCACCTTTATCAACTAAATCATAAATAAGATTCATTTGTTTATTATAATTATCTGCTCTAACACTATAATTATCATAAACTTTTGGATATTTTAAATAATTCATTCGCATAAATTCTAACATAGGCTTTCCTGCAGGTTTACGTACATAACCTTCAGGTTTAGTAGTAATAACAAAATGCTTCTTATTTCCTTTTGCTATACTTCTTTCAATAGGAATCATAATTTTAATTCCCCCATCAAGATACTTATGCCCATTGAAATTAACAACTCTACCAGCTATAGGTAATGTACATGCTGCCTTTAAAAATCTAAGATCATCATCAAGTATCTTTTGATTAAAGAAATGAGTATCACCCTCAACACAATCAAATAATCCAAATTCAATCTCATGACTATTATCATTTCTTAATGAAGCTACTTCATATTTTAAAACATCTTTTAAAAGATGATCAAACATATAATCATAACCAACATAACGTCTTTCCTTCAATAAAGGGATTATACCAACATTACGTTTATCAGCCATATATTTACAACTTATTTCTTCTAATAATTTAATATCTTTTTTATAATAGCTACAAATATGCATAGCACCACTAGATATACCTACGCCATAATTGAACATAATATTATTTTCAATTAACCAAACTAGCGCACCAGCTGTATATGCTCCACGCATTCCTCCACCTTCTAAAACTAAACCAATATTTTCCATATATTCTCCCATTAGATTACTTAATAATTTTAAATCAAAACAAAGGTGCAAACAAGTTTAAAATTGCTCTTAACAATCTTTTAAACAAATAAACATTATCACAATCTTTTAAAGTAATTTCTTGTGAAACTTTTAAAGTATCCAAATAATCTTGTTTCATCTTTTTTAAACAATTACACTTATACATTAATGTACCACATTCAAAATGAAGATAATAACTACGATAATCTGTATTTACCGTACCACAAATACCAAACACATCATCGCAAATAAAACTTTTCGCATGGACAAAACCTGGAGTATATTCATAAATCCTAACACCAGCTTCTAAAAGCTGTTTATAATTGCTTTGCGTAATTGAAAAAACATACCATTTATCTGGAATATGCGGAACACAAATTCTAACATCTACCCCACTACGACTAGCTAGAGTAAGAGCTTTAGCTAACTCATTTGTAATTACCAAATATGGTGTATATATATAAACATAACGTTTAGCAGCATTAATAATATTTAAATGCATATTTAATCCAATATCTTCATTATCCGTAGGACTATCACAATATGGTTGTACTAAACCATAATTTTCATAATAATCACAAGGTAATAAATATTGACTATAATCAAAATCTTTTGGCTTAGCTAAATATTTATACATTTGTAAAAACATTAGGGTAAACGATGTTACTCCTTTACCTTTAAGCATTATCGCATTATCCTTCCAATGCCCAAATCTAACTGTCTCATTGATATATTCATCTGCAAGATTAATGCCTCCACAATAACCAACATTATTATCAATAACACAGATTTTACGATGATCACGATTATTCATTTGCACAACTAAAGCAGGTCTTAAGCGATTAAATTTATAACAAATTATACCTTTACTTTTTAAAATGGCATCATAATTACTAGCTAAATTAGTGGCACAACCAAAATCATCATAAATTACAATAACTTTTACTCCCTCTTTAACCTTAGCTTCTAATATTTCTAATATTTTATTCCACATTTTTCCTTCTTCAATAATAAAATATTCTAAAAAGATAAAATGTTTAGCCTTAGGCAATTCTTCAAGCATACTAGCATATTTTTCTTCACCAGAAGCAAAAAATGTTACATTTGTATTTTCATAAATACTAAAGCCATCCGCATTAAAACCATAATTAAATAATTTATAAGCTTCATGATCTTGCGAATATAATTGTTGTAATATACCTCTAGTATTCTCTATTTCATCTTTAATGCCTTCATAATTTAAATTAGCCATCCGCAAAGCTTTTGAAACTTTGCGTCCTCCAAATAAAAGATATAATACTCCTCCAAATAACGGAACTATCAAAACTAATATACACCAAGCAATCTTATAAGCAGGATTATCCTGACGATTAATTATATAAATTACAATGATATAACTAAAGACTCTAAAAAAGATATTAATTGTATAACTTCCACTAATATCAAATATGCTATATAAAATAATTAATAACTGAATTAAAATTAACAAAAAAACAACTATCAGTCTATTTGTTAATTGCTTTTTTAATTTATTTTTCATAAAACTAAATCCTTATCTCGTAAATATTTTTGACTTTTTCCCCATTTTTATATAACCAATGGTATGAAGGAACATCTTCGACTGCCAATAGTTTAGCATTTAATTTTTCAATTGTCTTTCTAGAAGCGATATTATCTGGAGAGCAAGTAATTATAATGCTATCCATACCTTCTTCTTTAGCTATCTTCAGCAATAATAAAGTAGCTTTATAAGCATAGTTATGCCCCCTATATCGACTAAATACCGTATAGCCTATATTGCCAGCATAATATAATTCTTCATTCATGCCAAAACGCAAATCACATATGCCTACAATTCTATTACCAACTACCATATGATAATAAATAACTTTATTATCTAAAGCATTTTTAGGTTCATCAATGCGGACTACCTTTAATTCTAAAGGTTCATCTATTTTTTTCTTAAACCAATTAAATATCATAATTCACCTAAGTAAAAGAAACTGTATTAAATTAATACAGCTTCTTAATCATTTCTACATAAATATTTTGTAATTCACTCTTTTGATCTTCATTCATTTCATTTTGTACAGAGCCATCAAAACTATCTACTAAAGATAAATGATGTCCAACAATTTCACCATCTTTAATAGCAACTACTTCAGGAACATACATAACAGGCTCTCCATCTTCTTCAATCAATATAGAAGATAATGTATCAATTAAAGCACTAAATTGATCATCCGAAACTTCTTCAGCATAGATATCTACATAATATACTGGAATATTTTCACTTAAAGCTGCATCATTTAATACTGGCAAAGCTCTTTGACAATATGGGCAATTAGCATATCCCCAAACCACAATACCGGTTCCACCTTCTTCAAACATTCTTAAGCCATCCGCAAAAGAAATCTTTTCAATGGCAATATCTACACCATCTTCAAAAAAAGTATATTCATCAGTGGTAAATTCGGTAGTTTCTAATTCAACACTATTTTCATATGTTGAATTGGTTGTATCACTTGTGGAAGTTTGACTTGAACATCCACATAATAAGCATAATCCTAATAAAGCAACAATTAATCTTTTCATGTCAACCCTTCTTTCTTAACAAGAATTTTAACATTATTAATATTTTTGTACAACTATTTTATCTTTTTAATTACTGTTGCATCATATAGTTCATTAATTTTTTCTCTAGTTCCTAAACCCTTAGAAAAACTTGTCGCAACCTTACAACAGTTCGCAAACTTAAAACTATCTATAGCATCTTTAGAACGATTATAGTTAACAACAAAACCTGCAACTAAACTATCAGCTGAACCAACTGTATTTACAATCTTATCTTTTTGTGGAGCATCGCATTTATAAACTCCAGCTTCATTTACAAATAAAGCACCTTCATCACCCAATTGAACAATGATATTTTTAGCTCCTTGAGCAAATACTTCTTCCATTGCACCAATAATTTCTTCTTCATTATTCAATTGACGATTAACCATACTTTGTAAATCATCAACATTAGTACGAATTAAGAAAGGTTTATATGCAATACAACGACGATTAATATCCGCATTAGAATCTAATATTACTCTAACATTACATGATAGTAATTCTTTAATCATGTCACAAACATCATCAAGAATATATATAGGACAATTTCCACTAAATACAAAGGTATCATTCTCATCAAGACGTTCTACTTTCTTTCTCAATGTTTCCATATTTTGAGGAGTAATATATGGTCCAGCAGCATTTAAATCTGTCTCTTCCCCATTGGCTCTAATTTTAACATTAATTCTAGTATGACCATCTATATAAGTAAAACTAGGTTGAATATATTCATATTTTTGTAAAAGCTCAATATAAAAGTGTCTAGTAAAACCGCCAATAAAGCCAAATGCACGACTAGGAACCATCATATTATTTAATACGATAGAAACATTGATTCCCTTTCCTCCTGCTTCATAAAATTCTAATTGGCTACGATTGGTTTCTCCCTTTTCCAAAGGTTTATCATATTCCATATAATAATCCAATGAAGGATTGATTGTACATGTATAAATCATTATTCTTTCCTCCTATAAAGCAACTTTTTCTAATATCTTAACTATCAACTTTTGAGCCAATTCTAATTGTTGAACTACTAGATATTCATAACGTCCATGATAATTATAACCACCTGTACCTAAATTTGGACAAGGTAAACCCATATAAGTAAGATTAGCTCCATCAGTACCTCCACGTGTTGGTACCTTTATAGGCTTAATATTTAATTCTTCCAAACTAGCAATAGCTAAATTAGTAATTTCAGGATAGTCTTTTAAAATATCATACATATTTTTATATTGATAAGAAATTTCAACATTAATTATATCTTTTCCATATTGTAAATTGATATATTCAGCACTTTTTTTCATCAACATTATCATCTTTTCTAATGAATTAAAATCATGATCACGAATAATAAAAGATAATGTAGCCTTTTCAACGTCACCATTAAAGCTATCTAAATGATAAAAGCCATCATAACCACTAGTATATTCTGGACGTTTACTATAATCTAGCATATTGATAAAATCAATTGCTACATTACTAGCATTAATCATTCTTCCTTTTGCACTTCCTGGATGAATACTAAAGCCTGATATTTCTACCTTAGCACTAGCAGCATTAAATGTTTCATCACAAACTTCATTAATTGCTCCTCCATCTAAAGTATAAGCAAAATCACAACCAAATTTTTTTATATCAAAAAAAGCTGTTCCTTTGCCCACTTCCTCATCCGGGGTAAAAGCTATTTTAAAGGTAGGATGTTCAATTTCCGGATGATCATGATAATAAGCAACCGTTTCCATGATAGCGGCAATTCCCGCCTTATCATCAGCCCCTAATAAGGTTGTACCATCAGTAACAATCAAATCCAAACCAATATGGTTTTTTAATTCAGGAAATTCTAAAGGATCTAAATTATATTCATCATTAAGTTTAATTAACTTACCATCATAATTACTAATAATACGCGGATTAACCCCATGTCCATTAAAATCAGCTGTATCCATATGGGCAATAAAACCAATCACTTTATCACTTGCTTTAGTACCTTTGATTGTTGCATAAACATAACAATGTTCATCAACATAAGCATCCTCAATACCTAATTCATGCAACTCTTTAACTAATAAATTAGCTAAATCAAATTGCTTCATACTACTAGGTGATGTATCACTAGTTGGATCAGATTGAGTATCAATCTTACAATAACTTATAAATCTTTCAATTAATCTATTCATAATCAACTACTCTTTCTTACTAATAATTCTATTATAGGGCTCCCAAATACATTTACCAATATACATATTAGAAAATGTAGCATCAAAATTACTATCTAAAGGACTAGAAACATAAATTCCCACTCCAAATTTATCTTCACTATAAAAATTAAAAATACGCATTTGACGATAATTTTCCCCATCTAAGCTATTTTCAATTTTAAATTCACCATTTCGATGACTCAAGCGATAATACATAAAATGAATATCTGAAGACATTTTAGAAGTAGACCAATCACTTCTACCATCAATAGTAACTACTGTAGATAAAAAACTATAACTATCATTATGATATTCAATACCAACTTTTATCCAATTTTGATCATCAACATAAATCAATATGCCCGCCTGATCATACTTATTTTGATAATTAGCTTCAACTTTAACTCTAAAAGTAAAATTCTGTTTAGTATATAACAACAATGCAGGCGCATTACATTTCTCCACATTATAATAAGTCTTTTGCCACATATCTGTATGACTAACAGAATTAATAATTACATAATCACGATGCACTAAATAGGTTAAAGGTTTATTTATCCATCGCATAATTGATGTATCTAATTTTTTATCCATAATAAATTCCTTAATACATTTCAATATTTACAATTTTACGTAACTTCTTTAATTTTAAAGCCATATCTTTAATTAGTTGAATTTTAGCATTTAAACTAATAGTCGAATAAGCAATTGCTTCATGAGCAGGATTATCTGATAGACCTACCATAAAGGTAATCATCGTACTAGAAAGCAAGAAAGCTTTTATTAAACAAGTAGCCCCATCAGTTTGATCACTTTGCAATAAGTTATCTAAAAAAGCATTATCCTCCACACATTTTCCAAGATAGCGATTTACCTTCTGTAAAGTTAATACCCCTTCAGTAACTAAATCAATTCCTTCAATATAACCCTTAGGTGGCACATCAGAAGTAAAATCAATAAGTGGATCAGTTTCTATTGGCTTATTAAGATATCTAGAAACAATTGTACTAGTCGTTCCTCCACAACAAATCTTTAATCCACTTGCCGATAACAACCTTTCTACAACCCTATTATCATCTTCTTTATGACTAGGAGGTCCTACCATGACTATGGTTTCTTTAGCTTCAAGCATCTTAATACATGCCACTGTTGAATCATCACCAGGTTTTCCATCATATAGATAATTAACATTAGCTAATAAAATTCTTACAATTTCCTTAGCACTATCAGTATTACTAGTATATTGTTGCAAAAACTTTTCAACTTCTTCATGTTGCCAGCCAAAATTTAAAGTTTGACCAACTCCCGCATGAATAATACCATCAGAGAAAAAGGTAATATAATCATTAGGCAAGACATTAAAGCTAGCCTCATAAATCTTTTTTTCATTATATATTCGCTCTTGACGATCAATTTTCATAATCATACCATCACGAATAAAAATAGCTAAAGGATTATCATATTCAATAAGCTTTACATGTCCATCATAAAATACTTGAATGATAGAAAATGTTGAATATGCTACATGTCTTTCTTGACATACTGGCAAGGTCTTAGCTACCGTCTCTACCGTTTCACTAAGACTTGCCCCCTCAAAAATCATTTCGGAAATAATTGTACTAGTAAGTGTAGATAGTATATTTGCTTTAACTCCACTACCAAGTCCATCTGCTAAAACCATGATAAAGGATTCATCATTAATCTTACTTACAACATTATCTCCACATAATTCTTCATTTTTTTTATTTAACGAACTGTTCCAAGCATCAATATGAATCTTATCCTTCATCTTCCATAACCTTTTTTAATTTAGTTAAAGCAACTTTACTACGAGCAGTAGTTTCTCCTAATAATGAAGCTATCTCCTGTACAGTTCGCATTTGTTCATCAATTACTTGTTGGGTAATTTCTATTGTCGATGCTTGCATCTTTTTCATTATTTTTTCTTTTGTTTCTTGTACCGTTAAATCCATCAAAATTATTACATAATAATTTTCATCATTTAAGCGCATAATTGCATGATCAAAAGTCTTACCATATTCTTCATAATAAGCTCTAAAATATTGTGTCTCACTACTCTTACGCTTATTTTGTAAAAAATCATTAATTTCTTTTTTATTTAATATGGAAATTATAGGCATACCCACAGGATTTATGGTATCTAAATGTAACATATACATAGCTGCTGGGTTAATTTCTTTAATCAAATCATTTTCATCGGTAACAATTATGCCATTAGGCGTATTTTTAATAATGATATTACTAATACTTTGAGCATGTTCTAAAGCATAAGGTAAACACAAGTTAGGATCAGCTTTGCCATCTAATACCGCAATAGCCTTATCACGACAAGTTTCATAGCCACAAGCTCCACAGTTAAATTCCTTGCTTTTAACATTTTTACCCATCATATTCAAAACATCTTGAATTTGTGAATCACTATAATGAGGATGATAAATATCCTGTTTTTCCCATTTAGCATATAAATCATCTTCATTGCCCATATTCATAATAGGTTTTGCTTTTTCAACATTATCACGAATTAAACTTTGACCTAACCATTCATTATGCTTAAAATGCGACAATAAAGGACCATTGATACAAGAACCATCACAAGCACTCATCTCAATAAAATAACCTTCAAGCATTCCCGAACGAATTGCCTCTAAGCAATCTTTAATACGTTTAACCCCTTCAACATTAACTCTTTTATAACGATCATCATCACATAAAGTCTTTAAAATACCACTAGGTGTAGGATATAAACGGGCAATTGGATAAGATACTTCATCCCAATCACCTTCAATATCCGGATCAACACCTATCCACTTAACAACTTCTTCAACATTTAATGTTGCATCAACTGCATTATTAAATCTAGGATCATTAGCTTCCTTTTCCTTAGCAATACAAGGAGATATGAAAACAACCTTAGCATCTTTATGACGCTTTTTAATATCCATGCCATGAGCTATCATTGGCGAAACTACCGGAGCTAAACAATCTACTAAATCTCCATACTCTTTTTCCACTAAGGAGACAACGGAAGGACAACAAGTAGAAATAATATTGCGCATCTTCTTTTCCGCAATTAATTTATTATATTCTTGAGAAACTTTGATTGCCCCATTTATTGTTTCTTCAACATCATAAAAACCTTTATCAATCAATTGTTTTTTTAGCCATTTAAAATTTGGCCATACCGTTACAAAGCTAGGTGCAACACTAACAATTACCTTTTCTCCTTGTGCAAGCCACTCTTTAACTATATTTAGATTACTAATAATTTTTTTAGCACTATGATGACATACTTTATAGCATTCACCACAAAGAATACATTCTTCTTCAATAATTGTTGGCTGATGATTAATATAACTCATCGCCTTAGTAGGACAAACTCTTACACATCTAAGGCAATTACGACAATTAGCCTCTTGTAACCTTATATACTTGGTCATAACAAAGATGCGATTTTTTCACTAATAATATCTTTGGCATTTTGAAGGTTAATACCTTCAATTCTTTCACCATTGATTCTAATACCTAATCCAAGTTTGTCCTGGCAAGATTGCATGCAAAATGAACCTTTTACCTCAACCTTATCTTCCCAATTATTTTCTGCTAATAAATCATTAACAATCTTTACAACTTGATTTGAACCTTTTACATAACATGAACTACCAATACAAATTTCTAAAGTAACCATCTTCTTTTACCTCTTTTTATTTTTCTCGGTGCAAATGCACATTTTCAAAATTAAATTCTTCTACAACATTAGTAATTGTCTTCTTTTGGGCAGTTAAATTTTCTTTATTCATTCTAGCCTTAGTTTTAATGCTTGATTCAAATGCTCCAGGGCCATTAACACAGCCACCAACACAACTCATACCTTCTAAGATATCAGCAGTAAATTTTCCAGCATTCATCAATAATAATTGTTTTTTACATTCCATGCAGCCATCTGCATATATAGCTTTAACCTCAGGCTTATTCTTTTCACTAGCAGCCTGAGAAACTGCTTTACTAACTCCTCCACCTTGAGCAAAGTTACGACCAAATACACTAGCTACTTCCTCTTCTTGTGCTTCTAATTCTTCACAATGAATATGTTTAGCAATCATCATTGCAGCAAGTTCTTCAAAAGTTAATACATAATCAACAGCTGTAAATGATTCCATAGCTTCTTGTTTTTTGGCAACACATGGTCCAATGAATACAATACCATGATTAGGATAATCTTGTTTAAGTTTACGAGCAATAGCCATCATAGGTGAAACCATTGTTGAAACATTTTCTTTATAAACTTTAGGGAAATGCAATTTAGCCATATTAACAAAAGCAGGACAACATGATGTAGTTATTGGAACTTTATTTTCCATATGTTCCATTAATTCTTCATGTTCATAATAAGCAACCGCATCAGCACCTATAGCTGCTTCATAAACTTTATCAAACCCCAACATTTTAATACCTTGTTTAATTTGCGCAAAAGTTGCATTTTCAAATTGGCCTTGAATACTTGGTGCTACAATTGCAATACAAGGTGTCTTCATTCGCAATAATTCGCAAACAGGAACAACCCAACTAATATCTTCAATAGCTCCAAATGGACATGCAGCTTGACATTGACCACAATTAATACATTTTGTTTCATCAATTTGCGCAATACCATTTTCATCCCAACTAATCGCATTAACAGGACAATGAGCACTACAAGGTCTTTCAGTTACTACAATAGCATTATATGGACAATTTCTAGCACAAGCCCCACATTCTTTACATTTATCATAATTAATTTCTGCACGATTTGCTCCAATAGTAATAGCCCCAAAATTACAAGAACTATAACAAGATTTAGCCATACATCTACGACAATTATCTGTAATACGAATTTTCTTAATTGTACATCCATCACAAGCAGCTTCAATTACTTGAACTATTTGACGTGGATTATATTCAGCCTCATCATTGGCCATCTTACCCATAGCTAAGCGCGCTCTTTGTCTTAAAATTTCTCTTTCTTTATAAACACAACAACGATAATTAGCCTTAGTACCAGGTATTAGCTTTTTAGAATAAGCATTTACATTGTCTTCACTTAAAGTATCCTTAAAGGCCTCCTCAGCAATCTCTCTTAAAATATCAAATTTTAATGCACGTGCTTCATTTGAAAAAACTCCCATTTTTTATTTCTCCCCTCATCTTCTTTCTAAATGGTTTATTTAGTAACAAATGCTATTATAAGCCTTTGCAACTTCATCTTTATCAATAATATTTTCTAAAATACATCTAGCAAACTCAAAAGCAGCTCCTAAACCACAAGCAGTAATAACATTACCATCTTGTACACATTTAACATCCATCACTGTACTATTTGTAAGATATTTCTTAAAGCTAGGAAAAGCTGTCGCCTTTTTACCATCTAATATTTTAGCAAATGCTAAAACACTAGGTGCTGCACATATAGCACAAATTAGTTTATTCTTTTTATTAGCTTCAATCAAAACATTTAATAATGCATCACAAGCTTGTAAATTAGTTGTACCAGGTAGTCCTCCAGGCAAGATGTGTACATCATAACTATCTGGATTATATTCATCAAAAGTATTATCCATTTTTACTTCAACATTATGACTAGAAATTACATATTTATCTTCAATACCAATCATATCAATATCTACATGGCATCTTCTAAACATATCAACCACAATCAAGGCTTCGCATTCTTCAAACCCTGTTGCAAAATAAATTGCTGCTTTCATTTTAATCCTTCCTTCTTTCTTACAATAATATTATATCTTTAAATGCAAAACAATTGAATTTTTTTTTGCAATATTTTAAAATAACCATGCACCCCCCTCATAGGGGGATTAAGGAGATGAGAATATGAAACAAAAGTTTGATGTTATGGGCATGAGTTGTAGTGCATGTAGCTCACATGTCGATGGCTGTGTTAGAAAACTAAAAGGTGTTTCTAGCGTTGAAGTGAATCTTTTATCTAATTCTATGAATGTAGAATATGATGAAAATACCGTAAATCCTGATGCTATTATCAGCGCTGTTCAAAGTGCTGGATATGATGCTTGTTTACCTGGCGAAAAAAAAGAAGCAGTAGCTATTAAAGATGATAGTAAACCTATTAAAAAAAGAATAATATTATCTTTTATCTTTTTAGCATTTTTAATGTATGTTTCCATGGGTAACATGTTTAGCTATCCACTTCCTGCAATTTTTAAAGGCGAACAAAATGCCTTAATAAATGCTTTAACTCAATTATTATTAGTATTGCCAATAATGTATTTAAATCGTAATTATTATATTAATGGTTTTAAAATGCTATTAAAAAAACATCCAAATATGGATACTTTAATTGCCTTAGGTTCAAGCGCATCTTTTATATATAGTGTCTATTCCCTATATAATATAGCTTATGGCATAAGCTACCAACAAACTAGCTTAGTTCATTCTTATATGCACGATTTATATTTTGAAAGTGCTGGAATGATTCTAACCCTTATTACCCTAGGAAAATATCTTGAGGCACGTTCTAAAAAGAAAACAACCGACGCTATAAGTAAACTTATTAATTTAGCACCATCAACTGCTACTATAATTCGCGATGGTCAAGAAGTAACCATTTCCGTATCTAACTTACAAAAAGATGATCTAGTAGTAGTAAAACCAGGAATGTCCATTCCATGCGATGGTATAGTTGTAGAAGGTCATAGTAGCGTAGATGAATCAATGTTAACTGGTGAAAGTATGCCAGTAGAAAAAGCAGAAAATGATAAAGTAATTAGTGCTACTATCAATAAACAAGGAAGATTAATTATCAAAGCTACTAATGTAGGAAATGATACTACCCTTGCTAAAATTATTGATTTAGTTGAAGAAGCTTCTAATTCTAAAGCACCAATGGCTTCACTTGCTGACAAGGTAGCAAGCATATTTGTTCCAAGTGTAATTGTTATTTCTATTATCGCCTTTATAATTTGGCTATTAGCTGGTAAAACATTTAGTTTTGCTTTAAGTATTGGTATTGGCGTATTAGTAATATCATGTCCTTGTGCTCTAGGTCTAGCTACACCTGTAGCCATCATGGTTGCAACTGGTAAAGCTGCAGAAAATGGTATATTAGTTAAAGATGCAAGTGCCCTAGAAAATGCCCATAAAATTCAAACTATCGTCCTAGATAAAACCGGAACAATCACTAAAGGACAACCATCAATTACTGATATTATCTCTAAAGATTTAGCAAAAGAAGAAGCTATTAAAATAGCTAGCAGTATGGAAAAAGCTTCTGAACATCCAATTGCTAATGCCTTTAGTGAATATTTCCAAGATATATATCCATTAGAAAGCTTTGAAGCTTTAAGTGGACATGGTATCAAAGCAACCATCAATAATAAAACTTATTATTTAGGAAACCAAAAATTAATTGAACAACAAAATTTGCAAAATGATTATGCAAATGAAATATCACAATTAATCAATCAAGCAAAAAGCCCAATCCTTTTAGCAGATGATACAAAAGTAATAGCCGTAATAGCTATCCAAGATATGATAAAAGAAAGTAGCAAGCAAGCTATCAAAGCATTGCAAGATATGCATATTAAAGTTGTAATGTTAACAGGCGATCAACAAAATGTCGCAAATAATATTGCAGCCCAATTAGGAATTACAGACGTTGTAGCCCAAGTATTGCCAGAAGATAAAGAAAATAAAATTAAAGAATTAATGGCAAATAATGAATTTGTAGCCATGGTAGGAGATGGTATAAATGATGCCATAGCTCTATCTCGTGCCAATATAGGTATCGCTATTGGTGCAGGTAGCGATATCGCTATTGACTCCGCAGATATCATATTAATGAAAAATGATCTTAATGATGTCGTAAATGCAATTAAATTAAGTCATAAAACCGTCTTAAATATTAAAGAAAATTTATTCTGGGCATTTATTTATAATATTATCGGTATTCCTTTAGCAGCAGGAGTATTATATCCATTCTTCCAAATCAAATTAAATCCAATGTTTGGAGCTGCAGCCATGAGCTTATCAAGTGTATGTGTAGTATCTAATGCTTTACGTCTAAGATTTTTCAAACCGCAACATGCTCCACTTCCTGCTCCAACAAAAACATATACATATGATTTTAGTGTACCAGATATGATGTGTAATCATTGTACATCTAGTGTTGCTTCTTGCTTAAATGCTATGCCTAATGTTATCAAAACAGATGTTAGTTTAGAAACCAAGACTGCCCATATCGAAACCACTAAACCACTAAATACAAATGAAGTAATCAACGCAATCAAAGAAATTGGTTATGAAGCAAAGGAAGTAAAACATGAAAAATAAAGCAACCTATAATTTATTAAAAACCGCCCAAGGACAATTAAATAAAGCTATTCAAATGATGGAAGACGATCGCTATTGCATCGATATTTCTAACCAACTTCTAGCAACCGT
>CALVCO010000018.1 GCA_944326095.1 uncultured Erysipelotrichaceae bacterium | reverse complement strand
TCTACTTTGAAAATTAATGTTCATATCATACCTCTTCTTTTATTAACTTTTAAAATTATATCATATATTATATATTTTAAACATAATCATGGTAAAATAAATGCTCAGGAGTGATAATCAAATGGATATTTTAGTTGAACCTATTGCGAAAAGTTTAAATATTAAAAATGAACAAGTAATTAATACTTTAAAATTGTTAGAAGAAGGAAATACTGTTCCTTTTATTGCACGTTATAGAAAAGAAGTAACACATGGTTTAGATGAAGAACAGATTGTATTTATTCAAAAAGAATATGCATATCAACAAAATTTAAAACAAAGAAAAGAAGATGTTTTGCGTTTAATTGAAAAGCAAGGAAAATTAACTGATAAAATTGTTGAAGATATAAATAAATGTACTAAGCTTTCACAAGTTGATGATATATATCGCCCTTATCAACAAAAGAAAAAGACTAGAGCTGCAATAGCATTAGCTTTAGGTTTAGGGCCTTTAGCTGATAAGATATGTAGTTGTCCGAAGTTTTTTGATGTTAATAAAGAATGTGCTAAATATATCAATGAAAATGTTGAAAATGTTGATAAAGCTATTAAGTTATCACAAGATATTATTGCGGAAAGAATTAGTGATGATGCTAAATTGAGATGGAAAATAATGGATTCTATTACTAAATATGGCAAAATCATAACGAAGGCTAAAAAGGATCATAGTGATGATAAAAAGGTATATAAGATGTATTATGATCATAGTGAACCTGTTAATAAGATAGCTAATCATCGTATTATGGCTATTGATAGAGCAGAAAAAGAAAAAGTAATTAATGTTAGTTTTGATTATGATATTGATTATTTTAAAAGATATGCTTTACGTGGTATTACTAGGGATAGAGATACAGCATGTTTATCTTATATCGAAGAAGCGGTTGATGATGGATTAAAAAGATTATTATTTCCTAGTGTTGAACGAGAAATTCGTAATAATTTAAGTGCTAGGGCACAAGAAAGATCCATTGAAATTTTTTCTTTAAATCTAGAAAAATTATTATTACAACCACCTATTGCGAATAAGATGATTTTAGGGTTTGATCCAGCTTTTCGTACTGGTTGTAAATTAGCTGTTGTGGATAGTACGGGTAAATTAGTGAAAATAGATGTTATTTATCCTCATCCTCCAGTAAATAAAGTAGCAGAAGCTCAAGCTAAATTAGTTAAATTATGTAAGGAATATCCTATTAAAATTATTGCGATTGGTAATGGAACAGCTTCAAGAGAATCTGAAAGCTTTGTGGCAAAAACAATAAAAGATAATGGATTAGATGTTTTATATACTTTAGTTTCTGAGGCTGGGGCTAGTGTTTATAGTGCTTCAGAATTAGCTCGTCAAGAATTTCCTGATTTGACTGTTGAAAAACGTAGTGCTATTTCTATAGCTAGACGTTTGATTGATCCTTTAGCTGAATTAATTAAGATAGATCCTAAGAGCATAGGAGTAGGTCAATATCAACATGATTTACCAGATAAGCAATTAAGTGAACGCTTAGACTTTGCAATATTAAAATGTGTTAATAGAGTAGGGGTAGATGTTAATACAGCAAGTATGGAATTATTGATGCATGTAGCTGGTTTAAATAAAGCTAATGCTAAAGAGATTGTGGAATATCGAAATGAACATGGGCGATTTGATAATCGTAATCAATTGAAGAAAGTTAAAAAGATGGGTGATAAAACCTTTGAACAATGTGCCGGTTTTTTAAGAATTCATGATGGTAGTGAACCATTAGATCAAACGGGAATTCATCCCGAAAGTTATGATTTAGCTAAAAAATTATTAAGTAGTTATACTTTAGAAGATTTAAGTAAAATAGATATAAAGCAATGTGCTAAAGAATTAGGTAGTGATGAATATACTATTAATGATATAGTCAATATTTTAAAAGAACCAGGAAGAGATTATCGTGAACAATTTGATGGTCCTATCTTACGTAGTGATATTTTAGAAATTAGTGATCTAAAAGTTGGTGATAAACTGCAAGGGGTAGTTAGAAATGTTACCGATTTTGGAGCATTTATTGATATTGGTTTACATGAAGATGGTTTGGCTCATATTTCACGTTTAAGTACTAAAAGAATCAATCATCCTAGTGAAGTTGTAAATGTAAATGATATAGTTGATGTCTATGTTGCAGATATTGATTTAGAAAGAGAAAAAGTTCAATTATCTTTAGTTAAAGTATAATAAAAAGGTCCACTTTTAAAGTGGACCGCTTTATTATTTCATTCTAAAGATTGCGATGATATTAGTAATACCAAAATATAATGCTACAACAGAGATTATACCTTCGACTACTAGTAGATAGGTAGCATGGTTTTGTAAAATACCATTTAGAACTATTAAGATAGCTAAAGCAATATATAATAATGCTAAAACTACTGCTCGTAATTTATTGCCTTCTTTTACGATACCATCGATGCGTGATACTCTTTGATATTTTTTGATATCAAAGCTAGGTAGTTGCGTTAAGCTACTTAAAAATTTTCGATATTTATATTCTGAAACACCAAGAGCTATAATACCTGCACCAATGCAAATTAATATATTTACATTGAATGTTGCGATAAGAATACCAAGTACTAAGGCAACAATAAAACGATTCATATAATAGTTAAGCTGATTGGCATGTTTATCCTTTACAATGTAAGCTTTTTTAGATAAGCGATCATAAAGGACAAATTGTCCATTTTCCAGCTTATAGATATTTCTGCCAGCTACGATTTCTTTTTTGGCCATTAAATAGATAACCCCCTATAATTGTGCCAAACCTTTGCAATAAGTTTGGGCAACGCTATAATCATCATTTAATACTACGATATCAGCGTCATAACCAGCACATAATTTTCCAAGATGATCATTTAAGCCTAGTAAGGTTGCAGGGTTGATGGTACATGAGTTTAAAGCTGCATCGAATGGTACCATGGCTTTTTCAACTAAATTTCTTAGACCTTCATTAATTTTTAAGGTAGAACCTGCTAATCCTTTAGTGCTAGTTAAATGAGCACTTCCATCTGGATAAATTTCAATTTCATTACCACCGAAGATGAATTTTTCCCCAGTCTTAAATCCTTTGCACATTAATCCATCTGAAATCATAATAGTTTTGTCACGACCTTTTGCCGTAAATAAAATGTTTAAAGCTGCAGGAGTAGAGTGATTGCAATCACAGATTACTTCACCATAAACATCACGATTGCGTAATGCTGCACCTACTAAACCATTTTTACGATGATTATATGGAGTCATACCATTATAAATATGGGTCATAGATTTAGCTCCATTAGCAAATGCCATAGTTGCTTGTTCATAAGTTGCAGCTGAGTGACCAACAGATACTACTACACCATTTGCAGCACAATATTTTGTTAATTCTAAATCTGGATCAGTTTCTGTAGCCATAGTAATAACCTTAATTAGACCATTAGCAGCTTCTTGATAATGTTTAAATTCTTCTACTGTTGGCGTAACTATATATTGCTCAGGTTGAGCTCCTTTATATACCATATCCAAATATGGGCCTTCAAAATGAATACCTAAAATGGCTGCACCTTCGTAACCATCTTTTACAACTTTAGCAACATTTTTTACTGCGTTAGTCAATACTTCATTACTTTGAGTAATTGTAGTAGCTAAAAATCCTGTAACGCCTTCTTTAACAATATTCTTGGTCCAATTGCGTAGACCTTCTTCATTAGCATCATTGGTATCAAAACCATATGCACCATGGCAGTGAATATCAATAAAACCAGGTACTAGACGTTTATCTCCATATTCTACATCTACTTTTTTTGCATCATAATTATGGACAGCAACTATCTTTTTACCATCTACTTCTAATTGCGCTGGAATAAAATCACCATTTAACCAAACGCGTGTACTTTGAATTATCATTTTGTTTCCTCCTATTTTCTATTTATAATTATAATTTAGCACGAAAATAAAGCAAGTGATTTGTACTTTTTAGCAATGATTTTAAGTATTTCAATTAAAATGTTGAAAACGCTATGATTGTTGTTATAATTTAGTTGAAATAAATGGAAAAGGAGACATAAAACATGACAGTATTTAACATGGATGATGCTACACTTCAAAGTACAAGTGCAACATTTACAGCAACTGAAATTCATCAACAACCTGCTACATGGTTAAAAACATGTAACCAGATCCGTGCAATGAAAGATGAGATTAAAACTTTTATGGATAAGGTTTTAACTCAAGAAGATTATGATGTAATCTTTACAGGAGCAGGAACTAGTGAATTTGTCGGCAATGCTTTATATTCATATATTAATCGTTTGTGTAATTATAAAGCAAAATCTTATGGTACTACAGATATTACAGCTACACCAGAAAATTATATTTCTCCAAATAAACCTACTTTATTAATTAGTTTTGGTCGTAGTGGTAATTCTCCAGAATCAATTGGTGCAGTAGATTCTGCAGAAGCAGTAAGCAATAATTTATATCATTTATTTGTTACATGTAATAAAAATGGTGCTCTTAGTAAACGTGCTGAAAAAGAAGCTAATTGTTTAGCTATTAATTTGACTGATGAGACTCATGACCAATCATTCGCTATGACATCTAGTTTCTCTAATATGTATCTAGCTACTTTATTATGCTTTAGTATTGATAATTTAGAAGAAACTATCGCTAAAGTAAATAGTTTAATTGAAAAAGCTACTACATTAGTTGATGAACGCTATGTAGAAATGAAAAATGTTGTAGATAGTTATAATTTTAATCGTATCGTATATTTAGGAAGTAATACTTTAAAGGGTATCGCTCAAGAATCTGCTTTGAAGATGTTGGAACTTACAGCTGGTAAAGTTGTAACTATGTATGATACACCTTTAGGATTTAGACATGGTCCTAAATCAATTGTTAATGATGATACTTTGACCGTAGTTTACTTAAGTGATAATGCTTATACTCGTCAATATGAATTAGATTTAATTAAAGAGATGAGCTCACAACGTAAGGGTAATAAGATTATGGCAGTATGCAATGTTCCTTGTGTTGAAGCTAAAGAACTTAGTGATTACTATTATTGCTTTGATGCTGAAGCAAAAGACAATGTTTTCAATGGTTTAGATTATATTGTTTGTGCTCAATTAATTGCTTTATTTAAATCATTATCTTTAAATATTACACCAGATAATCCATGTCCTACTGGTGAAGTTAATCGTGTTGTTAAAGGTGTAACTTTATATCCATATACTACATATACTAAATAATAGGAGGGAATTAAAATGTTAGGTATTATTGTTACAGGTCATGGCAATTTTGCTACTGGTTTGACAAGTTCAGTTAAACTTATTGCTGGACTTCCAGAGCATTATGAAGCTGTAGATTTTGTTGAGACAGATTCAGTTGAAGATTTAGAAAATAAGTTAAATGCCGCTATAGATCGTTTAAATGATTGTGATGGCATAATTGTTTTCTCAGATTTATTAGGTGGTTCTCCATTTAAAACAGCTGTAGAAGTTTCTTTAAAACGTCCAGAAGCTAAGATGGTAGTATTATCTGGAACTAATTTAGGAATGATTATTGAATCAAGCATGGCTAGAGCTTTTGTTGAAGATGCTCAAAGCTTAGCAGATATGGCAGTTAATACTGGTAAAGATCAAGTATATAAATATGTATATACGGAAAGAAAACAAGAAGAAGAAAGCGAAGACGGTATTTAAAATATAAAAGGAAGATTTGACGATCTTCCTTTTTTTTCATAAAAAAAATAACTAGGTGTAAAAATACCTAGTTATCATATATTTTTCTAGCATATTCACTAGGAGCTATACCATAGCGTTGGGTAAATTTTCTAGAAAAATAATGGATGGAAGCATAACCTAACATATTTGATATAGCACTTATCGTATATTGAGATTGTCTAATTAATACTTTAGAACGTGCTAGTTTTAATTCGTTGATATATTGTTTTGGAGAGGTATGTAGATTATCCTTAAATAGATTTTGTAAAGAAGAGCGAGAAATAGAAAATGCTGAACATATTTGATCGATTGGTAATGGTTCATATAAATGATCATTAATATATGAAGTAATTTCTTCTAATAATTTATCTTCAAAATATTGATTTATATTTGTTGTTGGTTTAATGTATTCACTTTCATAATCATATTGTAATAATTTGATAATGATACTTTCTAAAAGACATATTTGATTATCATTAACATAAGGCATAGTACTATCAGTATTTTTAGCAAGTTGTTCAATTAATGATACGGTTTCTTTATTACAATTAAATACGCGATTAAAAATTGATGGATTAATATTACCATTCATTTCAAAAATAATTGTAAGGTATGAACAAGAACCATTAGAAGCAACTTTTTGCGCATGAAATTGTTTAGGCGCATATAAGCATAAATCATGAGTGCTTAAAGTATATTCTTCATTATCAATAGTAGTATTTAAACATCCATTATCTACATAAGTTAATTCATAGAAATTATGTATTTCTCCATCAAATTTATAATCAGGTCCTTTTACTACATAATAATAAGCGATTATTCTAGAGATATGCATTGAGGAACGAATCTCTTTAAAAGTATAAGGATTATTAGGTATTTCCGTATAAATTTTTGCATTATTTGGAGTATATATTGTAACATTTACGCAATCATCCATAGGCACAATGGCAAATCTTATATTTTTTTTAAGATTAACATGACGATGAATAGCATATTCCAAATAATTACCATCATCATAAATTATAAGCATTCCCATACCTGAATTTACTACGACATAGATATCACAATCGTAATAAAATACTTTATCAATGGTTTTACTAGTTAAATCATAATCATTATGATTTAATTCATTTTGGGCAATTATTGTTTTAATTGGTTTGCCATATTTTAAAAAATTAGCACTTGTTGTTTTATTATACATATATGTTTTCTCCTGATAATAAAATTTTAACATAATTTCACATAATGCTCACAAATAAACTGTAAAAAAACACATATTGTTGAAAAGTGCAAATTGAATACTAAAAAAAATAAATAAATATTCTATGATATGTTCTAGAATAATAGCTGAGGAAAGCGTTTACTTAAAGCTTTACCTTTGAAGGGAAGGAGATATTATGCCAAATATCATTTTAACAAGAATTGACAATCGTCTTATTCATGGTCAAGTTGCTACTCAATGGAGTGGAGCAATCGGAATTAACTTAATTCTAGTGGCTAATGATGACGTTGCCAACAACCCCATGCGTCAAGGCTTAATGGATATGGCTGCTCCAAGTTACGCTACTACGCGTTATTGGACAATTGAAAAGACAATTAATACTATCCATAAAGCAAGTGATGCACAAAAAATCTTCATTATCGCTGACAATCCTCAAGATGTCTTGAAGCTTGTTGAAGGTGGCGTTCCTATCAAACGCTTAAATGTCGGCAACATGCATATGTCTGATGGCAAACGTCAAGTTGCTACAAGCGTTGCAGTTGATGATGCTGATATTGAAGCATTTACAAAACTTCGTGATTTAGGTGTTGAAATCTTTATTCAACGTGTACCTGATATTGCGAAAGAGGACGCAAGCGTACTATTTAAAAAATAATAATTGATTAATTAGAAAGGGGATTATATCAAATGGATGTAATTCAAATTGTTTTATTAGCAATCGCAACATTTATCTTTGCTATTGACCAATTCTCATTAACTGAATTAATCTACCGTCCAATTATCGCTTGTCCAATTATTGGTGCAATCTTAGGCGATTTAAATACTGGTTTAGTAGTTGGTGGTACTTACGAACTGATGATGGTTGGTAACATGCCAGTTGGTGGCGCTCAGCCTCCAAATGCTGTATTAGGTGGAATCGTAGCTATGATTTTCGCTGTTAAATCAGGATTCACAGTTGAAGAATCTTTAGGTGCTTCTGTTATCTTCGCTGTTTTCGGACAATACGTTGTAACATTAACATTCTCTTTAACTTCTGTTTTAATGGCTAGAGCTGACAAGGCTGCTGAAAATGCAGATCCTAAAGGAATTGCTGTTGTAAACTACATGGCAATGGCTTTCTTAGCTGCTTTATTCACAGTTTTAGCAGTTATCGCTTACGTTGGTGGTTCAGCAATGTCTGCTCCATTACAACAATTCTCTGAAACATTCAGCTGGTTCATGGGTGGACTTGGAGCTGCTGGTGGTATGATGAGATATGTCGGTTTCGCTATTCTATTAAAGATAATGTTAGCAAACGATATGTGGGGAATCTACTTAGCTGGTTTCGCAGCTGCTGCTTTATTAGGAAACGTTTCTGCTACTTCTGGTGCTACATTGCTATTAGTTGCTTTCATCGGTGCAGCTATTGCATTGTATGACTATAACATGAACGTTAAGATGAAGAACCTTGAAGGAAATGGAGGTATGAGTGATGGCATCTAATGCAACAACATATAAAGATTTAACACCTGCTCAACCACTTGATAAGAAAACTTTAAATACAATGGTTTGGAAATCAATGATGCTACAAGCTTCATTCAACTATGAAAGAATGCAAGCTGGTGGTTGGTTGTGGGGTATTTTACCTGGATTAGAAAAAATTCATACTAACAAAGAAGACTTGAGTGCTTCAATGGCTCATAACCTTGAATTCTTCAACACTCACCCATTCTTAGTAACATTCGTTATGGGTGTTGTATTATCATTGGAACAAGAAAAAGCTGATATCAATACAATCCGTGCAGTACGTGTTGCTGCTATGGGACCTTTAGGTGGTATTGGTGACGCATTATTCTGGTTCACATTAGTTCCAGTTACAGCTGGTATTACTGCTAATATGTCTATTAGCGGAAGCTTAGCTGGACCAATCTTGTACTTTGTAATTACATTTGGTGTACAAATGGCTTTACGTTATTTCTTAATGTATTGGTCTTATTCTTTAGGAACCCAAGCTATTACATTATTGACCAAGAACGCTAAAGAATTCACTCATGCTGCTAGTATGTTAGGTGTATTCGTAGTAGGTGCTTTAACTTGTAACTATGGTGCAACTACATTAGGCATGATGATCCCTAATGGTACTACAATCGATGCTACTGGTGCTGAAGTTGCTAACTACATCGATGTTCAAGGATTATTAAATGGTATTCTACCTGCTTTAATCCCATTAGGATTCACAATGATGTGCTATTTCTTAATTAAGAAAAAAGGTTGGACTCCAATTAAATGTATCGTATTATTACTAGTAATCGGTATCGTTGGTTGTATCTTCGGTATCTGGTCTGGTGATTATACTGCATTGGTACCTGTTCCTTGGCACGCTTAATTTTAGGTTAAAAGATAAATCTTCTGAACTTCAAAAGCTCGCTATATGCGAGCTTTTATTTTTAATTTTATTGAAATATGGTTAGTAAATTGCTTATAATTAAGTGCGAGGTATGAAGATGAAAAAAATAATTTCTTTATTATTAGCTATATTATTTTTAACAAGCAATGTAAATGCGCTTGGATTTGAAGATATTATATATTTAGAAACTTATTCATTAGTTAGTATTACTAATGATAGTATAAATACCATTAGTGAATTTACGGATTTTAATAGTGCTTTAGATATGTTTGAACAAGAAAAAAATCATTATGATAATTTAGGCATTACTAAAGATGGAATTTTTTATAAAGTGGAATATGGTATTGTATCATTTGCTAAGAGTGAAGCATGTGATATAAATGTAGAGTTTTTAAATAAAGTTGATTATAGTAATAATTATATAAATGGCTGCTATGGTAATGATGGAGCATATATAGATACTAATGAAAAGTTACAGGTTGAATTTAAAATATCTGGGGTAGTTGGTTTAGCCAATTTTGAAGATGTAACAATTATACCTATTGAATTTTTAAATGATACTAGCTTGAGTATATATAAAAATATCGATGGTAATTTATATCATCAAGTTAAAAATGATGTTGCGAATGATTATTATAGCAATTTAATTAATTTGGGGCCTTCACCTAATTATTTAGATGAAGATGTAGCTTATTATAGTTATGATGGGCATTATTTCTATGATGATATTAAACTATTATTAGATGATTATAAAAATGGTAATTATGATAATTGTATAAATGTTGGTATACCATATTATAATTATTATCAATTTGTTTCTCATCGAACTTTAACTAATATTACACAAACAGATTTAGAAAATTATTTTCATGATAGTTTACTTATAGATAATGTAATTTATAGCTATGAAGATATGGATAAGGATAGTGCCGATGATAGTTTAACAAGATCCCAATTTTATGGAAGTGAATTTGCATTTTATCAATATCAATACCAATATGGTTCAAATGCGGCTATGATGGTAGCTTTAGCAACCAATGAGAGTGCATATGGAAGAAGCTCTTTAGCTTTTACGCGTAATAATCTTTTTGGACATGCAGCATATGATAGTGATGTTGAAAGAAATGCTTCACGTTATTTAAGTGTACCTTCTAGTATTTATAGCCACGCTAAATATTATATTTCAGGAACATATTGTTATCCTAATAAATTTCAATATCATGGTGGTTTTTTTGGAAATAAAGCTAGTGGAATGAATGTAAGTTATGCTTCAGATCCTTATTGGGGAGAAAAAGCTGCCCAATTTTATTTTAAATTAGATGAAGCTTTAGGTTTTAAAGATAGAAATGCTTATACCTTAGGAATTAATTTGGATAACCAAGCTATTAATGTTTATCAATATTCGGATACTAATAGCGAAATTTTATATCAAAGTAATACTAATAATGATTATGCATTTGTTATTTTAGATGCTTTTGAAGCAAATGGTCATAATTGGTATAAAATTCAAAGTGATGCTAGTTTAAATCAAAATAGCATGGTTGAGTTAATTTACAATTATGATTATGCTAATCACGTAGGATATATTTTACAAGAAGAGCTTGAATTAATAATGGATGGTAATAATGAACCAGTAGAATATATTAATGTTAGCTTTGATGCTAATGGTGGTATATTTAAAGATGGATCTTCATATATAAGTTATAATATGCCTTCTGGTATACCTAGCATTGAAAATCCTACGAAAGATCATGCATTATTTGTTGGTTGGGATAAGGAAATAACAAATATTAGTGAAAATACTACTTATGTTGCACAATACAAAGATGTAACAAGTATTGAGTTAGTTAATATTCCAAAACAAGATTATGAAATAAATGATAGAATAAATCTAAATGGTGGATTAATAGTAGTAAATTTTGCTGATGGAACAAGTGAAGAAGTTATATTAGCTACTTCAATGGTTTCTGGTTATGATTTAACTAGTGCTAGTGATCAAGAAGTATTAGTAACTTATGGAGGAACAACTACTTCATATCCAATTACGGTTTCTCAAGAATTAGATGATTTGCGCAATAGCACTAAATCCGCTATTGATAATATTATTCTTTTAGATTCAACAAATTTAACTTTGGAAGATAAAACAAATATTTTAAATTTAAAACAAACAATCAATGAAGGCATACAACCATATATGGATTTTTCAACCCTAAGATCCTTAGATAAATTAGTTTATACTGCTTTGGATGATAGAATATCATATCGTGTTGGTAAGGATATTAATGTTAGTGGTTTGTCCCTAGTTATTCCTTTAAATGATTCATTAGATAAGAAATTGTTAAAAGATTTTTATACTTTAACTAAAAATGATGGCGATAATTATAATATATTAGAAACTGTAGCATTAGCTAATGAGTATACTATTCATGAACATTTTGGTATAAACATTCGTAATCGTATTGAAGAGATAAAACTTGATAATGTAGTTATCTTTAGTATTCCTAAACCTGAAGGTTATGATAGTACTCAAATGTTTAAGGTTTTAAATTATCAAGATGGTGAAGTAAGAGAATGCTATACTACGCAAACTGATAATTATGTTCAATTTATGAGTGATGGAGATGGCGATTATTTACTAGTTTCTAAAGCTAGTGCTAATGATTATACTCAAGCTGATATATTAGAAACAATTAATCAAACCAATAGTGATATTGATATTTTAGCAATCATTGGTATTGGGGCATTTGTAATTCTGTTAATTATAATATTCATCATTATATTTTTGAAATTAAGAAGAAGGAAAAAATATGATTCAAAAAAATATCGCATTAAACAAGATAAAATATCAGAAGATGAAAATTAATGATGATCTAATTGATAGTATTTCTAAAAGAGGAATTGCGATTGCTATAAAGGTTAAACAAATTGATGAGGATTTATATGCGTGCATAGATGGCCATAAGCGTTTAAACGCTTTGGCTATCTTAGCAATTGATAATCCTAAATATAATCTAGTTCCCTGTGTACTACAAAATGATTTTAGTAAAGCAGGTAGTGCTTATTGGGGTAATACTAAAAATAGACATTAGGAGAAAGTGCAATGGAAAGATTACAAAAAATAATAGCGCAAGCAGGTTTAGCTTCACGACGCAAAGCTGAACAAATGATACTTGAGGGAAGAGTTAAAGTTGATGGCGAAGTCATTACTGAATTAGGATATAAAGCCAAAAAAGGTAGTGTTATTGAAGTTGATGGTGTAAAAATTAAAAAAGAAGATAAGGTATATTTTGTTATGAATAAACCTAAAAATACCTTATGTACGGCTAGTGATGAACATAATAGACCAACAATTAATGATTATTTAGATATACCTCAAAGAGTATTTAGTGTAGGGCGTTTAGATTTTGATACTACGGGAGTGTTAATTTTAACTAATGATGGTGATTTTGCAAATCAAATCATTCATCCTCGCTTTCACATAAAAAAAGTATATGAAGTAAGTATCAAAGGAATGCTTACTACTGAACAAATTAAAGAGCTAGAAAAAGGCATAATGTTAGAAGATGGTATGACTTTACCAGCTAAAGTATGGGTTACTAATCGTAATTATGATAAAAATACTTGTAAGATTGAACTTACCATTTTAGAAGGTAGAAATCATCAAGTAAAAAGAATGATAGAATATTTTGGTTATGAAGTAAGAAAATTAAATCGAAAGGCAATTGGTTTTTTACAAGTAAATGATTTAAAACCAGGAGAATATCGTATTTTAAAACCTTTTGAAGTTAAACAATTGTTAAAATTAGCAAATGAAAAAAGATAGGACTGAATTAAGTTCTATCTTTTTTATCTAAATAATTATTAATTAAATTAACATCAGGATCGATATAGATAGTTTTATAAGTAGTTAATTGAACTAATCCTGGCTTGGCTTGAGGAATTCTTTTAAGATTTTTTATATTACAATAATTTACTGGTACGGAACTAGACAAGCGTCCAGCTGAAAAGTAGGCGGCTATATTAGCAGCTAAACGGATGATATCCTCATTTATTTCACCTTGAACAATTACATGAGAACCATGATAATCTTTAGCATGAAACCACATATCATTTTTATTAGCTAATTTAAAAGTAAGATAATCATTTTGAAGATTATTTTTTCCAAAAAGAATACGACAATTATCTAAATTAATAATTGAATATTTAGGTGCTTCATCTTTTTTATTCTTACGAATTTTTTGAGGCATCTTTTTTAAATATCCTAAATTGGTTAATTCTTCTTTAATTTCTTTAGCATCATTAAATTCAGCTATTTCTAATTGTTGTTTAATGCCAGTAAAGTAATCTAGTTCATCTTGAGTTATTTTAATTTGTTTTAATAGATGATCTTGAGCTTTCTTTTGCTTATGATATTTGGTATAGCATTTATTAGCATTTTGTTTACCATCTAATTTAGGATCTAAAGGTATCTTAATTAAAGAGTTATCATTGAAAGATTCAAGGGTAATGCTTTTTTGACCTTTAGTATCTTGAATATTATATGTATAAAGAAGATCACCATATTCTTTCCAAATGTCGCAATCTAAAGATTCATCATATGCATTTAATAGTTTTGGAAGTTTATTGGAATAATGTTTTATTTGTGCATTTACAAATTTAAATATATCTCCACTAATTTGTTTGATACGATCTTTTTCTTCTAGATGATAATATACTACATCAAGTCCTTCATGCATTGGATAAGCAATATTTTTACCTAGATGCTTTAATTCAATGCAATGGAATATAGCTTCATTATCCTTATTCGCAATATATAACTTATTAGATTCTTTAATTTCTTGCATGATATTAGTGAAGCTTTGACCATTTACTAAACGATAATTTACTTCTTTTTCTAACAAGGGAGAAAAGCCTAAAAATTGTTTAGTTAGGGGTTTTTCATGATCATATGTAGTAGTGTTAAAAGGGTCTAGTTTATTTTGGGGTTCTATTTCTTTAAATTTAGCTCCAGGATGAATAGTTCTTAGATTATTTTCAAAAGGAGGTATTCTTTTTAAAGCATCTACGATTATTCCTGAATCATTTACTAATATAACATTGGCATATTTTCCCATTAGTTCAATACTTAAAAACCATTTTACTCTATCACCAATATCATTGGTAAAAGATACTTCCATTTTTAAATGGCGATCTAGATTTTCTTGTTTAAGGCTTAAAATAGAGGCACCTTCTAAATATTTTCTAAGTAACATAACAAAGTTTCCTGGCTCTTCAGGAGTAGGAAATTTACGATTGCTTAAATTGAAACGATTATATAAAGAATGGCAAGAAATTAATAGTTGCTTTTTACCTTCGTGGGTTTTTAGTTGAAATAATAATTCTGTCTTGCTTATTTGATAAATCTTATTTATACGGCAAGGTAATATTGCTTGAACATCAACAATAAGCTTAGATATCATAATTGCATCAAGAGCCATAATTTTACCTCCATTTAGTCTTTTATTATTTTAACAAAAATAGAAAGTTTAAAAAAGTTTTTGTTGCAAATAATGATTTCTAAGGTATCATAAATATAAGAAATGGGGAATAGTTATGAAAAAGGGATTATTGATTGTCCTTAGTGGACCTAGTGGCGTAGGAAAAGGTACAGTTATTAAGGAATTGATGAAAAATGAGAATTTAAATTTAAGTTATTCAATTTCTATGACAACTAGATTGCCAAGAAATGGGGAAGAAGATGGTGTTAACTATTTCTTTGTAAGCAAAGATGAATTTCAAAAAGCTATTGCTGAGGGTGAATTATTAGAATATGCAGAATTTGTAGGTAATTTATATGGTACACCTAAAGCATATGTAGAAAAACTACGTAATGAAGGCCGTAATGTTTTATTGGAGATTGAAGTACAAGGTGCTATGCAAGTTAAAGAAAAATGTCCTGAAGCTTTGAGTATTTTTATCATTCCTCCTTCAATTGAAGAATTAGCAAAACGTATAAGAGGTAGGGCAAGTGAACCTGAAGAAATAGTTCAACAACGTTTGGAAAAAGCTAAAAAAGAGATGGAACTTATCCCTCAGTATAAATATGTGGTATGTAATGATGATCCTATTTTAGCTAGTGATATCATTAGTGCCATTATTAATAGACATATGCAAATTTAGGAATGGAGCAATCCATTCTTTTTAATTGTTAAAAAAAAATAATTTAGGTATAATAACAAGGTGAAATGGTGATGAAGATGACACAAAAAAAATATGATGATAATAGTATACAAATATTAGAAGGATTAGAAGCAGTAAGAAAAAGACCAGGTATGTATATTGGATCTACTGATAGTAGAGGTTTGCATCATCTGGTTTGGGAAATTGTAGATAATGCTGTTGATGAAGCTTTAAATGGCTATGGTAAAAATATCCAGATTGTTATTGAAAAAGATGGTTCACTAAGTGTTATTGATGAAGGTAGAGGTATGCCTGTTGGGATGCATAAATCCGGAGTTAATACTCTACAGGTTATTTTTACTATTTTACATGCTGGTGGTAAATTTACTTCTCAAGGAGGTTATAAGACATCTGGAGGATTACATGGAGTTGGCGCTAGTGTTGTAAATGCCTTGAGCGAATGGTTAGTAGTTGAAGTTAGCGATGGTAAATTGATACATCGTATGCGTTTTGAAGATGGTGGTAAAAAGATTGGTAAATTAGAAACAATAGGTACTACGAAAAAAACTGGTAGTAAGGTTACCTTTAAACCTGATCCTAAAATGTTTTCTACTACTAATTTTAATTATGGTATCATTTGTGAACGTGCTAGAGAAACAGCCTTTTTATTGAGTGGTGTTAGTTTTACTGTTCAAGATTTAAGAAATAATAAAAAAGAAACTTTTCTTTATGATAATGGCTTAGTATCATTTTTAGATTATTTAAATGATGATCGTTCTACTTTATGTAAACCTATTTGTTTTAATGGTGAAAGTAATGGAATTGCAGTTAGTATTGCGATGCAATATACTGATGATTATCAAGAAAATATCTTTAGTTTTGTTAACTTAGTTAGAACTATTGATGGTGGTAGCCATGAGGTTGGTTTTAAAAGTGGTATTACTAAAGCTGTAAATGATTATGCTAAAAAGTATGGAATATTAAAAGCTAAGGATAAGAATTTTGAAGGTAGTGATGTACGTGAAGGTTTAACTACAATCATTAGCTGTTCAATTCCTGAAGATTTATTACAATTTGAAGGGCAAACAAAGGGTAAATTAGGTACACCTGCTGCTAAATTAGCTTGCGAAGCTTTAACTTATGAAAAAATTAGTTATTTTTTAGAAGAAAATAAAGAAATTGCAGAAAATTTAATTAAGAAAATGCAAAAAGCTTCTTTGGCACGTGAAGCTGCTCGTAAAGCTAAAGAGGAAGCAAGAAAAGGCAAAAAAGGAAATAAAAGTGAAAAGGTATTAAGTGGTAAATTAGCTCCTGCTCAATCAAAGGATAGTTCTAGAAAAGAATTATTTTTGGTAGAAGGTGATTCAGCTGGTGGTAGTGCTAAACAGGGAAGAGATTCCAAATATCAAGCTATCTTACCTTTAAGAGGTAAAGTATTAAATACGGAAAAGTGTTCATTAGCTGAAATAGAAAAAAATGAAGAACTTAATACAATTATCCATGCTTTAGGAGCGGGAGTTGGTAGTACTTTTGAATATAAGGATGCTAATTATCAAAAAGTTATCATTATGACGGATGCTGATGATGATGGTGCGCATATCCAAATATTATTATTAACATTCTTCTTTAGATTTATGCGTCCTTTAATTGAACATGGAATGGTATATATTGCAAATCCTCCACTATATAAAGTAACAAAGGGTAAAGATATTCATTATTGTTATACTGATGATGAATTAGAGGCTTTAAAGAAAAGTTTAGGTAAAGTAGAAATACAACGATATAAAGGACTTGGTGAGATGAATGCTTCCCAACTTTGGGATACGACTATGAATCCATCAACTCGTACACTTATCCAAGTAAGCATTGATGATATGATGTTAGCAGAGAAAAATGTTTCAGTATTGATGGGGGATAAAGCTAATGCTCGCCGTGAATGGATTGAAGAAAATGTTAAATTTACATTAGAAGATGACTATAAGGTGAATTAAGATGGTAAAAAAACAAGAAATACATGATACTACATTAATAAGTACACCGTTGGAAAATATCATGTCTGATCGTTTTTCACGTTATTCAAAGTATATTATTCAAGAAAGAGCCTTACCAGATGCTCGTGATGGTTTGAAACCTGTTCAAAGAAGAATTTTATATGCGATGTTTCATGAAGGTAATACTTATGATCATGCTTTTAGAAAATCTGCTAAAACTGTAGGATTAGTAATAGGTAATTATCATCCTCATGGAGATACTAGTGTATATGATGCAATGGTGAGAATGAGTCAAGAATGGAAAATTAATCATCCTTTGATTGAAATGCATGGAAATAATGGTTCTATTGATGATGATCCAGCAGCAGCTATGCGTTATACTGAGGCTCGCTTAAGTAAGATTGCTAGTACGATGGAAGTTGATTTGGATAAGGATACAGTGGAATTTGCTCCCAACTTTGATGATACAGAAAATGAACCAACGGTTCTTCCAGCCCGTTTTCCAACTTTATTAGTTAATGGTGCTACAGGAATTGCTGCAGGTTATGCTACGAATATTGCGCCTCATAATTTATCTGAGGTAATTAAAGCGACAATTTATCGCATTCAAAATCCTCAATGTTCCTTGGAAGAAATCATGCAAATAATGCCTGGTCCAGACTTTCCTACTGGCGCTATCGTTCAAGGTAAAAAAGGAATTTTAGAAGCTTTTAAAACAGGAAAAGGTAGAATAGTTGTTCGCTCTAAAGCAGAAATAGTGCAAACTAAAACAATTCAACAAATTATCATTACGGAAATACCATATGAAGTAATAAAAAGTAATATGGTTAAAAAGATGGATGATATTAGAATGTCTAAAGATATAGATGGTATCATTGATGTACGTGATGAATCAGATAGAAATGGACTTAAGATTGTTGTGGATATTAAAAAGGATGTAAATGCTTCACAGATCTTAAATTATTTCTATAAGAATACAGATTTGCAAATATATTATAACTATAATATGATTGCGATTATTGATAAGACGCCTAAACAAGTAGGGGTGATTGATCTAATTGATTGTTTTATTGCTCATCGAATTGATGTTGTGACGAAAAGAAGTAAATATGAATTAGCTAAAATGGAAAATAGATGTCATATAATCGAAGGATTGATGAGAGCTGTTTCCATTATGGATGAGATAATTGCGATAATTCGTAAATCTAAAGATAAACAAGATTCTAAATTGAATTTGATGAAGCGTTTTGAGTTTACTGATGCACAAGCAGAAGCTATTGTAACTATGCGTTTATATCGTTTAAGTAATACAGATATTAGACAATTGCGCGATGAGTTTGCTTTATTAGTTAATAAGATTGAAGAAACAAAAGCCATTTTGGCTAATAAATATGTGATGGATAGGGTTATCATTAACGAACTTAAAGAAATAGCTGAAGAATATGGAAAACCACGTAAGACGTTAATTGAAGATGAAATTCAAGAGATTGTCATTGATAAAACTAGTATGATTGCGAATGAAAGAGTAATGGTTAGCATTAGTAGGGATGGTTACGTTAAAAGAGTTTCTTTACGTTCTTTCAATTCAACAGATAGTATTACTGGGCGTAAAGATACCGATAAAATAATTGGTATTAAAGAAGTTGATACTTTAGATACTTTATTATTATTTACAAGTAATGGTAATTATGCATATTTACCTGTATATCAAATTGATGAAGCTAAATGGAAAGATATTGGTATGCACATCAATAAATATATAAAAATAGATGCGCAAGATAAGATAGTTAGTGCCATTGTCATTAAGAATTTTAAGACTTATGCATGGATTGTTACATTGAGTGCTAAAGGCTTTATAAAAAAGACGCCGATAGAACAGTTTGATTTGGTTCGCAATAATAAAGTAGTATGTGGTATGAAACTTAAAAAAGGTGATGAATTAGTAAAAGCCTTTATATGTTATGCTCATCAAGATGTGCTTGTATTAAGTACCAATGGTTTTGTCAATCGTTATAGTAGCGATATTATACCTAGTACAAATACTCGCTCTCAGGGTGTTAAAGCTATTAATCTAGGTAAAGATGATAGTTTGATTAGTGGTTGTTGTTTAAATGAAGATAATAATAATGTAGTATTTGTTTGCGCTAATGGTATGATGAAACGTATAAAATATGATAATATTTCTACTACTTCACGCTATGTTAAGGGAGAAAGAATTTGTAAATATGTTAAATCTAATCCTGCTAAATTATTAGATGTGCGTAGTGTTGATCTTTATGAGAAATTAAATTTTGTTGGTAATAAAATGCAAAAGATTGAAGCTAAAGATATTCCTTTGATGAGTTGTGATAGTACTTTCTCTAGTCCGATAGTTTTAGAAGATGGTTGGTTCTTAGAAAAAGATATTGAAGAATGCCGCATTATTGATTTTCCAGAAAATGATACTTTAATGATTGATAAATCGGAAGATGTTATAGAAAATAATGTTGGAGAATATGAGATGTTAAATTTATTTGGAGATAATAATGATTGAATATAATGATATTTTTTATGAAATTTATCCCTTAGGATTTTGTGGGGCTTTAAGTCATCAAAATCATAATATAAAACATATTTTGGATTATTTAGATCATTTAAAAAAATTAAATATTGATGTTTTATATTTGGCACCTATTTTTCAAAGTGATAATCATGGCTATGATACGCAAGATTATTTTAAAATAGATGAGCGCTTAGGGACCAATGAAGATTTTAAAGAGGTTGTAGAAGTATTACATGCTAGTGGTATAAAAGTAGTTATAGATGGGGTATTTAATCATGTTGGTAGAGGATTTTGGGCTTTTCAAGATGTATTAAAAAATTGCTATAATAGTAAATATAAAGATTGGTTTTATATTAATTTTGATGGTAATAATGCTTATGATGATCATCTTTGGTATGAAGGATGGGAAAATCATTATGAATTAGTTAAACTTAATTTGTTTAATAATGAAGTTAGAGAGCATTTATTTGCAGCTATTGATTTTTGGCATGATTATTTTAAAGTTGATGGTTTGCGTTTGGATGTGGCTTATAGTTTAGATCATGATTTTATAAAAGCTTTAAGGCAAAAGGCTAATACCTTTGAAGATTTTATTTTAATTGGTGAATTATTGCATGGAGACTATAATTATTTTGTTAATGAGAAGATGTTGCATAGTTGTACCAATTATGAATGTTATAAAGGCATTTATTCTAGTATGAATGATTTAAATTTATTTGAGATTGCTCATTCGCTAAATAGGCAATTTGGTAAAGAAAATTGGTGTTTATATCGTGGTAAACATTTATTAAATTTTGTGGATAATCATGATGTTAGTAGGATTGCTAGTATCTTAAAAGAGTCAAAACATCTTCCTTTAGTTTATGTTTTATTATTTACAATGTGTGGTATGCCTTGTATTTATTATGGTAGTGAATGGGGGATAAAAGCTGATAAACAAAAGGGTAGTGATGATAATCTAAGACCATATATAGATAAACCTACTTTTAATGAACTAAGTGAACATATTAGTAAATTAGCTTATATTCATAAAAATGAAAAAGCCCTATATGATGGTAATTATGAAAATATCTTCATAAATAATCAATATATGGCTTTTAAAAGGCAATATAATCAAGAAGAAATATATGTAGCTATAAATATTTCTAATCAAAAGCAAGCTATGCATTTGCTTGAAGGAAAAGCTATTTGCTTATATTCTAAGCAACATTATGATTTAGCTAATATTGAACTTAATCCTTACAGTTTTGTGATTTTAAAAAAGGAATAACTTCATTTAAATCTTTAAATTCATGATCAATTAAATGGGCAAAGCTTTCATCTTTGGCAATTAAATCAGGAACAAATCCGGTAATAGCCAAAGCACGATGAGCAGCAATTATGCCCATTTTTGAGTCTTCTAAGACCAAACAATTGCTTGGTTCCATATTTGTTTCTTTAATGCATTTTAAAAAGATATCTGGATGAGGTTTACGATTAGTAATCATATCTCCACAACAAATAAAATCAAAATGATAATTCTTTTTTAAAGTTGAAACCAATTCTTTAACATATGAAAGATTACTGCTTGAACCTATGCATATGCGATAATTATTTTCTTCAAGAAAATCTAATAAGTTTTCTAGACCTGGTTTTGCTAAACCAATGGTATGGGCTTGTTCCATAATCATCTTGAAGCGCAATTCATATAATTCAGGTAGTATTTTTTCTAAGCCTTTAAAGCGATCAAATTGGGGTTTTGCTTCTTTTATTCCTACACCAGTGATACCAATAAAGAATTCATCATCAAAGGCAAAACCATGCTTTTTGCCAAAAGCTAACCAACTTTCTTTTGATACTCTTTCCGTATCAAACATTAGACCATCACAATCTAAAATAACACATTTTATCATAGCATACCTCTTTTAATGTAAATATTGTATAATATAAACTAAAGAAGGAAAAGTAAATGATTTTAAGACCAAATATTTATATTAAAAGTATTAAAGATTTAGATATTATTAAAATTAAAAACTTAGGTATTAAACTATTGATTATAGATATTGATAATACTTTAGTACCAAGTGATACTAAACAAATTAATGACGAAGCTATCAAGTTTGTAAAACAATTAAAACAATATCAAATAATTCCTATTATTATTAGTAATAATATAAATAAAAGGGTAAGCTATTTTGGTAAAATATTGGATATTGATTATTATGCTTTTTCTTTAAAGCCTTTACCATTTCGCTTTTGGCAAATAAAAAGAAAATATCATATAAATAGACATGAAGTGATGATAATTGGCGATCAATTGATGACCGATATTTTATTTGCGAAAAGTAGTAGAATAAAAAGTATTTTAGTTGATCCTATAATAAATAAAGATAATATTTTTGGTAAAGTTACTAGAACTATTGAAAATTTTATTAGAAAAATAGATAAGTTTGAAAAAGGAGCATATTATGACAAAATGTAAAGGCTGTGGCATTCAAATACAAAACGAAAATCCAAATCAATTAGGCTATAGTCCAAAATTAAATAGTGAATATTGTCAACGTTGTTTTCGTTTAATGCATTATGATGATCTTCAATATTCTATGAAGCAAGGTATTGATCCACAACTAGTTCTTGAAAGTATTGAAAAAAAACCAGGAATCATTCTATGGGTTGTAGATCTTTTTGATTTTGAAGCTAGTATGATTGAAGGGCTTAATCGCCATCTAATAAATCGAAATATTATCATGGTAGTTACCAAACGCGATTTATTACCAGATACAATTAGTAATGAGAAGATAGGACGTTTTATTTTTGAACGTTTAAAAGCTTATCAAATTAGTATCAATGGTTTAATTGTAACTGGAAAAGGTATTGATAATAAGCAAGATATTTTTGCTGCTTTAGAAAAATATGAAACTAAAGATATAATAGTTATGGGTAAGGCTAATGTTGGCAAAAGTACTTTATTAAATCAATTGAGTAACGAAAACAAATTAACAACTTCTCGTTATCCTGGTACTACTTTAGATTTGATAGAAGTAATGATTGATGGTTATCATTTTATTGATACACCAGGTATTGAAGTCAAAAAAAGTATGTTGATGGCAGTTGATGAAAAAGATATAAAGGCTATTACGCCTTTGACTAAAATTAAACCAATGGTATTTCAATTGCATGATGATCAAGCATTTATTTTAGGTGGTTTACTGATTATTAAATTATATGGTTGTGAACATGCAAATGTAGTATTTTATATGGCAAATCAATTGAAGATTCATCGAACAAAATTAGAAAATGTAGATGAACAATGGAAAAAACATTTAGGTAAACTTTATGTACCTACAACCATTAATAAAGAATATACAAAAGTAAATACTAATAAACGTTTTGATAAAATGGATATAGTTATCGATGGTTTAGGTTGGATATGTATAAGTAATAAAGTGAAAAATATTGTGATAGAATATCCAAGTGATGTTAATATTAAATTTAGAAAGGCGGCTATTTAATGCTTAATGGTAAACAAAAAAGATTTTTAAGAGGATTAGCTAGTACTAAGCGTTCTTTATTTCAAATTGGAAAAGAAGGCTTAAGTCCTAATTTATATCGTACAGTATCAGATTCTTTAGAAGCTCATGAATTAGTAAAAGTGAATGTTTTAAAAACATGTGATACTGATTTTGATGAGTTAGCTTTTGATCTTGCAATGTATACTAATAGTGAAATTGTACAAAAAATTGGTAGAACGATTATTCTATATCGACCTAGTAAAGAAAGAAAGATTCAATTACCATGATTATCTTAAAAGATAGTTTTGATCCAATTATGATAGATCATCTAGAAATTATTAAGAAATATAAAAAGCTTGGTTTATATATTGATGATAAAGGATTGACAGATAAAAATATAAGATTAAAATTGGTTAAAAAAATGATTAAACCTTATCATCATGTTAAAATCGTAAATGAAATTAAAGATGATGATCAAATAATTACTTCTAATTTTACTGATAGTTATCAAAAAATATATGAAGGTAAATTATATCTTTTGCCTAAAAAGATTCGTTATGATGTTTTAAAAAGTGATGAATATTTAAAGAAAATAGTTTCTAATTATAATCATGGTAAACGTTTGAAACATGTATATTCAATGACTGATCTTGCTTTAGATATTGCTTCAATACATCATGTTGATAAAGAAAAGATTAAAATTTGTGCTATGTTTCATGATATTTATAAACAAATTGATGCAGATGAAGCTAGAAAGATGATGATTAAATATTTTCCACAATATGTCAATCAAGATTTTGCTTTATATCATCAATATTTAGGAGCTTGGTTTTTGAAGCATAATTTGGGAATATATGATCAAAAGATGTATGATGCAATTATGTATCATACTACGGGTGAAAGTAATAATAAATTGGCGATGATTATATTTATTGCGGATAAGCTTGATCCATCAAGAGGTTATGATACATCTTATCAAATGTCGGTTGTTAAAAGAAATTTGAAGAAAGGGTTTGAATTAGTTAAAAAAGAACAAATAGAATATATTACTAAAGTGGAGGGGAAACAAGTTGGAACTGCTGGAAATTATATATAAAGCTATTGAAGATCGCTTAGGTGAAAATATTGTAGTAATCAACTTAGAAAAGGTTAATCCTTTTAATGATTATATGGTTATATGCAATGCTTCTAATGGAAGAAAAGCCATGGCGATTGTAAATAATATTAAAGATGAAGCATATAAAAATGGTTATGATGTAAGAACTATTGAAGGTGATGAAAATAGTGATTGGATATTAATAGATTTATATTCAATTATTGTTCATGTGTTTGTTAATGGTCAACGTGAAGTATATAACTTAGAAAATTTATGGTTGGATCAACCTAGAGTGAAGTTGCCATTATGATTTATGAAAGTTTAGCAAATTATTATGATGCTTTAGTAAAAGATGATGAAGCTACTTTAAAATGGTGTAATTTTGTTGAAAAAAATGCCAAAGGGAAGAAAGTTTTAGAATTAGCTTGTGGCTCAGGAGAAATATCCAATGAATTATTAAAAAGAGGATATGATATTCTAGCAACTGATATTAGTGAAAGTATGTTGAGTAAACTAAAGCAAAAATATCCTTATATTAAGACTAAACAATTAGACATGAATGATTTTAAATTTGATGATAAATTTGATACCATAATTTGTTTTTGCGATAGCATTAATTATTTAAGTGATTATCGTTTGATGTTTAGAAATGTTTATGATAGTTTGGTAACAGGTGGCATTTTCATGTTTGATATGCATAGTCAAGATCGTTTAGAAGAATTTAAAGAAATGTTTATTGAAGAAGGATATATTTTAAATGTTCCTTATCAATGGACAATAATATCTAATGAAAATATGATTCATCAACATTTTGCTTTCTATCAAGAAGATGGCATTATTCAAGAACAACATGTTCAATATGTTTTCAAGCCTCAAGAGGTAATTGATGAATTAAAAAAATTAAATTTTAAAATTAAAATATATACTGATTTTGATCAAGAAGGGATTAAAACAGGAGAAAAAATATTTTTTGTGGGAGAGAAATTATGATAGCGATTATTGGTGCAATGGAAGAAGAAGTAAAAGCCATTTTAGATCTTACTAGTAATTATGAAAAGAAAGTAATTCATAATATAGATTTTTATGAGGCAGTTCTTGATGATCGTAAGGTTATTATTATGAAAAGTGGGATTGCTAAATGTGCTGCTGCAATGAGTACTACTATTTTATTTGAAAATTTTGATATTGAGGGAGTTATCAATATAGGAACAGCTGGTGGTTTAGAAGAATATATGCAAGTATTAGACGTGGTTATTAGTACAAGTGTATGTAATTATGATTTATCTATTCCTACAGATGATCCTAGTGAAGTGGATCCAAGAGGTTACTTTGAAGCAAATGATAATTATGTTAGAATTGCAAAAGAGATTATTGGTGATGACAATCATGTTCATGTAGGATTAGTAGCTACTGGTGATACCTTTGTTTGTGAAAATGAACATATAGCTAGAATTAAAAATAAATATTCTGAAGCTTTATGTGCGGAAATGGAAGGTTCTGCTATCGCTCAAGTATGTGAGCATTATAATAAACCTTTTGTGATTATCCGTTCTTTATCGGATGTTTGTGCTCATGGTAATAGTATTATTTCTTTTGATGAATATGTTATAAAAGCTAGTGAGCGTAGTGCTAAATGGTGTAAACAATTTGTAGCTAAAGTATAAAAAAAGGATCATAGTGATCCTAATAATTGATTTAGTTTAGTTATTTCTAAATCGCAATTTACCTGTTGTTTTGTTTGATTTTTCCAATTAAAATAACAGGTTTTTAATTTAGCTTCATGGGCTCCTTGAATATCACATAAAGGATTATCGCCAATCATCATAATATTATCGGCATTAAAGCCAGAAGCATTAATACAATAGTCGAAAAAAGCTTTTTCTGGTTTGGCATGGCCAATTTCTTTAGAACAATATATATCATTGAAATATTGGGCTAAGCCTGCTTTTTTTAAACGTTTATTTTGTAGAGAATATTCGCTATTAGAAGCTATAAATAATTTATATTTATTGCTTAATGTAGAAATTACTTCTTTGGCATCTTCCATTAAAAATACTTGTTGAGAAATTTGATTCAAAAAATAATCATTAAAAGCTTTAGCATCTATCTTATCACCAAAAATCAAAGTATGACGTTTTAGCATTAATTCTGGGCGAGATATTTTTCCTAAGTCATGAAGATGCCATAATTGGTGATTTATTAAAGTATATTTTTGATATAAGTCTTCATTATAATTGATTTTAAAGGCATTACAACTAAGTTTATATGCTTGATGGGCACTTGGTTCAAAAGCTAATAAAGTATCGTCAACGTCAAAGAAAAGGGCTTTTATCATGGCATTATTGCCTCCTCAACTAATTCGCCATCATACTGACCATTTTGGGATAACCAATTTAAGATATCATTGCTACTTAAAGGGTTTGCGTCATCCCATACCAAACTATTATTAATCGTTAATTCACCATAGTTATTGGAAACACTAACAAAAGCTGGATAATTATTGATATTCCATTCTGTATTTAAACGATCGATTGTTCCTTCATCGATTAATGATTGAATATTAACATATTCAACAATATCATTGATATTACGATTATTTAGTTCGCTATTAACACTGGAATATAAGGTATTAACAATATATTGGCAATTATCATTTTCTACACTACAGAATAGAAAATAACTAGTTGAAGAATCACCATTACTTAAGGCATATTGTCTTACTCCATCATATTCAATCATAAAAGGCATAGAAGCACTAGCAACATGAGGAGCATCATTAGCTTCAAAGAATCTATATAAGCCTAAAGCAATACTTGCTACGGCAATTAAAATCATAAAGGTATATAATAAGCGCTTAAACATCATAACCTCCTAAAACAAGATAAATAATAACATTTTTATTTAATGCTTGCAATTTATTAATTAGATAGTGTATATAAAAAATAATAATGGTATAATACAAAATATTAATGTTTTAGGAGTAAAAAAGTCAATAACCCACCACTTATAGAAGTGGGAGCTTGAAAAAGCTCTTGTTGATTAGACAAAGTACTTTAAGTACTA
>CALVCO010000017.1 GCA_944326095.1 uncultured Erysipelotrichaceae bacterium | reverse complement strand
GTGCAAGGAATAGCTATTTAAAAGAAGAAAGGAGCAGGCAATTCCTCCCTAACTTATAGAAGTTAGAGTATCCTTGCCTAATATTTAGATGAAATGGTATAAACAAAACTTTGTTAATAGAAGAGATTGGGTATTAGATAATTTAGAAAATTTAGAATTAACCCATATAGAAAGTTTAGTAGTCTTATTAATTGATTTTTGTAATGTGAATAGAATACCGATTAATTTAGAATACTTAGCGGCCAAATGTCATGTAAAAACTACGGATATAGATAAAGTTATTAGTATGTTATGTGCTAAAAATTATTTAGAAATAAAAGCTATTAATAAAAATATTGTATTTGATTTAAGTAAATTATTTGAGATAGAAGCAAATGAGCAAACAAATACAAATTATACTTCTATATTTGATTTATTTGAAAATGAATTTGGTAGACCATTAGTATCTGATGAATTAAATAAAATAAGTGAATGGTTTAAAAAATATGATACTAACTTAATAATATATGCCCTAAGACAAGCATCTATGTATCAAAAATTAAATTTTGCTTATATACAAAAAATATTGGAGAATAAAAATAATGAACGCCAATGAAATTATTGATATTTTAGAAACAATGTATCCTGATGCCCATTGCGAACTAGTTTATCATAATAGTTTTGAATTAACTATAGCAGTCATGTTGAGTGCGCAAACTACTGATAATGCGGTTAATAAAGTTACACCTAAATTATTTACTCATTTTCCAAGTGTTGAAGCACTTGCTAAGGCTGATGTTAAAGATATAGCAACTGATATTAAAAGTATTGGTTTATATCGAAATAAGGCTAATAATATTAAAAATCTTGCGCAAAAGCTAATTGAAGATTTTAATGGTATTGTTCCAGATAATATGGAAGATTTAATTAGTTTGCCTGGTGTAGGAAGAAAGAGTGCTAATGTAATTTTAGGAGAGTGTTTCAATGTTCCAACAATTGCGGTTGATACCCATGTTGAAAGAATAGCTAAACGCTTAAGATTAGCATATAAAAATGATAGTGTTTTAACAGTAGAAAGAAAATTACAAAGAAAGATAGATCGAAATAGATGGAATAGAGCTCATCATTTAATGATATTTTTTGGGCGATATAAATGTAAAGCAATCAATCCTGATTGCGATAATTGTCCATTTATTAGCTTCTGTCGCAAAGATGTATTAAAAAAGTAATTAATTATGCCATATCAATTGATATGGTTTTTTTTGGCAATAAAAAAGTTCTTTGCGTTTTGCAAAGAACTATTCAGGTTCAGATTCATTAACCGGATTATCTGGTGTAGCTGAGGTATCTGGAGAAGGCGATGTAGAAGGTTCTGTCGATGGGGTAGGTGATTCAGATGGAGAAGGGCTAGGGGTTTGGATTGGTGTACAACCAGTATTTGGATCACCTTCATAACCAGAATTACATACACATGCGCCATTTACTAATGAAGCATTAGCACCACAAGTAGGAGTAGGGGCTACATATTCGATGAATTTAAAGCTTATATTTCCTAATTGTGATTGTTTAACGCTAATTGTTTGACCAGAAACATTTTGCCCATTATATTGAACTTCAGTTTTACCAGCTCTAGAAGCATCTACAACTTGTTGAGTTTCATATTTATAATTGTTTGGCCCTGCCCAATTGGTTAAATCTACCATCTTAGCATCGCTACTAGGAATAGTAATCTTAACATCAGCATCTACCATTTCAAATTCATTACATATTTCATTGGAAGTTGTAGGCATAGATTCAAAGGCATAATAGCCACATACTTGAATATGACTTCCAGGATTTAAGGCAACTTGACCACTGAAACTTTCCGTCTCACTTATAATTTCTTGGATTTGTTGACCATCTTGCATGATTCTTGCTTTATAACGAATTGGACCATATATCCAAGTATAATCAAATAAGCGTCTTCCCCAAGCTTCAACATAAGTATCGCCAACTGTTAATGATAAATCCATAGTATCTTCAGCCACGGTTAATTTGCTTGCATCAGGATATACTGCCCAATTGATATTTAAAGTTCCATCATCACTTAAGCTAGCGTTGAAACTAGTTAATTCACTAATTTCGGTAGTTTCAGGTGATACTAATGTAGCTTTATCTTTTTGAATATAACCAGTTGTTACATAAGCACTATCCATTCCTTCAATTGGTGATGCATATGGGTAGGTTGCTAGAATATGGGTGATGCTAGTTACATCATCAGGTTGGGTTACAGCAGGTGGATTTTTATCATCGGTTAATGCGCTTAAAATCAAACTACTTATATTACCTGGAATATTCAATTGGTTTTTAGCTTGATTGAAATAAGTATCGGCATCTTTTACACCTTTTTCATAGCCAACCCATACGGCAGTGGTATACATGGTTGTTTCGGATACCATCCATTTATCTTTGATAGCACCTTGAGGAATGTTATATTGTAGACCGTCGCTTCCCCAGTCAGTAGTACCTGTTTTACCATATACAGGATAATTTCGTTTTAATACTTCCATATAGTTGAAGCTAGGTCCTTCAACCGCATAGCGCATCAAATCACTAATCATAAAGGCGGTAGAAGAAGAAACTACTTGATTTGAAGCATAATTTGCAACATATGGTTCATTACCATTATTAAATTCAATACGCGTTATAGCATGAGGTTGAATATAATATCCACCATTCATCATAACACTATGAGCAGCAGCTAATTCTTCACAACTTACAATAAAATTAGAACCACCAATAGCATATTGAACATCAACTAATTGTGGATTTTCTTTAACACAAGAAAAACCTAAGCTTTGCAAATAAGTTACTACACCATCTAAACCAATTTTATCAATAACTTCTTGTAGGGTAGAGATAGCTGGAGTATTTAAAGATCTTTCTACTGCTTCTTTTAATGTTATTTGTCCAACATATTGACCATTAGCATTTCTAATTACAAAATCAGTACCGGCATAGATAATAGGTTGATCGACAACAACATGACTAGTAGCCCAATCTAGATTTTCAAAGGCTAATGGATAAGATAAGATAGTTTTTACACTAGATCCAGGTTGTTTAAATTGTTCAGTGGCATGGTTAAGCAACATGCTTCCACCTTTACCATAATTTCTTCCACCACCAATCGCCACAACTTCACCAGTTTGATTGTTCATGGAGAACATGCCAATTTCCATTAGTTCATCTGGAAATTGTACATTTTCTTCTTCACCAGCCTGAATACGGTCCATGACTTCTTGAGTTTCTTTGTTCATGGCGGTATAGATATCCATAGATACAGAATATGGATCTAAACCAGTAACTTCTTGAGCTTCTTTAACAACATAGTCAATATAAGATTGATAAGCATATTGATTATCGCTACCACTTTCTTGACTATTTGGATCAGCTAATAAATCTTCAACTTTTATACTTGAATATAATGTATATTCCTCATCGGTTATATAACCATGATAATTCATCATATTTAATACGGTATTTCGACGATTTGTCGCATAGTCTAGATGCTGATGAGGATTATATAAGCTAGGAGCATTGACAATACCAGCTAGCATGGCACTTTCTGCTGTATTTAAATCGCCAACATCTTTACCAAAATAATATTGAGCGGCTTTTTGAACGCCTCGGATTCCTCCAGTACCACCAAAGTTAATTTTATTTAAATATAATTCTAAGATAGTCTTTTTATTGATTTTAGTTTCAAGTTCCATTGCTAAGGCAATTTCTTGAACTTTACGTTCAACCTTTTTTGGAGCTGTACTACCAGTTTCATCATCAACAAAGTAAGTATTCTTTACTAATTGCATGGTTAAAGTTGAACCACCTTGAACAAATGCTCGAGCCTTTATTACTTCTAAACCTGATTTAGCAAATCTGGCAACGTCAAAACCATTGTGGCTGAAAAAACGTGAATCTTCGATGGAAACAAAAGCATCTATCAAACTTTCTGGTAATTCATCATAACTAATATTCGTTCTGATTTGACTACCAACATCGGCTATCAATTCACCATTAGCATCATAGATTCTACTAGATTCTGGAGAAATGAAATTTTCTACAACTAATTCTGGTTTTCCTTGTAACATATTAGCCATGACTACAAGGCCTATGCTACCTACAATGATGCATAATACTACAATGATGGATACGATCATCGTAATTAAATTCTTTTTATTTATTTTTCTTTTATGTTTCTTTTTTGGCTGAACATGAGCTTTTTTTATGGTCATAATTGGCCTCCTTTAAAAATATAATTTATCGACTATCTGTAAATAGTCGACAGGTTTTAATAAGTTATACTCAATGATTATACCATTTTCTTCAAACCAAGCATATGGTATTGACTTGCGTTTGCTATTTTCATAGAAATTTATTACTTTATCGGCACTTACAAAATATGTCTTATCAATATAGGTTAATCTAAATATTACAAAAGCTATAGCTCCATGTTTTAAAACACTTGCTAAATGGGTTATTTGATGAGGATGAATTGAAGCTAGGGGAAAAGAAGTCTTGCTTGCACATTCCTTAGCTTCAAAGTCGATAGCTCTTCCTCGATATACCCCATTATAGTCTGTAGTACTAGGAACTTTAAAATAAGCTTCAATAATTTTGGCTTTATCTCTAGCAGGATAATCTACTTTAACTATTTGAATGGGCGTAGGTTTTTTATGTATGTTAGCTATATCGCAAGCTAAATAGTAGTTATTAGTTTGATTTATATCATCTTCTAATTGCATTCCACGGTTTGATGCACTGGAAAGTACATGATTTTGATTGCATTTTTTTCCGTTAGGATAATTTATCAATTTAATCACCAAAAACATTATACAATTTTTATATTGATAAATAAACAAAAACTAAATTTGTTATAATATAATAATAGTGCGCAATAAAACAATAAAATATTGAATTTTTGTAGTTGTTTTGTATAATTAAATAGGATGGATGGATAAATATGACTAATAAATTAAACTTAGATATTCATACAATTTTAGATACGCAATTCAATATAGACTTTAAGGGCTATAGTCCTAAAGATGTTGATGCTTTTTTAGACTTAGTCATGGAAGACTATGAAACATATCAAAATATTAGTGCTCAGCTAAATGAAAAAGTTAATGAATTAGAAAGAATAAATGCTTCATTACGGGCTAAATTAATTGAACTAGAAGCTAAGACGCGCTCATATGAAGAGAATGCTTCTAATAGTAATGTTAGTAATGTTGACATATTAAAAAGACTTTCACGTTTAGAACAAGAAGTATATGGCAATAAGCGTTAAGCACTTTGGCAATCGCTGGTGTAAAAGCTAGAGGAAAGTCCATGCTCGCACATCCTGTGATGGATGTAGTGTTTGTGCTAGCTGAATAAATAAAGCTAGGTATCATATTTGATAACGGCGGAAGATTATACCTAAGTCTTTTGATAAGGTATAATGTCCATAAAGTGTCACAGTGACGTAGTTTTAAAGGAAACTTTAAAAGTGGAACGCGATAAACCCCGCAAGCGAGAAACCCAAATTTGGTAGGGGAACCTTTCAAACCAAAATAAGAAGGTAAGAAAGGACATGAAAGTGTAGATAAATGGTTGCCACCAATTTATTGGTACAGAACATGGCTTATAAAGTGCTTAATTTTTATAGGAATCTTTTGATTCCTTTGTTTTTAAAGGAGAATATTTAGATGAATTTACCTAATCGTTTAACTGTTATAAGAATAATTATGATTCCTATAATTGTTTTTATTTATCTTTTCCCATATAGTCAATTTTATATTGATATACCAACTTATGATATTGATTTTGTTTCAATTTCTTTAATCAATATAATAACTTTAATATTATTTGCTTTAACATCTTTTACGGATTTTTTGGATGGGCAAATTGCTCGTAAAAATAATTTAATAACAACTTTTGGAAAATTTGCAGATCCAATTGCTGATAAGTTATTAGTTAATACGATGTTTATTTTATTTGCTTCACAAGGAATTATTCCAGTAGTTCCAGTATTAATTATGCTAGCTAGAGATACAATTGTTGATGGTTGTAGAATGATTGCCGCAAGTAATGGTAAAGTTGTAGCAGCTGGATATTTAGGAAAGGTAAAAACCGTTAGTCAGATGTTAGCAATAATCTTAATTTTAGTTAATAATTTGCCATTTGAATTATGGCGTATACCAGTTAGTGATATGGTATTATGGTTTGCAGCAATAGTAAGTTTTGCTAGTGGCGTATCTTATTTTATGCAAATGAAAGAATTTATTTTAGAAAGTAAATAGGAAAAAAATAATTATTGGTTTAAATACTTTTGAGGAGATATATCTATGGCAGAAAAGAAAATAGAAAAAGATAATAAGGATGTACTTTTACAAGATACTTTAAAGCAAATTGAAAAGCAATATGGAAAAGGTTCAATCATGAAATTAGGAGACAGGGCTAATGTAGATATAGATGCGATTAGCAGTGGATCTTTGGCAATTGATTACGCTCTTGGTATTGGGGGATATCCTAAAGGACGTATTGTTGAAATATATGGCCCTGAATCTAGTGGTAAAACTACTTTAGCGTTGCATGCGATTGCAAGCTGTCAAAAAAATGGTGGTAGGGCAGCTTTTATTGATGCTGAAAATGCAATTGATCCTCAATATGCTGCATCGCTTGGAGTAAATATTGATGAGCTTATCTTGTCTCAACCTGATAGTGGTGAACAAGCTTTAGAAATTACCGAATTGTTGATTAAATCAGGAGCAATTGATCTAATTGTTATTGACTCAGTAGCAGCATTAGTTCCTCAGGCTGAATTAGATGGGGAAATGGGTGATGCAAGTGTTGGTTTACAAGCAAGATTGATGTCAAAAGCTATGCGTAAGTTAGCAGGAGTAATGAATCGTAGTGAATGTACGGCAATATTTATCAATCAATTACGTGAGAAAGTGGGTATTATGTTTGGTAATCCTGAAACTACTCCAGGTGGTAGAGCTCTTAAATTTTATAGTTCTGTACGCTTGGACGTAAGAAGGGGAGAAGCTATAAAAAATGGAACAGAAGTAATTGGAAATAAAGTGACCGTAAAAGTAGTTAAAAATAAAGTAGCTCCACCATTCAAGGTTGCAAATGTAGAAATAATGTATGGTGAGGGTATTAGCCATGTTGGAGAATTGATAAATTTGGCTGTAGATTATGAAATTATTGATAAAGCAGGAGCTTGGTTTTCATATAATGGCGAAAAAATAGGACAGGGTAGAGAAGCTGTTAAAGCTTATATACTTGCTAATCCGCAAATTGATGAAGAAATTACTAATAAAGTTAAAGAAAAATTATTTAACAAGTAGCGCTATCGTGATGATAGCGTTTTTTCTTGAGAAAAGTTGATGGTTGCTATATAATTAAAAAGCAAGGATTTTGCAGATATATTGAGAATAATGGAGGATTAGAAAATGCAAAATAATATTCTAATTTCCATTTTAATAGGTATATGTGGCGTTGTTGTAGGGATTATTTTAATGAATGTTTTGCAAACCATGGGTGTTAGCAAATCTAAAAATAAAGCAAAAAACATCCTCGATGATGCAAATTCTAAGGCTGATGGTATTTTACGTCAGGCTACTTTAGACGGAAAACAACAAATTTATGAGTTAAAATTAGAAGCTGAAAAAGAAATAAAACAAAAATTACAAGAAATAAATGATACAGAAAATAAACTTTTAAGGCGCGAAGATAATCTAAATTTTCGTGATCAAACTATAACTCATAAAGAAAAAGAAATAGACAATAAGAATAAAATTGTTTCTGAGAAAATAGAAAACCTAGATAAAATGGAACAAGAGCTACAAGCTCAAATTGATAATCAGATTACGGTTTTAGAACGTGTTTCCAATATGACCGAAGCTGATGCAAAAAAAGAAATCATGAATGCAGTTGAAAAGAAAATGGAAAAAGAAGTTTCAACTTATATTCGTGAAAAAGAAGATGAGGCTAATCAAAAAGCTGCGGATATTTCTAGAAATATTATCGCAACTGCTATTCAAAGATATGCACAAGAAGAAACGATGGAACGTACCGTTTCAACTGTAACTCTACCAAATGAAGAAATGAAGGGTAGAATTATTGGACGTGAAGGAAGAAATATTCGTACAATTGAACAATTAACTGGTGTTGATTTAATTATTGATGATACTCCAGATGCTTTGACAGTAAGTTGTTTTGATCCAATTAGAAGAGAAATTGCTCGTCAATCATTAGAAGTATTGATGCGTGATGGAAGAATTCAACCTGCTAGAATAGAAGAAGTTGTAAATAAAGTTACCAAAGAAATGAATGAAAATATGATTAAAATTGGTGACGATGCAGTATTTAAATTAGGAATTGGCAAAATTCATCGTGAATTAGTTAAATTAATTGGACGCTTGAAATATCGTTATTCTTATGGACAAAATGTTTTACAACATTCCATGGAAGTTGCATATTTTGCGGGAATTATGGCTGCAGAACTTGGTTTGAATCAAGCTTTAGCTAAGCGAGCAGGTTTATTACATGATATTGGTAAAGCTATTGATTTTGAACAGGATGGAAGCCATATTGAACTAGGAAGTAAAGTGGCTAAAAAGTATGGTGAAAATGCGGTAGTAATAAATGCTATAGAATCACATCATGGAGAAGTGCCACCTACTAGTTTAATTGCTAATTTGGTAGCAGCTGCTGATGCTTTGAGTGCTGCGCGTCCTGGAGCTCGTTATGAATCAATGGAAGGTTATATTCAACGTCTTGAACAATTAGAAAGTATTGCAAATAGCTTTGATGGTGTCGAAAGAACTTATGCTATTCAAGCAGGACGTGAAATTAGAGTAATGATTCAACCAGAAAAAGTAAATGATGCTAGAATGGCAAAGATTGCTCATGACATTCGTGAAAAGATAGAAAATGAAATGACTTATCCTGGACAAATCAAAGTTACTTTGATTCGTGAAACTAGAGTAAGTGAAGTTGCAAAATAATGAAAATTCTATTTATTGGTGATATCGTTGGTGAGGTTGGAAGAAGAATGCTTAGTGAGCATCTTAAATCCTTACAAAATGAATATTCGATAGATTTAACGATTGTTAATGGAGAAAACGCGGCACATGGAAAAGGAATTACTCCTAAGATTTATGATAGTTTTAAATCATTAGGGGTAGATGTAATTACCTTAGGGAATCATGCATTTAGTAAAAATATCATCAAAGAATATATGGAAAAATTTGATGATTTAGTTAGACCATGCAATATGGAACCCTTAGAATATGGACGAGGATTTGTAACTTGTCATATAAATAATCTAGATATCATGATTATAAACATTTGTGGTAAAGCTTTTATGGATAATATTTTGATAGATCCATTTGAAGCAACTGATGAAATTTTAGAAAATAATAGTGCTGATATTATTTTTGTTGATTTTCATGGAGAAGCTACAGCAGAAAAAAGATGTTATTTTGAATATTATAAAGATAGAATACAATGTGTTGTTGGTACCCATACTCATGTGCAAACTGCGGATGAAATGATTAGTAATGGCTCTTGTTTTATTAGTGATGTTGGAATGTGTGGAGCTATTAATAGTATTTTAGGACGTGATATCGAAGAAGTGATTTCACGTACCATCTATCAACAGAAAACTTATTTTACGCCTGCTAAAGGACCTGGTATGTTATGTGGCGTGGTAATCGATATCGATGAAATTACAAAAAAGGTTCAAAAGATTGAAAGAATACAGATAAAAGAAACTTTAAATTGAAATTGGAGTTGACTTAGTTGCTTATTTTGCTATAATTTAAAGGCATGAAAAGTAGGAGAGATTCGCTTGAAGTGGACAAAGAAAGAACTTATTGGATTACAAGAAATCACATTTGATGAAGATATTGAATTTGATAAAGAAACATTAAAAAACAATAAACTTTTATTAGATGTAAAAGATTTACATGTAGAAGGTAATGGTTATTTTAATGATTATGAAGATAAGTTTGAGGTTGATATGCATATTACAGGAACGATGGTTTGTCCTTGTGCAATCAGCAATCAAGAGGTAAATGTTGACCTAGATTCTTTGTATCATGAAACCTTCGTTTTTCATGAGGATGAGAACTTAGATGTTCATGTAGTAAAAAATGATATTGTAGAGTTATTACCTATCATTTTTCAATTGATTAATTTAGATGTCCCTTTAAGGGTAGTTAGTGATGATTTACATGACTATCCATCTGGAGAAGGATGGCGAGTGTTAACTGAAGCTGAATATCAAAAGAATAAACATGATCAAGTTGATCCTCGTTTAGCAAAATTAAAAGAGTTTAAAGCTGAAGATTAGGAGGTGTCTGAAAGTGGCTGTACAACAAAGAAGAAATTCTAAGACTAGAAAAAACAAACGTAGAACACATTACAAATTGACTGCACCTACATTAGTTAAGTGCCCAACTTGTGGAGAATTTAAACTTCCACATCATGCTTGTTTGGCATGTGGTTCAAAATAAGAAAGATGAAAATTATTTCATCTTTTTTTTTGCACTTTTTTATTGCATATTATGATAATTAAGGTATAATTGATGGTAGAAAGTGGTAGAAAGTGGTAAGAAGTGGAACAAAATGTTTTTTGGAGAGTATCGACATAGTCTTGATAGTAAGAATCGAATTATTGTTCCAGCTAAACTTCGCCAGGAATTAGGTGCCACTTTTACTTTAACCAAAGGCTTAGATGGATGCTTAAACATCTATACTAATGATGAATGGAATCAACGCTTAGAAAAACTTTTAAAGCTACCACAAACTAAAAAAGAAGTAAGAATGTATATTCGTAGTCTTACATCTAAAGCAACCGTTTGTGAATGCGATGCGCAAGGAAGGATACAGATACCGTCCTTTTTAAAAACTGAAGGTAATTTAGTTAAAAATTGTGTAATTGTTGGTGCTGGTGATCATGTGGAAGTTTGGGCTGAAGAGTTATGGGACAACTACTTGGTTAGTGCTAATGAGTCATTGGAAGACATAGCAGAAAGCTTAACGGAGTATATGTGATGGAACACTATAGCGTAATGCTTAATGAAACAATTGAAGGCTTAAATGTTAAAAAAGATGGTATATATGTAGATGCTACTTTAGGTAGAGGTGGACATACTAAAGCGATAGTTTCTAAGCTTGATAAAGGTCATTTGTTTGCTTTTGATAAAGATGAAAAAGCTATTGAAAAATCTAAAGAAATCTTAAAAGATTACTTAGATAAAATTACTTTTATCCATGATGATTATTCACAAATGAAAAATGAATTAGCAAAATTTAATATTTCTAATATTGATGGATTTGTAATGGATTTAGGAGTTAGTTCTCCACAATTTGATGATCCTGAACGGGGATTTAGTTATCGTTTTGATGCTAGATTAGATATGCGAATGGATATAAGTCAAAAGTTAGATGCATATGAAATAGTAAATTCTTATAGTTATGAAGATTTAACTAGAATTTTATTTCAATATGGTGAAGAAAAGTATGCTAAACAAATAGCACGTAAAATTGAAGCAACAAGAAAAGTTAAACCAATAACTACAACGTTTGAATTAGTAGATATTATTAAATCTAGTTTACCTACTAAAGTTTTAAATAAGAAAGGGCATCCTGCTAAACAAACATTTCAAGCTTTACGTATTGAAGTCAATCATGAATTATCAAGTTTGAGTAAAGGATTAAATGATGCTTTAGACTTATTAAAACATGATGGTATTGGTTGTGTTATAACTTTTCATTCTCTAGAAGATCGTATTGTTAAAAATATATTTAAAGAACGTACGAGTGGGGAAAAAGTTGATAAACGTATTCCTTTAAAAGATTCAGAATTAAAAAAAGCTAATTTTGAATTAATTAATAGAAAACCGATTTTAGCATCCAATGAAGAATTAGCAGCTAATAATCGTTCACATAGTGCAAAATTAAGAATTATAAAGAGGATATAGGATATGGCGAAGATTGTTAAAAAAAGAAAAAAGAGAAGTATTAAATTACAAGTTTTTAGTATTTTTATGTTATCATTATCATGTGTGTGTTATTTAGGTACAAGCTTATTTGTTCGTTCTTATAATAATTCTTTGAGCACACAAAAACAGCAACTAGAGAGTCAAATAGCTGCTTTAGAAGTTGAAAATGATGCTATCAAGGTTACAATTCAAAACTTAAGCACAAGAGATAGAGTAGTTTCAATAGCTAATGATGCTGGCTTGACGATGAATCAATCTAATATCGTAACTATAACAGAAGGTGAGTAAGCTATGAAAAAAAGAAGCAACAACATGCTTCTATTTATATTTATTTCGACATTAGTGGTTATGTTTATTTTGATTGCTAATGTTTTTTTCGTATCTGTAACAAAAGTGCATTTGCGTAGTAATACAGATTTAAGTTTATATGCTGATAGTGCTAACCAAGTTAGTGAAGTATTAACAGCTTCTCGTGGTAATATTTATGATGCCAATGGGGTAATAATTGCTCAAGATGTTCATACCTATGATATTATCTGTATCTTAGATGAAAATAGACCTTCTATTGAAGGTACAATTGCTTATGTTGCAGATCCTGAGTATACAGCATCTATTTTATCGCCAATATTGAAAATGCCTGAAGATCGCTGTTTAGAATTTTTAAAGACAGAAGGACAGTATCAAGTTGAACTTGGAACTTATGGGCGAAATTTGTCTAAGGAAACTAAAGAATTGATTGAATCATATGATTTGCCTGGTATTACTTTTCGTGATAGTACTGAAAGATCATATCCTTTAGGAGTATTTGCTTCAAATCTAATAGGTTTTGCTCAATCAGATGAAACAGGTTTGACTGTTGGTAAAATGGGTCTTGAATTATATCTAGATGATTTTTTAAAGGGTGTTAATGGCATTAGAACTTATCAAGCTGATAAGAATGGTTTTATTTTACCAGGAATGAAAGAAGATGTTATTAGTCCGCAAAATGGAGCTAATGTTTATTTAACTATTGATAAAGATATTCAAGAGACTTTGGAACAAGCTTTTTTGCAAACAAATGAATTATTTGATGCCGATAGAATATGGGGAAGTGTAATGGAAGTTGACACTGGTAAGATTCTAGCATGGGGTCAAAGTCCATCATTTGATCCAAATACGCTTGAAATAGAAGAATATAACAATTATGGAGCTCAATTACCATATGAACCAGGTTCTACTATGAAGACCTTTGTTTATGCAGCGGCAATTAATGAAGGAACATATGATGGAACTGCTAAAGTATATTCAGGCCCTTATTGTTTTAGTTCAAATGGAAATGATCCATATCGTGTTGAAAGTGGCGGATATGCTTGTATTTATAATGCTGGAAGAAAAAATTATGGTTGGGTAGATTATGACTATGGTTTAATATATTCTAGTAATACTATTACTGCTAGTGTTGAAACCGAATTAATTACACCAGATATTTATCTTTCATATTTAAATGATTTTGGTTTTTTTAAAACAGTAGATACTGAAGGTATGCGTGAACAAAATGGTGTATTAAATTTTACATGGCCTTATGATAAATTAGCTCTAAGTTATGGACAAGGTTCGACGGTGACTATGTTACAAATGCTTCAAGCATATAGTGCTATTTTTTCAGATGGTACAATGAAGAAACCATATTTTATTGAATCAATAGTAGATCCATATGATCAAAATAATGTATTATATCAAGCTAAGACACAAATAACTGGTACACCGATAAGTGAAGAAACTGCTAAACATGTTCAGCAAATATTATATCGTGTAGTTAATGATGATGATGGTACAGCTAGACATTATAGAATTCCCGAAACGGAAATAATTGGTAAAACAGGTACGACAGAAGTTGCGGTAAGTGGTTCATATGAATCTGGTAAGACAATTGTTAGCTTGATGGCTGGGTTGCCTGCTGATGATCCTAAGTATATGGTTTATTATTGTTTTGAGGCTGATTATAATCCTAATGCGCATTATTATACTGATCCGATTAAATCTATTTTAAGAAGGGTAGCTATGCTATATGGTTTAAGTGATGAGACAGCAGTCCAAGTTGATAATGAGCAAAGTGTTGAAGAGACATATGTTCCTCAAGAAATTAAATCTTATGAAATGCCAAACTTATTAAATCATTCATTAGAATATGCAAATAATAAAATTAATGAATATCATGCTAATGCCATAGTACTTGGAAATGGTAATAATGTTATTGATCAAAGTCCTAAAGCTGGACAAAGTATTACGACTAATCAAAAGTTATTCATATTGACGGATACTAATAGCTTTGAAATGCCTGATATGACAGGATGGTCTAGAAAGGATGTTACGGCTTTTTGGGATATTACGGGCTTAAGTGTTAAAATAGAAGGTGATGGAAAAGTAGTTAGTCAAAATATTCCAGCGGGTACTACTATAAATAAAGATGATAATGTTGAAGTTAAATTGGAATAGTTAATTACTATTCCTTTTTTTTAAGAGATTATGGTATAATGGACAATGCATTAAGAAAAGGAAAGGGGAATAGAATTAAAAATGTATCTTAAACTTGTTTTAACATTTGTTATAAGCCTAGTTTTAGTTCTTATCTTGATGCCTAAATATATTGATTATTTAAAAAAGATCAGTTTTAATCAAACTGTTAGTGAATATAGCTTAAAAGAATATAAAGAAAAAGCTAAAACACCTACAATGGGTGGGGTATTATTTATAATTGTTCCCATCATTGTTACACTTATAATTGATTATCAAATATTTTTTGATCTTAGTTCATTAATCATAATATTAAGTTTTCTTGGTTATGGATTGATTGGTTTTATTGATGATTATATTATCGTTATTAAAAAAGATAATGAAGGATTGAAACCTTGGCAAAAATTTGCTATGCAATTAGTCTTGGCAATTGTTTTCTATATATTATATATGAATGAAGCTACATTGGATATTACCATTCCATTGTTAAATATTGTTATTCCAATGTCAGGATTGTATGCTATATTAGTTTTTTTTATGTTTACAGGAACAAGCAATGCAGTAAATCTTACTGATGGTATGGATGGGTTGGCTGCAGGTTGTAGTTTTTTAGCTTATTTTGCTTTTTTAGTTTTAGCATTGGTAGCTAAGCAGTGGCATATAGCTATTTTTATTAGTAGTTTACTTGGAGCTTTATTAGGTTATTTAAAATATAATATTTCGCCAGCTAAGATATTTATGGGTGATACGGGATCTTTAGCTTTAGGAGCAGGATTGGCTGCTATTGCCATGGTATTAAAGGAAGAAATATTATTAATTATTATAGGTGGTGTCTTTGTTTGGGAAACCCTATGTGTAATGATACAAATTGGTTCGGTTAAGCTTCGAGGGAAAAGAGTTTTTAGATATACGCCAATACATTATAGTTTTGTTTTAGGTGGATTAAGTGAGAAAAAGGTTGTGAAATCTTTTTGGATCTTATCTTTGATTTGTTGCATAGTAGGAATCTTAATAGGTTTGTTATGAGCAAATTACCTAATCAATTAAAATTGGTTATATATTTAAAACTAGAAAAACTTCGAAGAGAGAATAATCCTAATTTAAGTTTTGAGGATATAGAAAATACATTAGTTAGTTTTATATGGAAAGAAAAATTACCATTGCATCTTAGTGTAGCAGTTAGAGATGTCATGAATTTAACTAATGAAAAGATTGTACAATTTATGGCTTATCAAGCTTTAGTAGATGGCTATAATAGTAAATTAAGTGATTATGAAGATGTAATTTCTAAATAAACATTAAATGGCTGGGCGTCTTAATTGACTATCAGCTTTTTTTTGTTGTATCATATTTCAACAAAGTAGGTGATATAATTGGGAAGAATACATTCATTTGAAAGTTTTGGTACGGTAGATGGACCTGGAGTAAGATTTGTTATTTTCATGCAAGGTTGTCCATTACGATGTAAATATTGTCATAATCCAGATACTTGGAAATTCGATGGTGGTGAAGAATATAGTGTTGAAGATGTTTTTTCACAAATAAAAAAATATTTAAATTATATTCGTGATGGGGGAGTAACGATTAGTGGTGGTGAACCTCTAAGACAAATTGATTTTGTAATCGATTTATTTAAAAAATGTAAAGAAATAAATTTACATACCGCTTTAGATACTAGTGGAATATATTTTCAAGATAACCAAAAATATGAAGAGTTATTACAATATACTGATTTATTTTTATTAGACATTAAACATATCGATGATAATATGCATAAAGATTTAACAGGTATGAGTAATCAAAATATTTTGAAGTTTGCTAAATATCTTGATGAACATGGTAAAAAAATGTGGATAAGACATGTATTAGTAAATGGATATACCAATAATAAAGCATATTTGTTGCAGACAAGAGAATTTATTGATACACTAAATAACGTCGAAAAGGTGGAAGTATTACCTTATCATAAATTAGGCATAAAAAAATATGAACAAATGCATATTGATTATCCTTTGAAAGATACTAAGCTATGTACAAAGGAAGAAATTGCTCAAGCAAAGGAGATTTTAAATGTTAAAAGATAATAATTTTCTTGAAATATTAAATTCAGAACGCTTTGCCATTGTTTCAATTAGTGGCAATGGTTGTGCAAGTTGTGTTGCGATGCATGATGTCATAAATAAATATGCTGATATTGCTAAGATATATTTTATTGAAGCGCAAGATTTTCCTCAATTATTAGACCATTATAAAATTGAACAAACAAATGTAACAATATTTTTACATTATGGTAAAATGATTGGAAATGTTAAAGGATATCAACCGGAAGAAATATTCGGTTTATATATTGAAGCCTTAGAAGATAAGATGAAGAAGGAGGACGATTAATGAATTTTGCAGCTTGGGAAGGATTTAAAGAAGGTAAATGGACCAAGGAAATTGATGTTCGCAATTTTATTCAATTAAATTATACAGAATATAAGGGTGATGATTCTTTCTTATGTGGTCCAACGGATGCAACAAAAAAATTATGGGATCAAGTAATGGTCTTAAATGAAGAAGAAAGAGCTAAGGGTGGAGTATTGGATGCTGATACTAAAGTTGTTAGTACTTTAACTTCACATGGTCCGGGATATTTAAATAAAGATCTTGAAAAGATTGTTGGTTTTCAAACTGATAAACCTTTTAAACGTTCATTACAACCTCGTGGTGGTATAAGAATGTCTGAACAAGCATTAAAAGCTTATGGTTATGAAATTGATCCAGAAGTAAAAGAAATATTTACAAAATATGCTAAGACTCATAACCAAGGAGTATTTGATGCTTATACACCAGAAATGCGTAAGGCAAGAACTTGTGGCATTATTACTGGTTTACCTGATGCTTATGGTAGAGGAAGAATTGTTGGAGACTATCGTAGAGTTGCCTTATATGGTGTTGATTATTTAATTGAAGATAAGAAGAACTTATTAAATACTATCTTACTTGGTTCAATGACTGAGGAAAGAATTCGTGAACGTGAAGAAGTTAGTGAACAAATTCGTGCTTTAGAAGCTTTAAAAGAAATGGCTAATATTTATGGTAAAGACATTTCTAAACCTGCTACTACTGCTCAAGAAGCTGTACAAGCTGTTTATTTTGGATATTTAGCCGCTGTTAAAGATCAAAATGGGGCAGCAATGTCTTTAGGTAGAACATCAACATTCTTAGACATTTATATGCAAAGAGATTTAGAAAAAGGTCTAATTACGGAAAGTGAATGTCAAGAGTTGATGGATCAATTTGTTATGAAATTACGTTTAGTAAAATTCATGCGTACTCCAGAATATAATGAACTTTTCTCTGGTGATCCTACTTGGGTAACAGAGTCTATTGGTGGTATGAGCTTAGATGGTCGTTCATTAGTTACTAAAAACTCTTTTAGAGTATTGCATACTTTAGTAAATCTTGGACCAGCACCTGAACCAAATTTAACTGTTTTATGGTCAAAAAATTTACCAATTGAATTTAAACGCTTCTGTGCTAAGATTTCTATTGATACTAGCTCAATTCAATATGAAAATGATGATTTGATGCGTATAGAAATGGGCGATGATTATTGTATTGCATGTTGTGTATCTTGTATGAAAGTAGGTAAGGATATGCAATTCTTTGGCGCTAGAGCAAATTTAGCTAAGTGTTTATTGTATGCTATAAACGGTGGTATGGATGAAAAGAAAAAGATTCAAGTTTCACCACGCTTTGAACCTATCACTAGTGAATATTTAGATTATGATGAGGTAATGGCTAAATATTTACAAATGATGAATTGGTTAGCTGGCTTATATGTAAATACTTTAAATGTTATCCATTATATGCATGATAAATATTGTTATGAAGCATTAGAAATGGCTTTGCATGATCATGATGTACGTCGTTTCTTTGCTACAGGAATTGCTGGTTTATCTTGTGTAACTGATTCATTATCAGCAATTAAATATGCTAAGGTAAAAGTTATTCGTGATGAAGATGGAGTTGCAGTAGATTATGAAATCGAAGGCGATTATCCAAAATATGGTAATAATGATGATCGTGTAGATCAAATTGCTGTAGATTTAGTTAAGAATTTTATGAATATGATCAAAGAACATCGTACATATCGTCATGGTGTACCTTCAATGAGTATCTTAACTATTACATCTAATGTAGTATATGGTAAGAAAACAGGTAATACTCCAGATGGAAGAAAAGCAGGACAACCATTTGCTCCAGGGGCTAATCCAATGCATGGTCGTGATTCTCATGGCGCTGTTGCTTCATTAGAATCTGTAGCAAAATTACCTTATGAATATTCTCGTGATGGTATTAGTAATACCTTCTCAATCGTGCCTGATGCACTAGGAAAGGATGATTAATTTTATGTCAAGTAAAGTAGATAACTTAGTAACAATGATTGATGGTTATACTCAAAGTGGTGGACATCATTTAAATGTTAATGTATTTAATCGTGAAACACTATTAGATGCACAAAAGCATCCAGAAAAATATCCACAATTGACAATTCGTGTTAGTGGATATGCTGTTAATTTTAATAAGTTAACTAAAGAACAACAAGATGATGTAATCGCTAGAACGATGCATGAATCAATGTAAGATTTAAAATAAAAAGCTAAATGTTTATGCTTAATAACATATACATTTAGCTTTTTTTACATCCAAGTTATTTTCTTTTCGGTATGATTAATTACTCTTTTTATATTTTCTTTATGACGATAAGTAACAAAGATCCAAAGAATTAAAAATGATAATGAGATGCTCAAATCATTTTTTAATACAAATGAAACAATTACTGCAATAAGGATAGCACTTATGCTTGATACACTTACCATTTTGCATAGATATAATATAGCGAAAAAGCAAATTACAATAAATAGAAATTGCCACCAAATATGATGAGTTATAAATATGCTAATTGCTAGAAAATAACCCATGGTGGTTGCGACAGCCTTGCCACCTCTAAAATTAGCAAATATAGGAAAACAATGTCCTACACAACATGCTAGACCACCAACAATGCAAGTATTTGAGGCGAAGTAGTAACAGAACATTACAACAAAAAAGGCTTTTAATGCATCTAATACGGTAACACTTATACCTGCTTTTTTACCTAAAACTCTACCAGCATTTGATCCCCCAAGGTTTCCAGAACCTTTTGTACGAATGTCAGTATGATAGAATACTTTACCAATAATTAAAGCCCAAGGAATTGATCCAAAAAGATATGCGCCTAGCGCAACTACAATATATTCCACTTATTTCATCTCCTATTTTAAACATTAATAGTATAAGATATTTTTAGTAAATATGCTATAATTATCGTGTTTGAGGTGAACTATGAATTTTAGAAATTTAAGAGAAAAGTATCCAACTTTTATATATCATAATTATCAAATTGAAGAAGATAAAGAAAATATAAAACTTACTTTTAATTTTGAAATTGTTGGGCTAGAAAAATTTGCACCAACCTTTAGTTTAAAGAAGAAAGATAATCTTACTTATCATAAATATAAAGAAGTAGATGATGCAGCTTTTTATATTGGAATGGTAGAACTTATTAGTTATTGGAAACTTACTTGTAGCCCTATGGTTATCATTGATTGTCATAAATTAGATGATAAACAGATTGCATGGTTTAAAAAATTATATTTTAAGGGTTTAGGGGAATTTTTCTATATTAATAATATTAAAACAAATATAGATGAGTTTATGACTATTAAAAGTAATTGTCTATCTACTAAAGATTTAATGCCATATAATTTAGATGTTAAAGGAAATATTATTTGTGTAGGTGGTGGAAAGGATTCTTTTGTCACTTTAGATTTATTAAAAGATGAATATGAACTTAATCATGCATTAGTAATAAATAAGGTTCAAAGTGCATTACATAGTGCAATTAAAGCTGGATATAATGATGAAAAATTAATTAATCCTACTAGAACTTTAGATTCTAGAATGTTAGCTTTAAATAATCAAGGATTTTTAAATGGGCATACACCTTTTAGCGCTTTAGTAGCTTTTGCTAGTTACTTTGTAGCGCTTATTTATCAAAAACAATATATTTGTTTATCTAATGAAGCTAGCGCAAATGAATCGACAATAAAAGGTGAAGATGTTAATCATCAATATTCTAAAAGTTATGAATTTGAAGTGGATTTTAAAAATTTTGTTGATGCTTATCTTAATCCTAAAATTGTTTATTTTTCTTTATTAAGATGCATTAGTGAAATGCAAATAACGCAATATTTTGCTAAACTTAAACAATATCATACTACCTTTAAAAGTTGTAATGTCGGTAGTAAGCAAGAAGTGTGGTGCAACAATTGTGCTAAGTGTTTATTTGTATATATTATGCTTAGTGCTCATCTAAATGATGATGAATTATTTAATATATTCCATGAGAATTTATTGCAAAAAGCTAATTTATTAACCATTTTTGATGAATTATGTGGCATTGTTGAAAATAAACCGTTTGAATGCGTAGGAACGCGTGATGAGGTTAATACCGCTATTTGTTTAGCTATTAAAAAGCGTAAAGATATTCCATTATTGTATAAGCATTATATGCAAAGTGCGAATTATCAATTATATAAAGATGCAAATAATTATATTAATTATTATAATGATCAACATATGATTCCTGAACATTTCTTAAATATTTTAAAAAAGAAGGGGGTAATAATGTGATTGAAAGATTGTTACCAGCATTTATAGATAAAAAGGTATTGATATGGGGCTTAGGTAGAGAAGGTTTATCTACTTATCATACTATTAGAAAATTATTGCCTTTACAAACAATATATATTTGTGATCAAAATAATATCGATAATCATTTAGAAAATTGTATTTTTATTAAACAAGAAGAAATTAATTTTGATGATTATGATTTAATAATGAAAGCGCCGGGAATAGTTTGTGATTATCATCCTAATATAAGTGGTCAAGCTCCATTATTTTTAAAATATTTTAAACAACAAATTATTGGTATTACGGGAACAAAAGGTAAAAGTACAACTTCTTCACTTACCTATACTATTTTAAAAGCTCATAATGATAATACTTTTTTAGTTGGAAATATTGGTATTCCATGTTTTGATATTTTAGAACAGATGAATGAAGATAGCATTATTGTTTTTGAGCTAGGATGTCATCAGTTGGAATTTACTAAAGATAGTCCTCATATTGGTATTATTTTAAATATTTATGAGGAACATCTTGATCATTACCATACCTTTGAAAATTATTATAAGACTAAGATAAATTGTGTAGCTTTTCAAAATGAAGATGATATAGCTTTAATTAATAAAGATATTAATTATCGACCTAAAAGTAAAACTTTATTATTAGGTAAAGATATATATAATATTCATGAAAAATTATATTTACCAAATCATGATTTAACTATTGAAGATACTAATTTAATAGGTGAACATAATTACTATAATATGGCTATTTGTGCTTATATTGCTAAAATATTTAACGTCGATGATGAAACAATTAAAAAAGTGATTGCTAAATTTAAACCTTTAGAACATCGTTTAGAAGTATTTGGAACCTTTGATGGTGTTACTTATGTTGATGATGCAATTTCAACTATAAATGAGGCATGTATTCAAGCTATAACTTCATTACATAATGTAAAAACGGTTTTAATTGGAGGCTTAGATAGAGGTATTGACTATCATAAATTAGAAGCTTTCTTAAGTGAATCAGAAGTAGAAAATATCATCTTGATGTATGCTAGTGGTAAAAGGATTTATCAAGAAATGCAAGAAAAAAAAGGCTTTGAAAGATGTTATTTAGTTGATAATCTTGAAGAAGCTTGTGATTTAGCTATAAGACTTACTAAAGATGGTATATGTTTATTATCGCCTGCAGCAGCCAGTTATGATCATTTTAAAAATTTTGAAGAAAAAGGTCGTAAATTTAAGGAGTTGATACTTGCTCATTATGAAATATAAAATAATTAATTATGATGCAATGTTGATTCAACAAAAATATCATGTAAATGAAATGGTTGCTAAGACCTTTATCTATAATCATTTAGAAGATTGGCAAATAAAACAAATATTATATCCTAAAGATGAATATAGTATGAATGATTCTTCAATGCTTTTAAAAGCTTGTGATAGAATTAAAAAAGCCCAATTAAATAAAGAAAAAGTCTTTATTGCTGGAGATTATGATGCTGATGGGATTTGTGCTACTACTATAATGAAAAATACCTTAGATCAAATGCAAATAACTAATGGTTATTATATTCCTGATCGTTTTAAAGATGGTTATGGATTAAGTCCTAAAATAGTTAAATTAGCTAAAGAAAAGGGTTATAGCTTAATTATTACTGTTGATAATGGTATTAAAGCTTATGAGGCTTTAGCTTGTGCTAAAGATTTAGGAATAGAAGTTATCGTAACAGATCATCATATTTATGATCAACCAATAGATAATATTGTTGTACATCCTGATTTGATGAGTGAAGAGTTTAAAGGATTATGTGGGGCAGGTGTTGCTTTACAAATTGCTCGCAAATTAATTGGAGAAAATGATATTAATGATGTTTTAGCAATGGTAGCTACTATTGGTGATGTAATGGAATTATTTAATGAAAATCGTACTATTGTTATTAAGGGTTTGAATAAGCTTGATTGTTGTTTACCAATTAAAGTTTTATTACCAAGTAAAAAGATGATAACAGCTCAAGATATTGCGTTTAATGTAGTTCCTAAATTAAATTGTGTGGCACGTCTTGATGATGAATCTAATGCAAATGTTTTAGTAAAATATTTATTGTGTAATGATATTTATGCAATAAATAATGTAGCTAAACAAATTGAAGCCTTAAATAATAAACGTAAAAACATATCACAAAAAATGGCTAATGATGCTATGGATAAAATTAAAGATGAACCTTTTATTATCATTGAAGATGATAATTTTAGTGAAGGAATGTTAGGCTTAGTTGCGGGCAAGATTGCTAAAGAATGTAATAAACCTTGTTTGGTTTTAACTGCTATTGATGATTTATATAAAGGTAGTGGTAGAAGTATCAAAGGTTTTGATATGCATACTTTTTTTAAAGATTTCCAATTAACAAGTTTTGGAGGGCATGCTCAAGCAGTAGGCTTATCACTAAAAAAAGAAGAATTCATTAATTTTAAACAAAAAGTAAATGAAAAAATGCAAAATGTTAAAATTACTGATACCCTAGAAGAAGTTATTAGGCTTTATAGTAATCAAATTAATTTAACTAATCTTAAAGCTTTTTTAGAGCTTGAACCTTTTGGCCAAGGATTTAAAAAGCCTTTGTTTTATATTGATGATCATAAAGTATCAAATGTAAATTTGCTTAAAGATAAATATTTAAAATTTAATCTTCAACAAGGTTTTGAGGCAATTTGCTTTAATAGTAAACTTAAAAATATTAATAATCCTAATTATATGGTTGGTAATTTAGAAATAAATGAATTTAGATCTAAACAAAATTGTTGTTTAAATATATTAGATATGGAATGAATTTAATTTTTAATTTTAGCTATAATGACGTATAATATAAATACTTAGAGAGGAATTTAAAGATGAATTTAAAAGATTATATTGCTAGTATTCAAGATTTTCCTAAAGAAGGTATCTTATTTCGTGATATTACCCCTTTATTAAATGATCCAAAGGCTTATAAACAAACGGTAGATACTTTGGCTGAATTTGCTAAAAATGCTGGAGCAGAAGTTATTTTAGGACCTGAAAGTCGTGGATTTATGTTTGGTTGCCCAGTGGCAATTGAAATTGGTGCAGGTTTTGTTCCGGTTAGAAAACCAGGAAAATTACCAAGAGCTACTATTAGTGAAAAGTATGATTTAGAATATGGTTCTAATGAATTACAGATTCATGAAGATGCAATTAAACCAGGACAAAAAGTGGTTATTGTTGATGATTTATTAGCAACCGGAGGTACAGTAGCAGCAACCATTAAGATGGTTGAAAGACTTGGTGGAGAAGTTGTTGGTTGTGCATTCGTAATTGAATTAGCTGATTTAAATGGTAAAGAATTATTAAAAGATTATAATGTCTTTACTTTATTGCAATATTAAGTGGATTATTCCACTTTTTTTATTTAAAATTTATTTATAAGGGTGAGGTTTTTAGCATGAAGAAGATTAAAGGTAAATATGGAATAGCTAAAGTTTTTACTGATGATATTGAACAACTAGCAATCGATCAGATTTCTATTTTGATGGATCAACCATTCGCTCAAGGTACTCATGCAAGATTTATGCCTGATGTACATACAGGAAAAGGATGTACTATAGGAACAACCATGATAATCAAAGATAAGATCTGTCCCAATTTAATTGGTGTAGATATAGGATGCGGAATGTTATTAGTAAATTTGGGTAAAATAGATATAGATTTGCCTTTATTTGATGAGATTGTAAATAAATATATTCCATCAGGTTTTGCAATTCATGATGAAGCTATTTATTCTGACCAAGAGTTAAAAGATTATGATATAAATTTCGAAGATATTGTAAGTGCAGCTTCTAAAAGAATGTTAGATTATCACAAAAGAAGCATTGGAACCCTTGGAGGAGGTAATCATTTTATTGAATTGAATAAAGATGATGATGGTAATATCTATTTGGTTATTCATTCTGGCTCGCGATATTTAGGAAAAAAGGTATGCGAGTATTATCAAAATAGAGCTAGCAAGGCAGCAAAAGATAAGGGTTCGAAATTTTATCAAATTCAACATGCGATGATAGATGAATTAAAAAGCCAAGGTAGACAAAAAGAAATTCCTGAAAAACTTCATGAATTACAAGAAGAATATAAGTTTGCTATAAATGAATTGGCATATATTGATAAAAATTTGACTGATGATTTTGATAATTATATTAAAGAAATGCATATAGCGCAAAAATATGCTTCATTAAATAGAAAAACGATTGCGCAATTAATCTTGATTAGTTATTTTAAAAAAATTAAAATTAAAAATGAAATTAAAGGTATATGGGATGAAGAATATTTTGAAATAGAGGATTTAGATAAGAAATTTTCTTATTTTGAAACTATTCATAATTATTTAGAGATTTCTGACAAACAAATTATTCTTAGAAAAGGAGCAATTTCTTGTAAAAAAGATGAGATAGTTTTGATTCCGTTAAATATGCGTGATGGCTCTTTAATTTGTGTTGGTAAAGGTAATGAAGATTGGAATTATTCTGGTCCTCATGGTGCTGGTAGAAAAATGAGTAGGGCTCAAGCAAAAGAAAATATATCTTTAAAAGATTTCAAAGAAGCGATGAAGGATATTTATTCAACAAGTGTGGTAACATCAACTATTGATGAAGCACCAATGGCTTATAAGAATAGTGATGGTATTATTAATAATATTCAAGAAACTGTTGAGATTATCAAGCAGATTAAACCTATTTATAATTTTAAAGCGTCTTAAAATGCATCAAATGATGCATTTTTTAGTTAAAATTTGAAATTAATTTATCTAATGGTATATAATTATATCAATATTTTGCACTTTAAGGGGAGGTGGAAATATGCCAAGCAAACAGCTTTTGGTAACTAAAGATAGTTTATTATCGGAAATTAAAACTTATATTACTGATGAAAGTGATTTTAAGCTTATTGAAAAAGCTATTGATTATGCATATGTTCATCATGAAGGGCAATTTAGGAAAAGTGGGGAGCCTTATGTCATTCATCTATTAAATGTTGGTTATATTTTAGCTACATTAAAAGTTGGTCCTAAAACTATATGTGCTGGTATATTGCATGATACGATTGAAGATACAGGAGTATCTAAAGAAGAATTGACTAGTGAATTTGATGATGAAATTGCTACGATGGTAGAAAGTGTTACAAAAATTGGTAACTTAAAATTTAAAGATGAAAAAGAATATCAAGCAGCTAATCATCGTAAGATATTTATCGCAATGGCTAAAGATGTGCGAGTTATTTTAGTTAAGCTAGCTGATCGCTTACATAATATGCGTACTTTACAATATATGAGCGAAGAAAAACAACAAAGGATAGCCTCAGAAACTTTGGAAGTATATGCACCAATCGCCCATCGCTTAGGTATTAGCGAGATAAAAAATGAATTGGAAGATTTAAGTTTTTTCTATTTAAATAGGGAAGAATATTATCGTATTGCTCATTTAGTAGAAACTAAGAAAAATGAGCGTGATGAACAAGTTCAACAAATGATTCAAGACATATCTGAGCTTTTAAAAGAAAATCATCTAGAATTTAGAATTTTTGGTAGAAGCAAACACTTATATTCCATTTATAAAAAGATGGTTAAAAAGCATAAGCGTTTTGATGAAATATTAGATCTTTTGGCTATAAGAATTATAACTAAAACCGAATTAAATTGTTATGAAATATTAGGGTATATTCATGCGAAATATCGACCAATTCCTGGAAGATTAAAAGATTATATAGCTATGCCTAAGATGAATATGTATCAATCACTTCATACTACAATTGTTGGTAATGAAGGAAGAATATTTGAAGTTCAAATTAGAACCGAAGAAATGGATAGCGTTGCAGAAAGAGGTATTGCTGCCCATTGGCGATATAAAGAAGGAGCTAAGTATGATCCTCATCGTGAACAAAAGGAAATTGAAGATAAATTATCTTGGCTTAAAGATTTTGCAGCTTTAAATAAAGAAACGGCTTCTGAAAGTGATAGCGAATATATGGATACGCTAACTAAGGATATTTTTGAAGCTAATGTCTATGTAATGACACCAAATGGTCGGGTTATTGATTTACCAAATGGTTCTACACCAATTGATTTTGCTTATCGTGTACATACCGATGTTGGAAATTTTGCGGTTGGTTCTTTAGTAAATGAGTCATTAGTGCCATTAAATACAATTTTAAAAACGGGTGATGTTGTTCAAATAAAAACTAGTAAACAGTCAAATGGTCCTAGTGAAGACTGGTTAAAATTTGTTAAGACTAATCAAGCAAAAAATAAGATAAAAAATTTCTTGACGAAAAAAGAAAATGAAGCTCGACAAGAAAAATATGAACTTGGTTCAAAAATGCTTAATGATGAATTGAAAAAACGCGGTTTTGATCCTAAAGAATTTAATGATAAAAAGAAGATTGAAGCTATATGTAATAACTTTCAAGTATCAACATATAATGAAATGTTATATGGTATAGCGGTTAAATCAATTAATTTAATAAATGTTATTGAAAAATTAACTAATACAAAAAAGGCTAGTAATAGTGAAGAAATAATAAATAAAATTTATAATAATCAACATCGTCATAAAGCTAATACAAGCAAAACAGGTTTAAGAGTTAATGGTGTAGATTCGATGATGATGTCTTTAGCTCAATGTTGTAGCCCAGTATATGGTGATGAAATAGTAGGTTTTGTTACTAAGGGTAATGGGGTTAAAGTTCATCGTAAAGACTGTCCAAATGTTAATCATGAAAATGCTAGATTGATTGATGTTTATTGGGATGAAGAAGCACAAAATAGGACTTATGATGCTAGTTTAATTTGTAAGGCTCACGATCGTAACTTTTTATTAACTGATATAGTTACAGTTGTAGCTCAATGTAAAGGTACAATTTTAGCTATAAATAGCGTGGTTAATAGTGAAGAATTAGTTTGTACTACGAAGATGACGGTGCAAGTTAAAGATCTTGATCATTTAAATAATATAATGGTTAATATTCGTAAATTAGATAGTGTCTTTAGTGTTGAAAGAAGAATATTATAAGTGTATAATAATAAGGAAATTCTAGGAAAAAGAGGTTGTAATCTAAAAGTCGAACAGAGAGAAGAAGCATTTGGTGCAAGCTTCTTGATTGATAGATTATAATTGACACTTTGGAGAAGCTAGCTTGAATTATAGTAGGGTTAGTCGTAAAACTTGCGTTAAAAGTAAGAGGGCATATCTTAAATGATATGAACTAAGGTGGTACCGCGTTATTAACGTCCTTAGATTAGGACGTTTTTTTATTATTTAAGATAGTGTAAAAAGTTTATGAAAATACACTATTAAAAAGTCTTGAAATTTATTTAAAATTTCAAAAAAAAGAATA
>CALVCO010000016.1 GCA_944326095.1 uncultured Erysipelotrichaceae bacterium | reverse complement strand
AAAGGCGACGGCTCAGAAGCTCAAAAAAGAAAAATGTATAACTCCAGGGTAATCTCCCCTTGACAAATCGGTTTCCATCAATAACATTGAATGTTCTCATACAAAACTAAACGTTTTAATAACTGTTGCTAAATCAAAATTCTAGATTTAGCAATCCGTGGCAAACTAGTTCCTCAAGATCCGAATGATGAGCCGGCTTCTGTTTTATTAGAACGCATTAGAGCTGAAAAAGAAGAGCTCATCAAGCAAGGGAAAATAAAGCGTAATAAAAAGGAATCTGTTATCTTTAAAGGTGATGATAGTTCTTATTATGAAAATTTACCACATCACTGGTCGATAACAACGCTTAAGAATATAACCACATCATTATCACTTAATGATGGAGATTGGATTGTATCGGATAACATGAGCACTGATGGTGAAATTAAACTACTTCAGTTGGGCTCGATAGGAAATAGGGGGTGCAATCAAACATATTGGTAATATTTATAAATATGCAAGAGAAGAAAATATTCCAGGTCATACGATATTTGTAATCATTACTGATGGTATGGAAAATGCTAGTCGTTTTTTTAATAAGAGCAAGATCAAGGGGATGATTGAATTATATAAAAATAAATATGGTTGGGAATTTTTATTTTTAGGGGCAAATATTGATGCGGTAGAGGTTGCTAATGATTATGGAATAAATGCTAATAGAGCGGTGAATTATACCTTTGATAGTAAGGGGACCAGCTTAAATTATAAAGTTATTAATGAAGCTATTAGTACGGTACGTTCTAATCAAGACTTAAGCGAGGAATGGAAAGAAGAAATTGAAAATGATTATAGGACGCGAAATAAATAAAAATGTGTTAATATTTTCTTGGTGAAAATATGAAACGTTGTGCCTTTGTTAATTTAAATGATCCTTTATATGTTGCTTATCATGATAAAGAATGGGCAGTTGCTAAACATGATGATCATATATTGTTTGAATTATTGATATTAGAGAGTTTTCAAGCGGGATTATCGTGGGAATGTATCTTGAAAAAAAGAGAGAATTTTCGTAGGGCTTTTGATAATTTTGATGTAAATATAGTGTCTGAATATGATGAAGCTAAAGTGGAAGAACTTCTTAATGATGCTTCGATCATTCGCAATAAGTTAAAGGTCAAGGCTAGTATTAATAATGCTAAAGTTTTTAAAGATATTCAATTGGAATTTGGCTCTTTTGATGCATATATATGGGGTTTTACAAATGGCCAGGTAATCTTTGAAGCTTATGATATTCAAACTTCTTCTTTTTTATCAGATATGATTTCTAAGGATCTGAAAAACAGGGGGATGAAATTTGTTGGTACTACCATTATTTATTCTTATTTACAAGCAATTGGAATTATTAATGGACATAGTAAAGAATGTTTTTACCATATAGATAATAAGAAAAGGAGTTTATAGCTTTTGTGCTATGAACTCCTTTTATACTAATAACATACGATCATTTACTACTTCTTCACCAGTAGCTTGTTCAAATAATTTTAATAAATCATTTACGGTAAGTTTGGCTTTTTCTTCACCGCTAATATCTAAGATAATTTTACCATCCATCATCATGATTAGACGATTTCCATATTTTAAAGCATCTTTCATATTATGAGTAATCATAAGGGTAGTTAGTTTATCTTTTTCTACTATTTTGGTAGTAAGTTCTAATACTTTTGCAGCTGTTTTAGGATCTAAGGCAGCAGTATGTTCATCTAATAGTAATAATTTAGGACGTACTAGAGTGGCCATTAATAGCGTAAGTGCTTGGCGTTGACCACCCGACAATAGACCTACTTTACTGGAAACGCGAGTTTCTAGACCTAGATTTAAAGATCCTAATAAGCTTTTATATTCTTTTTTTTCTTCGCTGGTAAGACCTTTACGTAAAGTTCTTTTTTTTCCTCTTCTTTTTGCTAAACTTAGATTTTCTTCTATTGATAAATCAGCGCAAGTACCGGTCATAGGATCTTGGAATACTCTACCTATATAGGCAGCTCTTTTATATTCTTTTTGTTTGCTTATATCAATATTATCGATGGTGATGGTGCCTTCGTCAGATGGTATCGTTCCCGAAATAAGATTTAGAAGGGTAGATTTTCCTGCGCCATTTCCGCCAATAACGGTAATAAAGTCTCCATCGTTGATAGTTATATTTAAATTTTGAATGGCTTTTTTCTCGTTAACGGTATTAGCGTTAAAAGTTTTAGACAGATTTTCAATCTTCAACATGTTTTACCCTCCTTTTTTTCTTTAGATCAAGATTTGCTAAATATAATGCTGCAGCAACGATGATTGCTGTAAATAATTTCATATCATTGGCACTAACATAGTTACTATTTATAACGATGGCTACTATCAAACGATAGATAATAGAGCCTATGACGATACCACTTAGACTCATGATCAAATTTCGATTTCTAAATATTACTTCCCCGATGATTACGGATGCTAGACCGATGACGATGGCACCGATTCCTTGTTGAACATCGGCATAACCATTATATTGACATACAAGGGCTCCACTTAAGGCAATTAGGGCATTTGCTAGCATTAATCCGGCAATTTTAGTTATATCAGAATTTATACCATTGGCACGAATCATTTTATCATTATTACCTGTAGCTACTATAGCATATCCAAATTCAGTATTGAAAAACCATACTAATAGGATGATGACAATTATGCATACAACGATACCTAAGATGATAGCGGCATCACGATCCTTGCCTAGATTTAATAAATCTTTAATATTGGTTAATAAGGTATCTGACATATTTAAAGGTATATTGGCTTTACCCATGATTCTTAAGTTAATAGAATATAGTCCAGTCATGGATAAAATACCAGCAAGTAAAGAAGGTATTTGTAATTTAGTATGTAATAATCCAGTAATCATTCCTGCTAGACTACCGGCAATAATCGCCATGAATACGGCAATTATTGGGGGAATATTATTTACGATTGCACTGGCACATACTGCAGCACCTAGGGTAAATGATCCTTCACTAGTAAGGTCAGATATATCTAAAATACGATAAGTAATATGAATACCAATTGCTAAGATGGCCCAAAGTAAACCTTGGGATATAGCAGATATTAATATAGCGACCATTTGTTTTTCTCCTTTATTGTGTTACATCGATTCCTTGTTCAAGGATGTTGGTTGGTAATTCAATACCAATTTCTTGAGCGGTTTGTGAATTGTAATAGATATCTACATCTTCTTGAAAGCCGATTGGAAAATCACTAATTGTTTTTTCGCCATTTAGAATTTGTACGGCCATTTCTCCGGTTTGGTATCCTATTTTATAATAGTCAGCACCTAAAGAAATTAGGGCACCATTTCGTACCACATTGCTTTCAGCGGCCAATACAGGAATATTATTTTCTTTAGCTACGATGTCTACACTAGCAAAGGCTGAAGCAATATTATTATCTGTTGGAATATATAAAGCATCTATTTGACCGATGAAAGCTTGCATAGTATCATCGATCATTGTCTTATCGGATACGGTTTTTACTACAGTTTGAATATTTCTTTTTGCACATTCTTCTTCCATTTGTTCAGCTTGAATTTGCGAGTTTGGTTCGCTAGAAGTATATAAGATACCTAATGTTTTAACATCAGTTACTTCTAATAATAAGTCTAATTGGGTATCCATAGGGAAGCCATCAGATACTCCAGAAATTAATCCTCCTGGATTTTCATTTGATTCTACTAGTCCGGTTGCGATAAAGTCGGTTACAGCCGTAGCTAGAATTGGTGTATGATCATTAATATTTTGTAATTGTTGTACTGGGGTTGTTGCAATTGCTAGGATTAAATCTAAATCATTTGCAATTAATGAATCGGCCATCGTTGATAAATTTGCGGCATCTGATTCAGGATTTTGATAATTGATGGTTAAATTTTCTCCTTCGATATATCCGCCATCTTTTAAAGCATCGATAAATCCTTCGCGTGATTTATCTAAAGCATCATGAGTCATTAATTGTAAGATACCAATTTCTTTGGTATTACTTGTGGTTTCTTGGGTTGTTGATGATGAACAACCTACTAATAAGCATAGTATTAATGTTAGTAATAATTTTTTCATATAATGATTTCCTTTCCTTGTATTAAGAAATAAAAAACTCGTCCTAATATTAAAAGGACGAGTTGTATCGCGTTACCACCTTTATTTATTGATATATTACTATATCAACCTTAGTAGCCTCTATCAAGGCCCAACACGTTAACGGGTGTTATTCGTGATTTCCTACTTTTTACTTTCAAAAATCCCGCATCCCTGATGTATTCATTATGGCTTACTAGCTGTTTCCATCAACCACAGCCTTTCTATGCGTTAAGTTACATAATTACTATTTCAGATCTAAGCGTTTTTATTTCTTGTATTAATCTTAGACAATGTCTATTTTTTTGTCAATGATTATTTTGCAACATCGATTCCTTTTTCTAATATTTCGTTAGGTAATTCAAAGCCCATTTTTTCGGCTATCTTAGAATTATAATAGATATCAGCATTTTCTGAATCCATAAAATATACTGGTAATTGGTCTATTGTTGTTTCATTATTTATAATTTTTAAGGCATTTACACCAGTTTGATAACCTAAATTATAATAGTTTACACCAATACTTGCTAAACCACCATCTTGTACCATAGTATCGCAACCTACAATTACTGGTATATTATTTTCGCTAGCGACGATTTCTACTGAAGCCATTGAAGAAGCTAATGGATTATCCGTAGGAATATATAAAGCATCAATATTGCCAATAAAGGAATGCATGGTATCATCTACCATCGTTAAATCAGATATTGTTTTTTCGACTACCTCCCAGCCACGTTTTTCGCATTCTTTGCGCATTTGTTCAGCTTGAATAATAGAATTTTCTTCACTAGAAGTATATAATAAACCGACTTTTTGTACATCAGGTACTAGCATTTCTACTAAATCCATTTGAATTGCCATATCACAGTAGTCTGAACTACCAGAAATATTTTTGCCAGGTTTTTCATTGGATTCTACTAAACCTACATCTAGATAGTCGGTAATGGCACTACCTAAGATAGGAATAGTATCAGTTTCCTGTTGTAAGGATTGAGCTGCAGCTGTACCAATAGCTAAGATTAAATCGTTTTCTTCATTTACTAATTTTTGGGCCATGGTAGCTAGCGTTGATTTATCATTGTTAGGATTTTCAAAACTAATTACTAAATTTTTTCCTTCTTCATAACCATTTTCTTTTAAAGCGTCTATGAAGCCATTATAAGTATTATTTAAAGCTTCGTGTTCCATTAACTGTAAAACGCCTATATGAATAGCATTTTCGTCTACAGTTTGGTTTTGGCTTGAGCATGCAGTTAATAACATGACAAGTAGAATCATTAAAATTTTCTTCATAATATCCTCCCCTTAAGCAAAAAAACAGCTCATCCAAAGGACGAACTGTATCGCGATTACCACCTTATTTTATCGATATATTACTATATCGAACTCTATAGCCACCATCATGGCTTAACAAGATAACGTTTGTTAAACGTGACTTCCTACTTATATAATGTTCAAAAGTCCTACTCAATGAGGAATTCGATATATCTTGTTCAATCATTTACACCAACCATGATCTCTCTTTAGAACTTTCGATATATTTACTAGTTCATATCGCTGTATTTGCTTGATATGTGTATATAATATGCTTAATTATTTTATTTGTCAAATGGAAAAAATAAATACAAATATATAATAATGTCTATATTGTTATTAATTGAACAAATATATTTGTGCTATCATATTAAAAGTGAAAAGGGAAATTATATGTTTGCAAAGTTTAGCGTAAAAAAACCTTATATGATTATTGTAGGAATAGTTGTTTGTATATTATTAGGAACTATTTCTTTTACCAATATGACAGTAGATTTATTACCAGAGATGGAATTACCATATATGGTAGTATATACTACTTATCCTGGTGCTAGTGCATCGAAGGTAGAAAAAAGTGTTACGATGCCTTTAGAAGCTGCTTTAGGTACAACCTCAGGTCTTGAGGATATTTCTAGTGTTTCTAATGATAATATGTCGATGATTATCATGCAATTTAATGAAAATACTAATATGGATAGTGCCTTAATTGATGTTAATGCCAAAATTGATATGGCTGAAGGCTATTTTGAAGATGGTACAGCTAGTCCTATCGTAATGTCATTAAATCCTAATATGTTACCAATAATGGAAGTAGCATTATATGCTAATGATGGAAGTGATATTGCTAGTTTTAGTAAGACTTATGAAGAAGATATTTTGCCACAAATTGAAAAAGTTGAGGGAGTTGCAAGTGTTACTTCTATTGGCTTATTAGAAGAAACTATTGAGATTGCTTTAGATCAAGATAAAATTAATGCGATAAATGATAAAGTATTAGCTAATGTTGATAGTGAATTATATGAAGCTCAAAAAGAAATAAATGATGGTTATGCTAAACTTAATGAATCGCAAGCACAAATAGATGATGGTTTGGCCCAAATTGAAAGTGGTCAAACAGAATTAAATAATGGAAAAAATGAAGCAATAGATGAATTAGCTAATACTAGTTCTCAACTTGATAGCACTAATGCTAAATTACAAGGTATATTGGCTAATGAAACAGATTTAAATACTTCTAAAGCTTCTTTAGAAGCAGAGAAAAAAGCTTTAGAGGCAGCTAATGAACAATTAAATAAAGGATTAGAAGTCTTAAATTCTCTTCCTTTACCTGATGAAACGCCATTAGATACTCCAGGTATTGCAGAAGTTATTGAACAGCTTAAACAAGCGGGATTAACTATTACTAGTACAAATATTGGTGAATTAAAACAAGAGTTACAGGCTATAGTTGATACTAATAATGAAAGAATTCCTAATATTGATATTGAACTTCAAAATATTGAAACGGAATTAATGGGTGCTAGTGCTGCTAAAGAACAAATAAATGCTCAAATAGCTAAATTAAATGAAGCTAAGGTGGCTTTGGAAAAAGGTAAATTGCAAGCTAGTATTGAACTTAGTAATGCCCAAAGTACCTTATCTAATACTAAAGAACAATTATTGAGCTCTAAGGCTCAATTAGAAAGTGCTAGAGCTCAATTGGATAGTGCTCAAGAACAATTAAATGAATCTAAAAAGCTTGCTTATGAACAAGCTGATATTGCGGGTGTGATAACTCCTAGTATGATTTCTAATATTTTGTTGGCCGAGAATTTTGAAATGCCAGCTGGTACAATTAGTCAAGATGATAATACTAGTATCTTGGTTAAAGTTGGTGAGGAATTTCAAAGTTTAGATGAATTAGCTAATTTAACTATTTTAAGTTTACCAATTGAAGGCTTGGAAGAAATTAAATTAAAAGATTTAGCCAATGTTAGTTTTACGGATAATCATGAAGAATTATATTCTCAAGTAAATGGTCAAAATGGAGTAATTATGACCATTGAAAAACAAAGTGTAGTAAGTACTAGTGCAACCTGTGAGCGCATAAATGAAGTATTAAATGAGATATGTGCTGATGGTACTATAGGAAATGTAGTTTTCTTTGACCAGGGTGTTTATATCAATATGATTGTTGATTCGGTAATCAATAATTTGATTCAAGGTGGTATTTTAGCTATAATCGTTTTACTTATTTTCTTAAAAGATTTTAAGTCTACTTTAGTTATTGGTATATCGATTCCTATTAGTTTAATGTTTGCTTTAGTATTGATGTATTTTAGTGATGTTACCCTAAATGTTATATCTTTATCTGGTTTAGCCTTAGCTGTAGGTATGCTAGTGGATAATTCAATAGTAGTTATTGAAAATATCTATCGTTTAAAGGGTGAGGGTATGCCACTTTTACAAGCAATTGTAAAAGGAACTAATAGTGTTCAAGGAGCAATTACTAGTAGTACTTTGACAACGATTTGTGTATTTTTGCCTATCGTATTTGCTAGTGGTTTAGCACGACAAATATTTACGGATATGGGCTTGACGATTGCTTATGCCTTACTTGCTAGTTTGATAGTAGCAATTATTGTGGTACCAATGCTATCTAGTCGCTTTATGAAAAAGCAGACTAAAGAAATTAATCATCCTTGGTTTGATAAATTTGTTGATGGTTATACGAAAATATTAAAGTGGAGTTTGAGCCATCGCTTAATTGTTATTGGTATGGTAATTCTACTATTAGTTGGTAGTGTGGTTAGGGTTGCTACAATGGGTACATCTTTTATGCCTGAGGTTGCATCTAATCAATTAAATATTACTTTAACCATGAATGATGAAAAAGCTACGATAGAACAAACTAGAGAAACAGCTAATACTTTAATGGATAAAATGTTAGAGATAGAAGGTTTATCTGATTTTGGGGTATTCCAAGGTAGTACTAGTTTGATGAGTGCAGCTGAAGATAATGTAGTAAATATCTTTGCTTTATGTGAAACTAGTTCGCAAAGTGAAAGTGTAACAAAGCAAATAGAACAAGCAGCTAATGGCCTTCCAGCTACAATTGAAGTTTCTAGTTCTAATATGGATCTTTCAGCATTAGGAGGTAGCGGAGCACAAGTTGTATTGTATGGTGATGATTTAGATGTGCTATATGCTGAAGCTGATAATATTATCAATAATGTTTCGTCAATAGATGGAGTAGAAGAAGCAGTTGTTTCTCAAGCGGATGATGTTGAGGAATTAAGAGTTATTGTAGATAAAAATATGGCCATGTCTTATGGTTTAACAGTAGCGCAAGTATATAGTGAAATATCCCAAAGATTAACTACGGAAACATCTGGAGCTACAATTACTATTGAAAATGAAGATTATCCAATAGTTATCATAAATGATGATGATTTACAACATGATCCTAGTTTATTAAATAGTGTAACTTTTGAAGGTACTAAAGATGAAGAAACTGTAGATATTAATTTAAATGAGATTGCTAATATTGAACAAGGGCAAGGAGCTAGAGCAATAAATAGACAAAATAATCAAAGAACTTTAAGTATAAATATTAGTATAGATGAAAATCATAATGTTGGTTTAGTTGGCGCAGATATTGAAGATGTTTTGGCTAATATGCAGATGAATGAACAAATTCGTTATGAAATTGCAGGAGAGATAGCTACTATTAATGAAACATTGTTTGAACTTGTCAAAATGATTGCCTTAGCAATTGTATTAATCTATTTAATTATGGTTGCCCAATTTGAAGATTTGTTATCACCATTTATCGTTATGTTTACTATTCCATTAGCCTTTACAGGAGGTTTATTGGCGCTTATTATTACCAATAATGATTTAAGTGTAATATCGATGCTTGGCTTCTTGGTATTAAGTGGAGTGGTAGTTAATAATGGTATTGTCTTTGTAGATAGTGTTAACCAATTGGAAGAAGAAGGTATGAGTAAATATGATGCTTTAATTAAAACTGGTAGAACAAGAATTAGACCTATCTTAATGACTGCTTTGACTACTATTCTAGGTTTAAGTACTATGGCTTTAGGTATTGGTGAAGGGGCTGAAATGATGGCACCGATGGCAATTGTTACAATTGGTGGTCTATTATATGCAACATTGATGACCTTAATTATTGTGCCTATTTTATATGATATATTATGTCGTAAACAAAGGACAAAGGTGGAAATATAGCCTTTGTTCTTTTCTTAATGCGGAGGATTTTGTTATAATATTTTTTGTTTAAAAGGGGGATAATTGGTGTTAAGCATTCGTAAATTTTGTTTTGATAAAGAGTTTGCTAAAATCGTTTTAGCAATCGCTGTTCCTTTAATGATTCAACAATTAATTACTAGTTCGGTAAATCTTATTGACAATTTAATGGTTGGACAATTAGGGGATATTGCGGTAGGAGGAGTTGCGGCTGTTAATCGTTTTTATATAATTGCGACTTATGGTACTAATGGCTTGATTAATGCAGCAGCAATTTTTATTGCCCAATTCTATGGAGCAAAAGATCATAATAAGATGCAACAGACTTTTAGATTTATGTTGGTTAGTGCTTTAATTATCATCTTATTATTTATGATGGTAGGTATTTTTGTACCTGATATCGTTGTTAGTTTTTTTAGTAAAGATTTACAAATAATTGCCTTAGGTGCTGATTATATGCGTATAGCAGCTTTATCATTTTTACCTATGGCTATAACTTTATGTATTGCGACAAGTATGCGTAGTGTAGGAGAAATAAAACTTCCATTATTTGCTAGTGCTATAGCAGTAATTACTAATACTTGTTTGAATTATTGTTTAATATTTGGTAATTTTGGTTTTCCTTATTTAGGTGTACAGGGAGCAGCTATCGCAACTTTGATTGCACGTTGTTTGGAATTAATTATCATATCTTTCTTTTTAAAAATTAATGATTTTGAATTTAAAACTTCTATAAATAAAATATTTGTTATTTCAAAAGAAATTATTAATAAAGTAATTGTTAAAGCTTTACCTCTAGCAACTAATGAAATCTTATGGTCTTTAGGAATGGCAACTTTATTTAAGTTCTATTCTACTAGAGGTATAGATGTAATGAGTGGCTATTCAATTAGTACGACTATAAGTGATATTTTCTTTGTATTATATGCTGGAATGGCAGCAGCTAGTACGGTATTAATTTCTCAACCGTTTGGCGCAAATGATTTAGAAAAAGGTAAGAGTAATGCTTATAAATTGTTAGGTTTTTGTTTTTGCTTATCATTTGTCTTTGCCTTTTTAATGTTTGGTTCTACATTTATCATTCCTCAATTATATTCTAATATTTCTATTGAAGCACGAAATGTTGCGACTAATTTCTTACGGGTTCAAAGTATATTATTTTGGGTATATATGTTTACTACAGAATGTTTCTTTATTTTAAGAAGTGGTGGGGATACTAAAAATACTTTGATTATGGATAGTTGTTTCATGTGGTTAGTTAATATTCCTTTAGTTGGTATTTTTACTTATTTAACGCCAGTAGGATATCTTGGTTTATATCTTGTTGGGCAGTCTACGGATTTAGTTAAATTGGTATTTGCTTATTATTTGATTAGAAAAGAAAAATGGGTGAAAAATTTAACGCATCATGAAGCTTAATTGGTTATTATTGTTTAAAAGAAAAAATGCTGATAATTTATTATTTTTAGATTATGATGGTGTATTGATTTGCCCTGATGAAGAAATTGAAGATTATGTTAAACGTTTAGAGCGCTTATGTAAGAAATATAATTTAAAAGTAGTAATATCTTCATCGTGGCGAGAATATTATCCAGAATGCTTAAAAATGCTTTATGATGGTGGATTTAGTGGGGAAGTAATAGGTCATACATCTTTAGAAGGTTATGATCGGAATAAACAAATATTATCATTTATTATAAAACATCATTTTAATAAATTGTTGATTTTGGATGATATGCCCTTATGGCTTTTTAAAAAATATCATGTTCAAACTGACTTTAGAAAAGGCTTTGATGATGAAGCTTATTTAAAAGCCTGTAAAATGTTAGATATACAATAATAGCTTTTATTAAAAATAAAAAGCCTGTATTTAAAGCATTTTATAATGTTTTAAGTACAGGCTATATATATAAAAATGGTGACCCCCGAGGGAATCGAACCCTCGACCCACTGATTAAGAGTCAGTTGCTCTGCCAGCTGAGCTAGGGGGTCAAATTAACTTGCCATAATATTATACACTTAATAAAGATGGCATGCAAGTAAATTTTAAATTGAATGAATAAAAGTATAGGCATAAAAAAACCGGTAAACTACCGGGAATTTTTAATATTGGTGACTCGTACGGGATTCGAACCCGTGAATGACGCCGTGAAAGGGCGCTGTGTTAAGCCACTTCACCAACGAGCCAAAAAAAATGGCGCCTAAAACAGGGCTCGAACCTGTGACCTAACGGTTAACAGCCGTTTGCTCTACCGACTGAGCTATTTAGGCGTTGCTCAATTATATTAACATAAGTTTATAAGGTGTGCAATACTTTTTTTAAAAAAAATAAAATTTTTTTTGTATTTCGATTGTTAGTTTAAACACTGTCATACATGTATTGAAAATTGTAGTGATGATTAGTGCACACGCTAATAAACAAAGGAATCATTAATTGCTTGAAATGATGTATAAAGAATGATTTTGAAATAGTGAATATTGAAAATATAAGGACTTTCATTTAATTGTTAAAATCCAAGATGAAGAAAAGACTGTATGAATTTTCAAGTTTGCTTTGAGAGCGTTGATGGCATTATTAATTGCATGAGATCTATCTCTTAATTCAACAAGTTAGGATATATTAAAAATCTTGATTATGATTCTATGAATGATAATTATTTGGTAACTCGAATATAAATGAAAACAAGATAAATAAAAAGGCATATAGAAATTTCAAAGTATGTAAACTTCTATGTGCCTTTGAAAGCAGTTAATGGCTATATACGTTTGGGGCAAGTTGCCCCAGAAAGGAAAGGAGTGAATTAAGTGAGTAGTATAGAAACAATACGAAAGATAAATAAAAACATTGTTCATGAGAATGGAGCAGTTGATAGTTTTGATAAGCAACTAATTCAATTGATGAGTGGTACATATGATACTCGATATCCAATGATTATTTCTGAAGATTCAAGTAGTTTAGAATATATAAGTGGTTTACCTGTTACAAATGCTTTAACGATGAATGTTTCAACGATTATAAAATTACGTATGAAGCATAGGCTAGACTATGCTTTTATTAGTGATATAGAACAACACCTAAAAGATAGTGTTATGGCTTTTGATAGTTACCAATATACTTCTAGTGTAGTTGTTGTTTTGAATCAACTAGATGATGATGAAAATCATATAATAGCTATTTGCAGATACGATAAAGACACAGGTGGCGGATTATATATAAATGAAATAACAAGTGTGTATGGAAAAGAACGTTTTGAGTCTATGATTAAAAAGTCATATGAGTTGAATAAGCAATTCTATAAGAACGAAAAAACAGAGCAGTTCGTGAAATCTGCCGGGCTCCAATTGCCCCTAGGTCTCACTACTGCTCTATCTAGTAAATATATTAAACCTTGTTTCACAAAAAGTCAAGTTGAGGCTGATATAGTTGCTGAAGAAAATATGTCTAAAAACGCAGAAATTAATATTGATGATTTGTAAGTAGCTTTTATAAAACTTGATGAATATTTTGGATAGTTTATAAGTTGTAGTAAAAAAAACTACTGCGTTTTTACAGTAGTTTCTTATCTGCTTCAAATATGATATTTGCATCTTTTCTTGCTTCAACTAATAATTCTACAATCTTTAGTGAATGTTCTAAGCGTTTTTGGCATTCTGTAAGATTATTATTTTTAATTAGGTCTAAAAGGTAGCTAATGTAATAATGATGGGTTAAACCTGGTTCTTGAACATCGATAGTTTGTTCTTGTTCATTTGGCTTATGAATTGTAAATGAGGTTAACATGCTTGAAGCATAATTGCTAGTTATATATCCTTTTTCACCTTGAATTTGAATATTGCTTTGAGCATAGGTGTTTTTACAAGCATTTAGGGTTGCTAATAATTGATTGTCATAAATGAATTGTAAGCTTCCACCAAAGTCTACACCTTCCATAATGTTGGCAGTATAACTTACTTTATTTGGATAACCAAATAGGCTGGTTACAAAATGCATATTATATACATTTAAATCCATTAATGCTCCACCAGAAAATTTAGTAGTAAATACATTTGGTTTTTCACCATTTAAATAACTATTATATTTGCGTGAATATTGTGACATATTGCAAGTTACCATATGAATAGGTTCAATGGTTTTAATAGCCTTTTTTAATTCTTCTAAATTAGGTAGATAACATGTAGTAATTCCTTCGAATAAAAATAATTTTTGATTATTTGCAAGTTCGATTAAGTCTTTAGCTTCTTCAATAGTAGAAGTAAATGGTTTTTCAAGAATTACATGCTTATTTGCTAATAAGCATTGTTTAGTTTGTATATAGTGTAAAGAATTTGGTGATGCTACATAGATGATATCAATTTCTTCATCTTCTAGCATTTTGTTTAAATTGGTATATACTTTATTGCAGTTAAATTTGTCTGCTAAAGCTTTACCAGTATCATAATTTCTTGAGTATATGGCTCCAATTTCTTGGTGGCATTTTAACCAATTTTGTAAAAAAACGGTAGTTATTGAACCGGTGCCAATAGTTCCAACTTTCATCTTTTTTCTCCTTTTAATATATTTGTTATTAATATTATAATAAAAAAAGCTAAATTAAGGTATAATAAAGAAGTTAAAGGGGCTAAAAAATGTTTAAGATTCGCATTGTTAAAATTTTATGTGTTTTAATTTTAGGAAGCTTTGTATTGGGCATGGGTTTTGAAGTGCGCCCTTTAGCTAGTGAAGGTTTAATAGTTGAAAAAAAAGACTATAGCTTAACTTGTGAAAATGTAAAAGCTGATATAAATGATTTTAAAAGTTGGACTCATCAAGAATTATTAGATAAAGCAAGTTGTCAATTATATGCTAATGGGGAAAGATTAGGTAATAGTAATTTATATATTAAAGAAAATATAGATGATATTAATAAGAGTGGTATTTATGAATTAACTGTTGGTATAACTGATAGTGTTTATGTAAATATTGAATTAGTTTTAACAGGAGAATTGCTTGATATACCAAGTGAAAAACCGATTGAAACTAATGGGGCTGTTAAAGTTGATAGTGAGCCAGATACATCTATTGATGAGAATAAATTATATTTGAATGGAAAGCTTTATGATATTGATAGAGTTGAAGAAAATGATTTGTGGGGAGAAGTTATTCATTTTAGTTTAGATGATGTAGCTTATATTGGATTGAAAGATTGGGGAGTTTATTTTAAAGCTCAACCTAATTATTTATTTTTATTTATTACATTATTATCGATAATGGTAGTAATAATTTATATTTTGGTTCAAAATAGGGATCAAAAGGAATATTGGGGATATCGAGGTGATCTAAAATAATTGAAGTATTAAATGTGTGGGATTTAATAACGTTGATATTGTTAATTTCTACAGGATATTGTTGGTTGAAATGGTTATTAAATAGTCATAAGAAAAAACATGCTAATGAAGCTATCGAGGGATTGTGGGAGCGATAGCTTTTTATTTTGTTTCATTTATGAAAATATTTTCAGAAAAGTTAAAAAGTCTAATGAAAAAATGGTTGAAAAATAAATGAAAATGATTTATCATTTTATCATTAGAAACAAAGGGGAGAGTATTATATGAAATTATCTAGTATTTTAAAAGTAGGATTAGCTGTATTGTTAGTAGCTTCCTTAAGTGGATGCACTGGCAATTCTAGTACCTCTACAACAAACACAGATTCTACTGCTAGTGCTGATGGTTCTACAATCAGCATTGGTTCATTAGGGCCATTAGAAGGCGACTATAGTGTTTATGGTATAGCTGTTAATAATGGTGTTGATATGGCTATTAAAGATTATAATGAAGCAAATGGTAAAGATGTTAAATTTGTTAGTTATGATACTAAAGGTGATGCTACAGAAGCTGTAAATGCTTATAACAAATTAGTTGATGAAGATCATGTTACAGCTATTGTTGGTGGTACATTATCTGGTGAAAGTACTGCTGTTGGTACTGCTAGCCAAGCTAGTGGTATTCCTATTATTACTCCTAGTGGTACAGCTGAAGATATTACTTTAACAGGACCTAATGTATTTAGAGGTTGTTATACTGATCCTTATCAAGCTATGACAATTGCTACATTTGCTTATGATGAGTTGCAAGCTACAACTGCTGCTATTCTTTATAATACTTCTGATGATTATTCAAAAGGTTTGATGGAAAGCTTTACTTCTACTTTTGAAGAAAAAGGTGGTACCGTAGTGGCTACTGAAGGTTATGCTACAGGTGATGTTGATTTCAATACGCAATTGACTAAGATTGCAGCTGAAGATGTTGATGTATTATTTGTTCCTAACTATTATAAAGATGATGCTTTAATTGCTAAACAAGCTAAGGCTTTAGGTATTGAAGCTCAAATTATTGGTGGCGATGGTTGGGATGGCGTATTAGCTGTTGTTGAAGATCCTAGTGATGTAGAAGGTGTAATTTTCGTTAACCATTATAGCCCAGCTGATGAAGTAGTTGGTGAACTTACAGCTAGATATAAAGAAACTTATGGTGTAGATGCCAATGCATTTGCTGTATTAGCGTACGATACGACAATGTGTCTATTACAAGCTATTGATGAAGCTGGTTCTACTGATTATGATGCAATTATTGATAAGATTGCAAATATTAGTTTTGATGGTGTATTAGGGCACATGGAATTTGATGAAAATGGCGATCCTATTAAGGATTTAAGTTATGTTACAATCAAGGATGGTCAATACGTTACTTATGGTGAATAGTAACCATTAGGAGGATTACTAATCCTCCTAATTTTTTTAGGGGAGGAAGAAAATATGTCGGAAGTTTCTCAATTCTTGATGCAATTAGTTAATGGTATAAATGCTGGTTCGATATATGCCTTGATTGCATTAGGCTATACAATGGTTTATGGAATTGCTAAATTAATTAATTTTGCCCATGGTGATATTATCATGGTAGGAGCTTATATTTGCTTATTTGCGATTAGTTCTTTTAATTTACCAATTTGGTTAGCAATCATTCTTTCTATTATTGTTTGTGCATTATTAGGAATAGTAGTAGAAAAGATTGCTTATAAACCACTGCGTAGTGCATCAAGGATTTCTTTGTTGATTACGGCAATTGGTGTATCGTATTTTTTACAGAGCTTATTTCAATTATTATTTAGTGCCAATCCACGTCCATTTCCAACAATTATTAATTTACCTGCGTTGAGTATTGGTTCTATTTCTATTTCAGCACCATATTATATTACTTTTATCGTTTCGGTTATTTTGATGAGCATTTTACATTTGTTTGTACAAAAGACGAAAATTGGTAAAGCGATGAGAGCGGTTAGTGAAGATTCTCAAGCTGCGCAATTGATGGGTATTAATATTGATAAAACAATTTCTATTACCTTTGCGATTGGTTCGGCTTTAGCAGCGGTTGCTGGAATCTTATATTGTTCTTCTTATCCTATGGTTAATCCTTATCTTGGTTCTTTGCCAGGTATTAAAGCCTTTATTGCTGCAGTTTTAGGGGGTATTGGTAGTATTCCTGGAGCGGTGCTTGGTGGTTTTATCTTGGGAATTATTGAAGCTCTTACTAAGGCTTATATTTCTTCCCAATTGTCAGATGCGATTGTTTTTACTGTATTAATTATTATGTTAGTATTTAAGCCATCTGGTATTTTAGGCAAGAATGTGAAAGAGAAGGTATAGGTTATGAAAATTATAGATAGATATAAACAAATGACCTTTTGGCCAAAGACATTAGTTAATTTTGTTTTAATTTTGGTAGTATTTTTAATAATTACTATATTATCTAATATGGGAATTATTAGTAATTATTATCAGGGAATAATGCTTACAATTTGTATTAATGTAATTTTAGTTGTTAGTTTAAATATTACTACGGGTTTTTTAGGACAACTTACTTTAGGTCATGCAGGTTTTATGGCTGTTGGTGCTTATAGTGGAGCTTTTTTGAGTAAAAATTTGATGGGTAGCCTACCTGATCCTTTAATTTTCTTATTATCAATTATCATTGGTGGAATTGTTGCGATGATTTTTGGTGTTATCGTAGGGGTACCTACCTTACGTTTAAAGGGTGACTACTTAGCGATTATTACTTTAGCTTTTGGGGAAGTTATCAAAAATATCTTATTGAATTTGAATATTGTTGGTGGTGCTAGTGGTTATATTGGCATTCCTCGTTATACTAATTTTCTTTGGGCTTATTGGTTAGCAGTTATTACTGTAGTTTTATCTTATGCTTTAATTAAATCGCGACATGGAAGGGCTATAATTTCTATTCGTGAAGATGAGATTGCTAGTGAGGCTAGTGGTATAGATACTAAAAAATTTAAGATTTTAGCATTTGTTTTTGCGGCATTTTTTGCAGGGGTTGCTGGTTGTTTATATGCGCATTATATGGGCATTTTGGAGCCTAAGACCTTTAAGTTTGATAAATCAATTGAAATACTAGTAATGGTAGTATTAGGTGGTATGGGTAGCATTAAGGGCTCAATTATCGCAACTATAATTTTGACAGTATTACCTCAATTATTAGTTAGTGTTAGTGGCTATAGAATGTTACTTTATGCTTTAGCTTTAATAATTATGATGTTATTTAAATATCATCCTACTTTGGTTAAATTTACAAATAATATTAAGAGTCGCTTTAAAAAAGTAAGGGGGGTAAGAAAAAATGAATGTACTTGAAGTTAAAGATTTAGGTATTAATTTTGGTGGTCTTAGGGCTGTTGATCATTTTAATCTTACCATTAAAAAAGGTGAACTTTATGGCTTGATTGGACCAAATGGGGCTGGCAAAACGACAGTATTTAACATGTTAACTGGAGTATATGCTCCAAGTGATGGAAAGATTCTTTTGCAAGGTAAAAATATTAATAATTTATCATGTCATAAAATATCTCAATTGGGTATAGCTAGAACTTTCCAAAATATCCGTTTATTTAAAGATTTGAGTGTTATTGATAATGTTAAGATTGGTTTACATGAAAGATATAAATATAATTTAGTTGATAGTTTGTTACGTACTAAAAGATATTTTAATCTTGAACAACAAATTGAAGATGAAGCAATGGAATTATTAGAAGTATTCCGTTTACATACTTATGCTAGAGTAAAGGCATGTAATCTTCCTTATGGTAAACAAAGGGAATTAGAGATTGCAAGAGCCTTAGCTACTCATCCAATTTTATTATTATTAGATGAACCAGCAGCTGGTATGAATCCTCAAGAAACTCAAGAATTGATGGAAGTAATTAAGAAAGTACGTAAGAATTTCGATGTAAGTATTCTTTTAATTGAACATGATATGAAATTAGTTATGGGTATTTGTGAGCGAATTACAGTTTTGAATTATGGTAGTGTATTGCTTTGTGGAACACCTGAAGAAGTAGTTAATGATCCACAGGTAATAAAGGCATATCTGGGAGATTAGTTATGTTAAAGATACAAGATTTAAAAGTTAGTTATGGCATGATTGAGGCTATTCAAGGCGTTAGTTTTGAAATCAATGATGGGGAAATAGTTGCATTAATTGGCGCAAATGGAGCTGGTAAAACGACGATTATGCATACGATAAGTGGTTTGTTAAAGCCACAAAGTGGTACAATATATTTAGATGATGTGGATCTTACTAAAACTCCAGCCGATAAGATAGTTAAACTTGGTTTAGCCCAAGTTCCTGAAAGAAGAAGAGTATTTTCTCAACAAACAGTAGAAGAAAATCTAGAACTAGGAGCTTATACTCGCAAGGATGCAAAAGAAATTAGTGAGACGATGGAAAAGATTTATACTAGCTTTCCTCGTTTAAAAGAAAGACGTAAACAGTTAGCTGGTACTTTATCTGGTGGAGAACAGCAGATGTTAGCTATGGGTAGAGCTTTGATGGCTAAACCTAAAATATTATTGTTGGATGAACCTAGTATGGGTTTATCACCATTATTAGTAAAAGAAATATTTCATATAATTAAAGAAATAAATAATAATGGAACAACAGTTTTATTAGTTGAACAAAATGCTAAGATGGCTTTGGGTATTGCGAATAGAGCTTATGTTTTAGAAAATGGTAAGATAGCTCTTAGTGGTACTGGTGAGGAGTTGGCTAATAGTCCACAGGTTAAAAAAGCTTATTTAGGAGGATAATAATTTATGTATGTAAAAGATCAAATGACTACTAATCCTTATTGTATAAGTCCTAAAACAACGATTTCTAAGGCATTAGAAATTATGTCTACTAATGATTTTCATCGTTTACCAGTTGTGAATGGTAATCATGAATTAGTAGGATTAATTACGGCTGGAATGATTTCTGATAAGACCCCTGGTAAAGCTACTTCTTTATCAATTTATGAATTAAATTATTTATTGAGTAAGACTTGTGTTGAAGACATTATGGAAACAAATGTAAAGACCATTCATCAAGATGCTTTATTAGAAGAAGCAGCAGTTAAGATGCGTACTTATGATGTTGGTTGCTTACCAGTAGTAGAAAATAAAAAAGTTGTTGGCATAATTACCCAAAATGATATCTTTGCAGCTTTCATTGATTTACTTGGTTATAATCGTGAGGGTACTCGCTATGTAATTAATATTAAAGAAGATCATTCGGGTATCTTATTAGATATAGCTGCTTGTTTTAGTGAACTTAATATAAATATTACTAATTTAGCTGTATATAATAATATTCGTGGTATTGAAGTGGTTGTAATTGCGACGGGTGAAAATAGTAATATGGCTAAAGATCATTTAGTTGAAAAAGGTTATAATGTTACTGATGTATTGGAAAGAGGTTGATAATACAACCTCTTTTTAGGTATAATTAGAAAAGTGGAGGAACTTATATGTTTAATTGGCAGTACTTTATCATCGCCTGTGTAGGTTGTTTGATATTATATTTTGTTTATGGATATTTTAGTAAAAGACATTATTTTCAAATCTTATCTTTATTTTATCGTGAGAATAAAGTAGATGAATATTTAGAGCGTTTAAATAGTTTTTCTAGTAAAATATTCTTTACTTATAAGATTAGACAATTATTAAGAATAGATGCCTATATGGCTAAAAAAGATTATGAAGCATTAGATGAAATCTTTACTTATTTAAATTCTACAGGTTTAAAACCTGGGGATAGATATACTGTATTACAAAAAGAAGTAATTGCTTATGCAGATAATAGTCAAGATGAAAAAGCTTTAAAAGCATTACATGAGATGGAAGAAATGTTACCTAAATTTAAAAAGAATCAGGAACATTATCAAGCTATGTATAATGAATGTAAATATATTATAGCTATTAAAGTTGAAAAAGATGGACAATATGCTGAAGACTTGGCAAAAATTGCTAGAGAAGCTCAAATGCCTGTAGCAAAGGGTATGTATTTCATTAAAGCTAGTCAATCTTATTATTTACGTGGTGATATGAAGATGTGTAAGAATCGTTTAGAAGATGCTTATGATTATCTAAAAGAAACTACATATGGTGAAGAAATTAAAAAGATTATTGATAATAATGAATTAGAAAAAATATTGAATTTAGCAATCTAGTCATCGAAAGATGACTTTTTTAATATTAAAAAAACTAGGTATTATGAATTACCTAGTTTTGTCAAATTTAATAGAAAATAAAAAAGGTATGGTATAAACCAAAGTTATATCATACCTATATTTATATTTTGGATTAAGATTATTCAGCTAAGCTAGCTGCAGCATTTTCTCCAGCTACTTTACCAAATACTACTGATTGAGCATAACCACCAGTTTGAGATGTAACTTCACCAGCTGCATATAAACCTGGAACTACACTACCATCTTCATATAATACTTGGGCTTTTTCATTAGCAGCAACGCCACCTTTAGTCATGTGGTTAGCTGGTTCAACTCTAACAGCATAGTAAGGACCTTCAGCATCAATAGCTCTTGTTCCTTCTTCACCTAAAGCAGCTTGTTCTTCGTTGTATGCTGCAATGCTTTCAGCAAGTGTAGCACCATCGATACCTAAAGCTTCACCTAATTCTTCTAGCGTAGCACCTTCAGAATAATAACCTAAACCAACATGCTTACGAATACGATAGAATGAATCATAACCTGTTGAATCAGTTAAGTAATATGTAGCACCATCTTCTTGAGCAACCATTTGTTCATAACGTTCTAATCCAGAAGCACTATTGTCTAGGATTTCACCTTTACTATTAACTAATAGAGCTAAGTCAGCACCACCAGTTAAGTCACGGCGAGGAACGATGATATTAGCAAATACGCTCATCTTGCCCATATTTTCCATCTTGAAGCCATTTTCTTCAAAAATCTTAACGAAATCACCAGTTGCACCCATTTGGTTAGAAGTATTCATTACTTCATATCCTGGAGCATATTCAGCTAATAATTCTTTATTAGCACAGAATCCACCAGTAGCAACGATAACAGCGTCAGCATTGATTGTATAGCTTTCGTTATCATTATTTGTAACAGTAACACCAGTGCAAGTACCATCAGTCATAACTAAGTCAGTACCTTTAGTACCAGTACGGATATCAACACCTAAATCATAAGCTGTTTTTTCTAGACCAGCTTGAATAACTTCACCTGAATATTGATCTTCTTCAGCTAAGTGGTTAGTTCCACCATAGTTATAATTTAATTCAACACCCATTTCACGTAACCAAGCATCTAGTTCGTTAGCTTCATTAGCCCAAACTTCAATTCTTTCAGGTGATTCACCAGATTCAGCTTTATCAGCTTTGAAGTTTTCAACTTGATTTACAGTATATTTTTCGTTGCCAGCAGCTTTTTGAGCTTCTGAGTTAATCAAATCGAAGAAGTTCATATCGAACTTACCATTACCACTTAAGATATCTAATTTTTCAACTAGTATAACATTAGCATCTGGATTTGTTTGTTTAGCACCAATAGCAGCAGCTAATCCAGAAGGTCCACCACCCACGATAGCGATATCGCAAGTAACAGGATCTAATTCAGTAGCTGGTTTTTCTTCACCAGCAGTAGTCATAGTAATTTCAGGAGCTTCAAGACCAGCTTGACTCATTGCATCAGCAACTGCAGCTTTAACAGCATAAGATGAGAAAGTTGCAGCAGTAACGCTATCAACTACTGGGCTATTAGCTTCAATAATTCTTTCAGCGATTACAGGGAAAGCTCTGTCGATAACAACGTTAGTTTCATGATTTTCGCCTAATTCAATATTAGTAATTGTACCATTATCAATGGTAACATTGACTTTTAATTCTCCTCCATAACCTTGGCCAACTGCTTCATATACTGTAGAACCTTCGCTACTAGCAGTACTTGGAGTAGTTGTTTCAGGAGTTTCAGTAGAAGAACTAGAAGAAGAACAAGCAACTAAGCTTAAGCACATAAGGCCTGCTAAGCTAGCTTTTACTAGTTTATTCATATTTTCCTCCGTTAATAATATTATATTTTGTAAGCTTACATTAGAATTTTACATATTTGTTAATTAATTGTCAATTATTTAACATGGTATTGTTTTACATTTCTTATTTTTTGTAGACTAGACGACGCGTAACTAAATTAGTATGATTTAAGTATTCTTCATTTAAAAATTTTAGATATGAACCAGGAATAACAATACCTGAAAGATTAATTAAATTTAAATCAGGAGTTCTTATTAAATAATCAGATAATAGTACGCAATTAGTGCTTAAGACAAAATAGGTCTTAAAGCGTCCTTTACTAAATTTATACATCATCGCATTTGTTGCCTTATATACTCTTGATGGATAATCATTGATATTACTAGCATCCTCACCTTTATCCATCGCTATTTTGGCATCACAATCCCAAGGTATAGTTCTTTGACATAATTCATCTATGCGCTTTTGAATTATTTCTTTTTCTTTATCATTTAATTTAATACCATAGCTAATAACCATTCTATTTTCATTAATAGCATTTTTAATAAAACGATCTCTATGAGCAATTATTAATACTCCATCACCAAAAGTTCCATGTAGATGACGATGATGAGCATCATGACATCCATAGGAATAAATAAGTCCATTAAAGGAAATATCAACATGGCCTAGCGCTTCATGTCCATTTTGTTTTAAATAAATATGTATTTCTAAATCTATAGGTTCATCTAGGGAAGGATCATTAGAATATTGTAAATTATTAGATTCATAAAAGCTTTTAGCAGAAAAATAAAAACCTAAAGGAATTAAAGCATCTATCAATACGGGTAAAGATACACTAGTATGTCTTTTATAAAATTTATTTAATGAAGTAGGTAGATACATTCTAAGCTTACTTATCGTATCAAATAAGCCCCATATAATTAAATATAGTCCAACTATTAAACAAACAAACCATGCTTTACCATCAGGTTGAAATACTAAGGAAATACCTAGAATTAAATCAATTAAACCTTTTAGACTATTGTTTAAGGTACCATGAATCATATCAATTTTACAGCGATAACTATCGATAAAATGAATGATACAACGAAGTAGTAACCATGTTCCCATAATCATATTGATTAAATAGGAAATTTGCGTAAAAAATAATATTATTAATAATAGAAAGAATAAATCGATTAATAATGAAATTAAATTATTTAAAATATGCTTTTTATCTTTGATAATTTTAAATAAATGATTTAAATTTAAACTAATAAAAAATATAATAAGTAAGATATTAATTAATAAATATAAAGATTCATTTCTAAATAAAAATAGGCAACCTAAAATAATCGCAATGATGCTAGAAGTAATACTGGAACATTTTTCAAAAATATTATTATTCATGTCTTAATATTATCATTCTTAATTTTTTCCTTCAAGTTTTCAATAGACATTTTGGCTTAAAGGTATTTATGTTATTATATATAAAAAATGAGGTATAGAAATGTTAATTCTTTGTTCACCTACTAAAACAATGCGTAATACTAATGAAAAGGGTATATGCAATCCTGAATTTATAGATACTAGTAATAAATTATTAAATATATTAAAAACTTATGATAAGAAGAAAGTTAAAGAATGTTTAAAAGTTAATGATAAATTTGCTGATGTATGCTTAAAAATGTATGAAAATTATCAAGAAGATAATTTGGCTATTGAAGCTTTCAATGGTTTACAATTTAAATATTTAAATTGGAATGAATTAAATAAAGAAGAAAAAGAATATGCTTATGAACATATTAATATATTAAGTGGATTATATGGACTAGTTAGACCATATGATAAAATAGGTATATATCGTTTAGATTATGATAATATAATTAATGATATAAAAGTTATAGAATATCATCGTAAAAATGTTAATAATTATTTAAAGAAACAAAAAGGACCAATTATTGATTTGTGTTCTAAAGAATATGCGAATATTTTGGATGTTGCGCATATTAGAATTGAATTTTTAGAAGAAAATCTTAAAGTTAAAGCTACAAATAGTAAGATGCAAAGAGGTAAAATGATGCGCTATTGTATTAAATTTAAGATAGATGATATTAATTTACTAAAAGAATATCATGAGGATGGTTATTATTATAATGATAAACTTTCTGATGATAGTAATTACATATTTGTTAAAAAAGGAGAATAATTATGGAAAAGGCTTTTGATTTTGCATTAGAGGATGCTAGTGGTAAGGTAGTTAAATTAAGTGATTTTTTAGGGAAAAAAGTAGTTATTTATTTTTATCCAAAAGATAATACACCAGGTTGTACTAAACAGGCTTGTGCTTTTAAAGCTAGTTATGATTATTTTATTAAAAATGATATTGTTTTAATGGGAATTTCTAAGGATGGTAATAAATCGCATGAAAACTTTGCAAAAAAATATGATTTACCATTTATCTTATTGAGTGATCCAGATAATAAGATTGCATCCATTTATGGCATAGTCAAAGAAAAGAAATTATATGGTAAGACATATATGGGTGTAGTGCGTAGTACCTTTATTATTAATGAAGAAGGTTATATAGAAAAAGTAATGGAAAAGGTAAAACCAGATACTAATCCTAAGGATGTTATTGATTATTTGGAAGGTAAATAATGTTAGTTAGATATGATAGAGGTTTATTGCAAGTTAGTAATGCAATATTTAAATATTTTGGACTTGATACTTATCATGATATAGATTTACAAGTAGAAAAATGGTTGAATGATCATGAATTTGAGACTTTGATTGTTTTATTAATTGATGGTATGGGTTCTAGAATTATTAAGGAAATTTTAAAACCAAATGATTTTTTAGTGAAATATATGACCAAAGAAATGCCCACTGTATTTCCATCTACTACTACAGCAGCTACAACCGCTTTTTTAACTGGGAAAAGTCCAAAGGAAACTTCTTGGTTAGGATGGTCGCAATATTTTAAAGAAGTTGATGATAGTGTAGTATTATTTAGAAATTGTAGTTTGTATAATGATAAGCTTTATCCTAATTTTAATGAAAGACTTAAAAATAAAAGTTTAATGGACTATTTAGCTGAAAGAAATATTAGTTTTAAGACGATTTATCCTAGTTGGGATATAAATGGTACTGATAATCTTGAAGAATTTGTTCAAAAGGTTAAGGATGCTACAAAAGATTCACCAGCTTTTATTTATGGCTATTTTGATCAATTTGATGCTTGTATGCATAAAAATGGTCCTAGTAGTTTGAAGGCTAAGGAAATGTTAAAAGCTATTGATGAACAATTGGCTATGCTTGCATCAAGTTTAACTAAAAAACAAGGATTATTAATTTTGGCCGATCATGGACAAGTAGATATTAAAGCTAAATATTTAGATGATTATCCTGATATTCTAGCTTGTTTAAAACATAAACCTTCTTTAGAAGCTAGATGCATTAGCTTTGATATTAAAGAAGGAATGAATGAAATATTTGAAAAGACTTTTAGAAAATATTTTAATGAAGATTTTGCCTTATTATCCCATGATGAAGCCATTAGAATGAATATTTTTGGTATTGGTAATGCTCATGAGCGTTTTGAAGAATTCATTGGGGACTATATAGCGATTGGTTGTACTAATGTTTCTTTATTTTCTACTATAAGAAATGGTAAGGGTGATCATGCGGGATCTAAAGAAAAAGAAATAATGATTCCATTGATTGCTTATCCAACAATGAGGAAGTAAGATGAAAGAATATATTGAATGTTTAAAAAATGATGGGGTATTAGCTTATCCTACGGATACAGTATATGGTTTATGTGTTAGATTTGATCACAAAATTGCTTGTGAACATTTGCGTAATGTAAAACATCGACCTTTGGAAAAATCTTTTCCTATAATGGTTTGTGATGTTGAACAATTAAAGAAAGTTGCGATAGTAAATGATATAGATTTAAAATTAATAAATAAATTTATGCCAGGACCTATTACTTTAATTTTACCTAAGCAAAATATTATCGAACCATGGATGAATGATAATAGGGATACGATTGCGATAAGGATGGCTTGTGATGATAATTTAAAAAATATTATTAAAGAAGTGGGAGTACCTATCTTTATGACTAGCGCTAATAAAAGTGGTGAACCAGTTTTAAAAAGTGCTAAGGAAATTAGGGAACAATTATTAGTTGATGCTATATTTGAAGGTATACCAAAAGGGGAAATGGCTAGTACTATTGTAGATTGTACTAATGATTATAAGGTAGTAAGAGTAGGCTTAATAAGTCAAAAGATGATAGATGAGACCATAGGGAGGTAATTATGCAAGATAAATTAGTAGAAAGTTTAATTGCGAAAGAATTAAATAGGCAAGAGAGTAATATTGAATTAATTGCTTCAGAGAATTTTGTTTCTAAAGATGTTTTAGCAGCTTGTGGTAGTATTTTGACTAATAAATATGCGGAAGGATATCCGCATAAACGTTATTATGGTGGTTGCGAATATGTTGATGAAATTGAAGAATTAGCTATTACTAGATGTAAAGAATTATTTGGTTGTGAACATGCAAATGTTCAACCACATAGTGGTTCGCAAGCTAATATGGGCGTTTATAATGCTATATTAAAAAATGGTGATGTAGTATTAGGTATGGATCTTAATAGTGGAGGTCATCTTACTCATGGTCATCCTTTGAATTTCTCGGGACTTAATTATCATTTTGTTAGTTATGGAGTTAAAAAGGATACGGGAATGATTGATTATGCTGAAGTTGAAGGGTTAGCTAGACAATATCGTCCCAAATTAATTGTATGTGGTGCTAGTGCATATCCTAGATTTATTGAATTTGCTAAGTTTAGAGAAATAGCTGATGAAGTTGAAGCCTTACTTATGGTAGATATGGCACATATTGCTGGTTTGGTTGCAGCTGGTTTACATCCTTCACCTATTCCTTATGCTGATTTTGTTACTACGACAACGCATAAGACTTTAAGAGGACCTAGGGGTGGTATCATCATGTGTAAAAAGGAATATGCTAAAGATATTGATAGAGCTATTTTTCCTGGTTCACAAGGTGGGCCACTTATGCATATAATTGCTGCTAAGGCTGTTTGTTTAAATGAGGCTTTAGATCCTAGTTTTAAAATTTATTGTCAAAAGATTTTAGATAATGTGCAAGCTATGGCTTTAGCTTTAAAAGAAGAAGGATTTAAGTTAGTTAGTGGTGGTAGTGATAATCACTTATTATTGGTTGATGTCAAAGGAAGTTGTGGAAAGACGGGTAAACAAGCACAACAAATTTTAGAGAGTGTTAATATTACGGCTAATAAAAATGCGATACCTTTTGATGAAGAAAAACCTTTTATTACAAGTGGTTTAAGACTTGGAAGTGCAGCTATGACTACTAAAGGTTATGATGAAAAAGATTTTTATAAAATAGGTAAATTAATTGCGGAAGTTTTAAAAGATGATAGTGATAATGTTAAGGCCAAAGTAAAAGAAGAAGTAGCTACTTTGTGTAAAGCTCATCCTTTCTATGAATAAACTAAAAGTTTATGATTTATGCTTAGTTGCTTTATTAGCAGGAATTGAATATGTAATATTTAATAGTTTTTCTAATATTTTATATTTAGAACTAATTACTTTTACTATTTGTTTATTTGCGCTTAGTTTTTCTAAGGAAATGGCAATTCTAGCTAGTATATTATTTGGTAGCATTATGTTGATATTTAATGGTATTAACTTTTGGAATATCATGTATATTTTTATTTATCCTAGTTATAGTTTAATTATAGCTTTACTAAAAAAATACTTATTAAAATATGAATGGTTATTATGCTTAATATGTGGTTTTTTGTCATTTTTAACTGGTCAATTATTGCAGTTGCCATTTATGTTATTTTCCCAAAAATTGACAATATTATATTTAATAATGGGTTTAAAGACTTCTTTGTTGCAAGGAGCTATTAGCTTTATTGCTTGTAAGGTTTTATTTAAACCATGTTATAATACATTAAGAAAATTAAGAGGTACAAGGTCAATAACCCACCACTTATAGAAGTGGGAGCTTGAAAAAGCTCTTGTTGATTAGACAAAGTGCTTTAAGTACTACGTTATCTAAGAAATAGGTACCAAGGGATGTATAGCCAAGTCCC
>CALVCO010000015.1 GCA_944326095.1 uncultured Erysipelotrichaceae bacterium | reverse complement strand
AAGGCGTTAGACTCATGCCTGTACAGTAATAAGTGAAACTATTTATTAGGATTAGCTTTGTACGAAAGTTCAACTTTTTAATATGTTATATCCAATATCCTCTATCTATATGTTATTGGTGCGTATATTAAAAGAACCCCATGATTTCATTCGTGGGAGTAAGTCAGTTTTAATGATTATATCTATTTGAGTTTATGTGATCACATTAGTTTTGCATTAGAACGATTTCGCCAAGGAATTTCCATTAAAAATGCGATGCTTAATGAAATTAAAAGATTCTATCCTGATGAATATGAAATAGGAGTTGATGCTTTAAAGATAATTGAAAAGCATACAGGCATTTGTCTACCTATTGATGAAGGTGGTTTTATTGCTTTACATATTGTAAATGCAATGATGGATGAAATTGGTATTAAGCAAACGCAAGAAATGATGAATGTTATTCAAAATGTTATGAATATCGTTAAATATCATTTTCAAATTGAACTTGATGAAGAATCTATTAATTATGAAAGATTTGTTACTCATTTAAAATATTTTGTTAAGAGGGTATTTAGTAATCAGGAAATTGAAGATGATAATGATGAAAATTTCTTTTTGATGATTAAGTCCCAATATAAGAATGAATATTTATGTGTTTTAAAAGTTTATGATTATATGCAAAAACAATATGGAATCCAACTTACTAATGATGAAATGATTTATCTTACTATTCACATTCGTCGAATTACTACAAGAAATGCTAAAGATCGTTGATAGAAAGGAAAAGAAAAATGAATTATCAAGAACTAAGTAACAAAATTATCGAGTTGGTTGGTGGCAAAGATAATATTGCCAGCTTGGCACATTGTGCTACAAGATTACGTTTTAATCTTAAAGATGAGAGTAAGGCTGATACGGAAAAGTTGAAAGCTACTTCAGGTATTATGGGAGTAGTACAAAGTGGAGGCCAATATCAAATCATCATTGGAAGTGATGTAGCAAAGGTTTATGGACCTATCATGGAAGCATGTGGTGATAATCTTAGCAATGATGGTGAAAAGAAAGAGAAGAAAGGTTTAGTTTCGGCTTTCTTAGATATGATTTCTAGCATTTTTGCTCCAGTATTACCAGCTATTACGGCTGCAGGTATGTTGAAAGCTGTATTAGCTTTATTGGTGGCTTTTAATTTAGTAGATACTGCTTCTAGTAGCTATCAAGTTATTAATTTTATGGGGATGCAGCTTTCTATTTTATGCCAATGTTTTTGGCTGTTAGTGCTGCTAAAAAGTTTAAATGTAATGCATATTTGGCTATTTTAATTGCGGGTATTTTATTGCATCCAAACTTTGTAAATATGGTTAATGCTTCAAAAGAAACAGGTGAAGCTATTAGCTTATTCTTTATTCCAATTTATAATGCTACATATTCTTCATCTGTAGTTCCTATTATCTTATCAGTATGGGTAATGTCTCATGTTAAAAATTTGCTGATAAGATTTCTCCTGAAGCTATTAAATATTTTACAGTTCCATTGATTACTGCTTTGATTACTGGAACTTTAAGTTTAGCTATTTTAGGTCCTATTGGTTATGTTGTAGGTAATTTGATTGCTCAAGGAATTGTTTTATTGGATCAATATCTAGGTTGGTTATTACCAATGGTACTTGGTGCTATATTCCCATTATTAGTTATGACTGGTACACATTATGGTTTAATTCCGGTTGGTGCTAATAATATTATGACTGTTGGCTATGATTCTATGATTGGGCCAGGTAACTTGGCTTCTAATATTGCCCAAGGTGGTTCAGCACTTGGGGTTGCATTTAAATCTAAGAAAGCAGAAGTAAAAGAATTAGGTGTTTCTTCTGGTATTACAGCAGTTTGTGGTATTACTGAACCAGCATTATATGGTATTAATATGCGTTATAAGAGTGCATTATTATCAGCTATAGTTGGTGGTGCTGCTGGTGGTTTATTTATTGGTATCTTCCATGTTTCAAGATTTGCTACAGGTTCTCCTGGTTTGATGACTTTGCCTGTTTATATTGGTGGTGAACAACCAATAATGAACTTAGTATATGCTTGTATCGGTTCAGCTATTGCCTTTGTTGTAGCCTTTGTAATGAGCTATATTACTTATAAAGATGAAGAAAGTGTTGCGCAACCAACAAAAGAAGAAGCACCAGTAGTAACTAGTGCTACTGGAAATGCTACGGTTTGTTCACCAGTGAATGGTGAAGTAGTTAGCTTAGCTAAAGTTAATGATCCTACATTTGCTCAAGAAATAATGGGTAAGGGAGCTGCGGTTATTCCTAGTGATGATACCTTCTATGCTCCTATCAATGGTACAGTTACTATGGTATTTAATACTAAACATGCCATTGGTTTTACTTCTGATGATGGAGTTGAAGTTTTAATGCATGTAGGTTTAGATACAGTTAATCTAAATGGCAAACATTTTGAAGCCTTAGTAAAAGAAGGCGATAAAGTAACAACTTCTACACCAGTATTAAAAGTAGATATTGAAGAAATTAAAAAAGAAGGATATGATGTAATTACTCCAGTTATTATTACTAATACAGCATCATATGCTGATGTTATTAATGTAGAAGGTAATATTAAAGCTAGCGAATCAATAATTAAAGTTATTAAGTAATTACAAGGAGGAAAGTATGGCACTTGCAAAAGACTTTTTATGGGGTGGAGCTACAGCAGCCAATCAATGTGAAGGTGGCTATAATCAAGGTAATAGAGGATTAGCTAATGTTGATGTTATTCCTCATGGAAAAGATCGTCGTCCAGTAATGAGTGGCACAAAGAAAATGTTTGAACTTGATAATGAACATTATTATCCTGCATTAGTTGGAATTGATTTCTATCATCATTATAAAGAAGATATTGATTTATTTGCCGAAATGGGATTTAAAACATTCCGTTTGAGTATTGCTTGGAGTAGAATATTTCTTAATGGTGATGAAGAAGAACCAAATGAAGAAGGTTTAAAATATTATGAAGACATCTTTAAGGAGTGTCATAAATATGGAATAGAACCTTTAGTTACTATTACGCATTTTGATTGTCCAATGCATTTAATTGTTAAATATGGTGGTTGGAAAAATCCTATTTTAATTGAATTCTATAAAAGATTAGCTAAAGTTTTATTTACTCGTTATAAAGGTTTAGTTAAATATTGGTTGACTTTTAATGAAATCAATATGATTTTACATTTACCATTTATGGGTGCTGGTTTATATTTTGAAGAAGGTGAAGATCAAACCCAAGCAAAATATATTAGTGCTCACCATGAATTATTAGCTAGTGCATGGGCAACTAAGATTGCTCATGAAATCGATCCTAATAATATGATAGGTTGTATGATGGCAGCTGGTGATTATTATCCATATTGTTGTATGCCTGAAGATGTATGGGAAGCACAGAATGCTAATCGTAGTAATTTAATGTTTATTGATGTTCAAGCAAGAGGTTATTATCCTAATTATGCTTTAAAAATGTTTGAAAGAAATAATATTGATATTCATTTAAGTGATGAAGAAAAGAAATTATTAAAGGAAAATACAGTTGATTTTATTTCTTTCTCTTACTATACATCTCGTTGTGTTACAACGCGTAAAGATGTTACTGAAACAGTTGGTAATGCCTTTAAAGGAGCTAAGAATCCTTACTTGAAATCAAGTGATTGGGGATGGCAAATTGATCCACTTGGTTTGCGTGTTACCCTTAATTCTTTATATGATCGTTATCAAAAACCATTATTTATAGTAGAAAATGGTTTAGGTGCTAAAGATGAATTAATACCTGATGGTAATGGTTCTTATACTGTTAATGATGATTATCGTATAGATTATCTAAGACAACATATTGCCGCATTTAAAGCAGCAGTTGAACAGGATGGTGTTGAACTATTAGGCTATACACCTTGGGGTTGTATTGACTTAGTTTCTGCTTCAACTGGTGAAATGAGTAAACGCTATGGCTTTATCTATGTTGATCGTGATGATCAAGGTAATGGTACATTAAATAGATATAAGAAAAAATCTTTCTATTGGTATAAGAAAGTTATCGCAAGTAATGGCGAAGATTTAGATTAAAAAAACTTAAAGCAACCTTTGAAATAATAAGGTTGCTTTTGCTTATGCTTACTTGATTTCCATACTTCTTGTAGCAATAATATTTACTCCGGTATTTAAGACATTTTCGATGATTATGTCATTAATATGAATTGGAGCGTCTACTTTTACTTTTTTTAGTTCTTTCATGATAGGAAAAATCATTTCTTTAGGAATAGGTTTATCCGTTTGTACACTTAGCATATTATGAATACCATTATTTATTCTTACTGTTGAGGTTAACATTCTTGTTGGGTGGAATAATTCACTTTCAACATATTTAGCTCCTTGAGGACATGAATTGCCTTGGATATCAATGATTTTATTATTGTCATAATTAACATCGATAATACATCCCTTAGGACAATTGATACATATTAATTGCTTATGCATTGATTTCCACCACCTTTATACTTAAATCATTATTGATTTTGTTTAAGATATCATCATTGATATTTATGGTAATCATTTCTGCTGGAAATAAGTTTAATTTAATTATTTCTTTAATTAAATTATCATTATCATAAAATTGTATCTTAGCTTTTGATATTGGTTTAGTTACTCTAAAGCTTAATTTAAAAGGTTTAGCATCCTCATGGAATTGTTGAGGTAGACAATAACCAATATTATCTTTATTAATAATTTTATGTAATTTACCTTTACTTAAATTGTTATTTAGATAATGGTAGGCATTTATTCCTGCTTGAGTTGCTTCATTAGCTACATAATCTACTAAATCATGTACATGTAGACCATTTCCTGCTGCAAACATTCCATCGTAGAATTGTAAATTTTCATCGACGATTGGTCCCTTGGTTTTCTTGTCTAATGGTATATTTAAATCTTGAATTAAGGAATTTTCAGGAATTAGTCCTACAGATAGTAAAAGGGTATCTACTTTAAAGCGTTTAGCTGAATTTGGAATAATCTTTAAATTTTTATCTACTGGACTTATCTCAATGGCTTCTAATTTATCTTTACCGATGATTTTTGATACAGTATGACTTAGATATAAAGGTATATCATAATCATTTAGGCATTGGACAATGTTGCGTTTTAAGCCATTAGAATATGGCATTATTTCTGCTACACCATGAACTTTTGCTCCTTCTAATACCATTCTTCTAGCCATGATTAAACCAATATCTCCTGAACCTAGAATAAAGATATCTTTTCCTACCAAATAGCCATCTTGATTTAAATATTTTTGGGCTTGTCCAGCGGTATAGATACCACTAGGTCTTGTACCTGGAGTCATGATAGCTCCTAGTGAGCGTTCATAACATCCTACAGTAAAAATGATAGCTTTAGCTTTTATTTGCCATAGTCCATTATCATTAATGCAGGTAACTATTTTATCTTTAGTTACTTTAGTAACATTAGTATTAAGCCAAATAGGAATATTTAATTGTTTAGCTTCATCTTTTAGGCGTTGGGCAAATGCTGGACCAGTTAATTCTTCTTTAAAGGTATGTAGACCAAAACCATTATGGATGCATTGATTTAAGATGCCCCCTGCTTCTTGGTCTTGTTCAAGAATTAAGATATCATTGATTCCTTGTTTTTTAGCACTTATGGCTGCGCAAAGTCCTCCTGAACCTCCACCTATGATGATTAGATCTTTATTCAACATGATCATCACCTTTACTTTCTTGTTTTAATATATTTGAATTAATAGAATCATAACAAATATCTTTAGGATTAATACTTAATTCTCTTGCAAGAATTTTAATTACTAGGGGAGCGCAGAATCCTCCTTGGCATCTTCCCATACCTGGTCTAATTCTTTTTTTAATGGCTTTGATAGTTTTTGGTACTAATGGACGATGAATACAATCAATTATTTCTTGTTCACTTATTTTTTCACAGCGACAGATGATATGACCAAATTTAGGATTTTCTTTAATTAATTGGGCTTTTGTTTCATCATCTAAACTATCAAAGTTATAGTATCCTTTTCTTGTTTTGATGAAATTTTCTTTTGGTTGTAATTCATTGAAAAAATTATCTATGACATATTTAGCAATTGCTGGAGCACTAGCAATTCCTGGAGAATCTATACCAGCTACATTGATAAAATGGGGATGGTTTTCATTTTCATATATGATAAAATCGTCGATGCTTCCTTTAGCTCTTAGACCTGCAAAAGTTCTAATTGTTAGATTAAAGGGTATATCTTTAATTAGTTTTTGTACTTTTGTTTTAACTTCTTCTAGGCCATTTAGAGTTGTTGAAGTATCTAAACTATCATCAACATCAAAGGCAGTTGGACCTAAAAGGGTATTTCCATGTACGGTAGGTACGATTAAAACACCTTTTCCCATTGTACTTGGGCAAGGATAAATAATATGTTTGGTTAAGTAACTTGCTTTTTTGTCTAAGACATAATATTCACCTTTACGAAAAATAATATCAAAGCTATTATCACCAATCATCTTAGCTATTTTACTACTGTTTATACCAGCACAATTGATAATATATTTTGTTTGGTATTCTTTATCTTGAGTTTTAATTTTATATCCTTCTTGAATAGGTTCAATAGCTTTAACTTCTTGATTTAAAAATACCTTTAGGCCATTAACAATAGCATTTTCAATTAGGGCAACACAAGTTTGCATAGGATCGATAATGGCTGTAGTAGGAAAGGATAATACTTTTTTAATTTCTGGATTTAAATTTGGTTCTTGTTTTAAAAAAGTATCGGGATATAATTCTTCATAAATTATATTTCTATTTATAGCTCTAGTTTTTAATTCTTCTAATGTTTTAATATCATTATCATCAAAGGCTACAACATAGGCTCCTATTTCTTTATATGGTACATCTAAATCTTTACAAATTTGCTTATATAAATCATGTCCTATAGGATTTAATTTGGCTTTTAGAGTTCCATCTTTAGGATCATAACCAGTATGAATGATGGCACTATTGGCCATGGTTGTTTCATTCGCAACATCATTGTCTTTTTCTAATAGGGTTATTTTAAGTTTATAATGACTTAATTCATGGGCGATAAAAGCGCCAATTATGCCACCACCTATAATAATTACATCATTCATAATTATCCTTTTGGCCATATATTTGGCAACATTTAACCGCATGTTTCCAACCCTTATATTTTTCTTCTCTTATTTTATTTTCCATATTTGGAATAAAAGTTTGATCTATTTGATGTTGCTTAGAAATTTGTTTTTTATCTTGGAAATAGTTAATAGCTAGTCCTGCTAAATAACATGCTCCTAAAGCAGTAGTTTCTTTAAAGCGACTTCTTTCTACAGGAACATTTAGGATATCAGCTTGAAATTGCATTAAGAAATTATTGGCAGTAGCTCCACCATCTACTTTTAAGCTTTTTAGGAAGATATTAGTATCTTCACTCATGGTATCTAAAACATCTTTAGTTTGATAACATAAAGATTCTAGGGTTGCTTTTGCTAGATGATTTTTAGTTGTACCTCTAGTTATACCAAAGATAGCGCCTCTTGCCTTATCATCCCAATAAGGAGCTCCTAGTCCTACAAAAGCAGGGACAACATAAATATCATCATCACTATCTTGGCATTTTAAAGCTAAATCTTCGGATTCACTTGCACTACTTATTATTTGTAATCCATCTCTTAACCATTGAATAGCACTACCAGCTACAAATATACTGCCTTCTAAGGCATAATAGATTTTATCATCAATTCCCCAAGCAATGGTAGTGACTAAGCCATGTGATGATTTAATAGGTTTTTCTCCTAAATTCATCAATAGGAAACAACCAGTACCATAGGTATTTTTAGCCATGCCTTTTTCAAAACATGCTTGACCAAATAGTGCAGCTTGTTGGTCACCAGCGATACCAGCAATTGGTACTTCTTGATTAAAGAAATGATATTTTGCAGTATAACCATAAATATAACTAGAAGGTTTAACTTCTGGTAACATCGATGAAGGAATATTTAACAAGTCTAAGATTTCTTCATCCCATTTTAGTTCATAGATATTATACATTAAGGTTCTAGAAGCATTAGAATAGTCAGTAGCATGTACTAAATTACCAGTTAATTTATATACTAACCAAGTATCAATAGTACCAAATAATAATTCACCATTATCTGCTTTTTCTTGAGCATCCTTAACATTATCTAAAATCCATCTTACTTTAGTTAATGAAAAATAAGGATCAATCAATAGACCAGTCTTATCTTTAAACCAATTGTTTAAAGCTTTAGCTTTTAGCTTATCACAAATATAATCACTTTGTCTTGATTGCCAAACAATGGCATGATAAATAGGCATGCCCGTATTTTTATCCCAAACAACGGTAGTTTCTCTTTGATTGGTTATACCAATAGCTTTTATTTGTTTAGGATCAATTTGATTTTGGATTAATACTTCCGACATGCATGCTAAGGTTTGTAGCCATATTTCATTAGCGTCATGTTCTACCCAACCAGGGTGAGGGAAAAATTGAGTAATTTCCTTTTGGACGGTGCCAATTGCTTGTCCATCTTTGTTGAAGATGATTGCGCGGGTACTGGTAGTACCTTGGTCGATAGTTAAAATAAATTCTTGCATAAGGTACCTCATTATAGATTATTTTATGTTTATTTCTTGATTATATTGTATCATAATAATGTGATGTTTTTTAAGGAGGAAGATATGAAATAATTAGTTGCGGATATGCATATGCACACATTAGTGAGTGGACATGCATATGGAACAATTAGAGAAATGGTTCAAGTGGCTAAAGAAAAAGAATTAAAGATGATTGGAATTAGTGAGCATGGTCCAGGTATTCCAGGTACTATTGATCCTTTTTATTATCTTAATTTAGAAATTATTCCTAGTGCTATCGATAATATTGAAATTTTACATGGTTGTGAGATAAATGTACTAAATGATGGTAAATTATCTTTAAAGCAAAAATATATTGATTATTTAGATTATGCTATAGTCGGTATTCATGGTCAATGTTATGAAGATCAAGGTAGAAAGCAAAATACTGATAATCTAATTTCTTGTATGAAAAATGATAAAGTATGTATCGTATCTCATCCTGATGATGATAAAACGCCTTTAGATTATTTACGCTTAGTTAAAGCTGCTTTAGAATATCATGTTGCTTTAGAAGTTAATAATAGCTCTTTAGTTAAAGAAAAATATCGTTTGAATTGTTATGAAAACTATCGAACAATGTTACGCTTATGCCAAGAATATCGTGTTCCTATTATTGTTAGTTCGGATGCTCATGATCCAAGTTGGGTAGGTAAATTTGATTTAGCTATTAAATTATTAGAAGAACTTAATTTTAATGAAGAATTAATATTAAATAATGATATTGAAAAATTAAAAAGTTTTATGAATATTAAAACTCATAAAACTATTTTTCAAGATTAATTTTTTTAGGAAGATGGATATTTTGCATCAATTGAATTATTTGCCCAGATAATATAACAGTTATTAGGGAATAAATAATCTTATTTAAAGGAATATAAGATAAAGATAAAAATAATATAATTAAATCACTAGTTAAGTATACGGTTTTAAGTTCTAAATTAAATCGATGAGATAGGGCCATGGCTAAGGCGTCATCTCCTCCTGGAGCTCCACCAGCTTTTACGCTAATGCCTACACCAATACCTACAAATAAAGCTCCTAAGATGGCTGCAAGTAATGGTTGATTAGCTAATTGAGGCCAAAGACGAGGAAATTGTTCGTATATGGCATAACTAAAAGAAAAGCCACAAGAGGCAATTATTGAATAGATAATAAAATTTTTGCCTAGATAATGCCAACCTAATAAATAACATATTAGATTAAATATCATGCCAGAAATAGAAGGGGATATATTAAGCCAATAGTCTAATAATAGGGTACAACCAAGTACTCCTCCTTCTGTAACATTAGCGAATGAATGAATATTATATAAGCCAAATGCTAAGATAAAACTTCCTAATAAACATAAACAAATTTTATAAATTTTAATTTCTTTAAATATATTTCTCATAATATCACGGTTAGCTTATTTAAACATAATTGCTGAAAATTGTCAAATTCAGTTATTTTTTAGGAGAAAGAATGATTAAAAAAATATTTAAGATTGTAATTATAGGTATAGTTATTGGAATATTAACTTATCCATTTTATTGTTGGTATGGATATGGAGTTAATATCTTTTTGCATGGTTTTGTTCAAAAAGATAATTATACATATCATTATGAACATGGAATTATGAATAAGGGTCTTAGAAATATTGATGGTAATTATTATTACTTTGATGAAGATGGGCATATGTTTCAAGATGAAATTTTATATCTAAATGATAAATATTATTATTTTGATTTAGAAGGTAAGATGCAAGAAGGTAATATTGTTTATAAAGGATTTAATATAGTTTTAGAAAATGGTCAATTTAAAAAAGATATTGATTATCTTAAAAATGGTCTTAATAAGATTATAGAAGAAAATAAAGAAGCTACTATTAGTATTTATTATAAAGATTTAGAAAGTCGTAATTCTTTTATTATTAATGATATGCCTATGTATCCTTGTTCAATTATTAAGATTGGGGTTATGGTAGAAACCTTTGAAAAAATAGCTCTAGGAAATTTAACTTATGAAGATTGTTATCCTTATTTATGGGCAATGATTACTTATAGTGATAATACATCATATAATTATCTTTTAAGACTTATTGGTGATGGTGATGGTTTAACTGGAGCAATGATTACCAATGAATATTTAGAAAGTCTTGGTTTAACTGATACAAAGATTCATCATGGTTTATTAGAAGGCGAGTATTATTTTACTGATGGCAATAGTAATACTTCTAGTGCTAAAGATATAGGTTTATTGTTGGAATTGATAAATGATGGTAAGGTTGTTAATCAAGAAAGTTGTCAACAGATGAAAGATCTTTTATTAGCTTGTTTAGATGATACGGCTTTAGCTAGTGGTATGAGTTTGGATGTTGAGTTTGCTCATAAAAGTGGTTGGGCTTATGAATATTATCATGATGGGGGAATTGTTAATGATGATTATATCATTGTAGTCTTTAGTGATGGAGCTTTAGATTATCAAAAGCTTATGGGAAAGATTGCTAAATTCTTATATAATTATGAATTATATTTTGAACAATTCCTAAATAAAAAGTACATTAAATAATAATGTACCTATTTTGCAACAAAGCATATACCATAAGCTTCAGGACCTAGATGGGAACCAATAGTTGGTCCTACTTGTAGGGATGTAGCTATTTTATAATTATTGTTAACAAGCTTTTGTTGTAATTTATTTAAATTATCTTGGCCATAAGTATATAGAGAATAGATAGGATAAGATTCATCGATGGTATAACTATCGATTTTTTCTTTAATAAAAGAAATTGATTTATTAACGCCTAAACGTTTACCAGCAATTTCAACTTTTCCTTCTTCACTTACGGTAATAATTGGTTTGATATTGGTTAAATCACCAATGGTTGCGACTGTTTTAGAAATTCTTCCTCCTTTAGATAGATAATCTAAAGTATTTAATGCAGCAAATATCTTAATGCGTCCTTTTAAGTTGTTTAGTGTTTCTACGATTGTAATAGTATCGATATTATTATTAATCATTTCTAAAGCTTTATCACATAGAATACGAATAGCGCTTACTGCACTTAAGGAATCGATTAAATATATCTTGTCATAATCTACCATGTCTTTTGCTAATTTAGCACTTTGATAAGTACCGCTTAAAGCACTAGATAAAAGAATGCATATTAATTCATCATTATTAGCTTTAACTTCTTCAAAAGCTTCTAAAAAGGCTTGTGGTGATGGTTGTGAAGTTTTAGGAAATTCACTAGAAGAAGTTAAAATATTATAGAAGGTATCATGATCTAGATTAATACCATCTAGATATGTTTTATCTTGAATAGCTACTTGTAAAGGTATCATGATAACTTTCTTTTGACTAATTTCTTGAGGTGTTAAGTCAGCACTTGAATCAATTAGAATTTTAATCATTTGGTTCTCCTTTGGTAATATTGATTATTTCATTTAATAATTCAATGGTTTGTTTAATCTTGGTAGTTCCTAGTTTATTAATGATATTATCGATATATTTAATTATTTCTTGATGTTGTTCAAGAAATAATTCTGTTTGTTCTTGGTTTAATTTGATGAAAATAATACGTTTATCATCAATTGAACGCTCACGAGAAATTAGATTTTGTTTTTCTAGATTCTCTAAGATTCTATTCATCTGTGATTTTTGCATACCTAATTTTTGACATAGATAAGTAGCAGTAATAGGTTTATCTTTAGCTTGATATAATATTCTTAAGATTATAGAATCGTTTAAAGGCATCTTAGAAGTAAGACGATTAGAATTAATATTAGTTATTAAATTAATCCAGGTATCTAATAATTCTTCATTAAGTTTGTTCATCTAGGGCCTCCATAATAGTTCACAATGTGAACGGTTAATAGTGTAAACTAATTATTATTTTTTGTCAATAAATATGTTATGATTTAATAGAAGGAGAATTAAGATGTTTTACGATAATATTATAGAAAGTAGCAATTATATTAAAGAACATATCAATATTAATCCTAAGATTATGATCATCTTAGGTAGTGGTTTAAGTAAGGTTGTTGAAGCTTTAGATGAACCGGTAATTATACCTTTTAAAGATATTCCGCATTTTCCTACTAGTAATCTTGTTGGTCATAATTATCAAATGATTGCAGGTAAGGTTGGTAAGCAAGAAGTTTTATTATTACAAGGACGTTTTCATTATTATGAAGGCTATACTATGAAACAAGTTAGCTATCCAGTTTATGTTGGTAAAATGTTGGGTATTGAAAAGTTGATTATTACTAATGCTTGTGGGGCTATAAATCAAGATATGGCACCAGGAGATTTAATGTTGATTGATGATTTTATTAATACAATTGGTAATAATCCTTTGATTGGTGAAAATGATGAGCGTTTAGGTCCTAGATTTTGTGATATGTCTGAACCTTATGATTTAGCAAGTATAGCTAAAATGAAAGAGGTGGCACAAAGTTTAAATATTGAGCTTAAACAAGGAGTTTATGCTATTTTTCAAGGGCCTTATTATGAGACTAAAGCAGAAATTAGAATGCTTAAAACAATGGGTGCGGATGTTGTAGGTATGTCTACAGTTCCAGAGACTATTGTGGCTAATTATTTAGGAATTAAAGTAATTGGTTTAGCTTGTATTACTAATATGGCTACAGGTATTAGAACGGGTAAACATTCACATGAAGAAGTGATTATGGTGGCTAATAGGGCTAGTGATAATATGGCTAAATTAATCAGTACCTATCTTAAGGAAATTTAAAAAGGTTCAGCAATTGCTGAACCTTTAAATTACTTAAGGAATATACGAATTAGTTTATCTTTTGTTTCATTATATGGTTGATATCTGATTGGTAAATCAATCCAATTCTTCTTATTTACAATAGATTTTAGATGAGAGAAGGTTTCAAATCCTGTTTTGCCATGATATTGTCCCATACCAGAATTTCCTACACCTCCAAAAGGCATATAGGCAGTTGCAAGATGGATGATTGTATCATTTATACATCCACCACCAAAGCTAACACTTCTTTCGACTTTGCGAATATCTTCTTTTCTTCTAGAGAAGAAATATAGGGCAAGAGGTGATGGTTGATCACTGATGATTTTAATTAAATCATCTAGATTATTATAGGTTAATATTGGTAAAATTGGTCCAAAGATTTCTTCTTTCATTACTGCATCATCCCAAGTAACATTATCCATTACGGTTGGTTCAATCTTTCTAGTTTCGATATTGCCATTACCACCAATTACTACTTTGTCAGGATTAATTAAACCTAGGATACGATTGAAGTGTTTTTCGTTGATGATTTTGCCAAATTTGTCTAAATTAGGGAATTGAATTTTGATTTCTTCGATGATTGCTTTTACTAATTCATCTTTAATCTTTTCATGAGCATATAGATAATCACAAGCTACACAAGTTTGACCAGCATTTAAATATTTACCAAATACGATACGTCTTGCGGCTAATTTAATATTGGCGCTATCATCTACAATAACTGGGGATTTACCTCCTAATTCTAAAGTGATAGGTGTTAGATGTATACTGGCTTTTGCCATTACTTCATGACCTACATTTGGTGATCCTGTGAAGAATATATAATCAAATTTTTCATCTAATAAAGCTTGATTTTCTTTACGTCCGCCAGTTATAACACTAACATATTCTTCTGGAAAAACATTATTTAAAATTGTTTTAATTAGCGCACTAGTTTGTGGAGAATATGCACTTGGTTTTACACATACGGTATTACCAGCTGCTAAAGCATCGATTAGTGGATCTAGGGTTAGCATAAATGGATAGTTCCATGGACTCATAATTAGTACTACACCATAAGGACTTGGTACTTGATAGCTAGTTGCATGGAATTGAGCAATAGGAGTTAAATGATAACGATATCTTGCATAACTTCTTACGTGTTTAATCATGTGATTTAATTCGGATAGTACCATACCTACTTCACACATATAACTTTCTGTTGCGCATTTTCCTAAATCTTGATATAGGGCAGCATGAATATTTGGCTCTTGTCTAATAATTTCGTCTTTTAATTTCTTTAAATAATCGATTCTTGTTGATACATCTAATGTATGACCTTGACGAAAATAAGCTGTTTGTTTAACGACAATATCATGAATTTCTTTAGCTTCCATAAATTTCCTCCTTGTTAATCAATTGATAATAATATGGTTCTAATTCTTTAGCATCCATTAGTACAGGTACAGGATATAAAGAATTAGCTTCTTTATCTGCATGTTTTGCTAGTAAAGGAATATCTTCCTTTTTAATCTTTTCAAAGGTTGTAGGTATAGCAAAGCGTTCATTTAATTTATCTATTGCTTCAATGAAATCTTGAGCAGCAATAGCAGGATTAGTTTCTTCTGTAGCTAAGTTAGCTACAATAGCACATCTTTTTAGTTTATTATGAATAGTATTTCCATAGGCTTTAAGCATTATTGGTAATATTACAGCGTTGGCATGACCATGAGCAATCTGATAGAAACCACCTAAAGAATGCGCAATGGCATGAACATAGCCAACATAAGATTTAGTAAAGGCTAAACCTGCTAGATAGGCGGCATTTGCCATATTTTTTCTTGCTTCTAAATCTGTTGGATTATCATAAGCTTTTTCAATATTAGCAAATATTAAAGATATAGCTTTTAAGCTTTCTTTTCTTGTATCTTTAGTAGTAGAATTACCAATATATGCTTCTACGGCATGGGTTAAAGCATCTAGTCCAGTAGTTGCGGTTAAAAATGGTGGTAGTGTCATTGTCATCTTAGGATCTAATAAGGCATAACGAGGAATCAAGACAAAGTCATTAATAGGATATTTTTGTTGATGCTCAGGATCACTTATTACTGCGGCTAAGGTACATTCACTGCCAGTTCCAGCCGTAGTTGGAATCGCAACTAAAGGTGGAATAGGTTTTAATACTTTTAAAACACCTTTCATCTTATTGATTGGTTTATGCGGCCTAGCAATGCGGGCCCCAATACCTTTTGCACAATCAATTGGTGAGCCTCCTCCTAGAGCAATTAACATCTGACATCTTTTTAATTGGTAGATGGCTGCACCTTCTTCAATATTACGAATTGTGGGATTTGGTTGAGTACGATCATAAATTGTAACTTCTATTCCCTGAGCAGTTAAAGTATCAATAATCTCTTTATCTAAACCGGCTTTTCTAATTCCTTTATCCGTTACTAGAAGGACACGCTTAGCATTTTCTTTTGCAATTGCTTCAGGTAATTTTGTAATACTATGAATTAATTTTGGTTTACGATAAGGTAAGAAAGGTATCGCTATTTTAAAAGCTGTTTGGAAAGTACGACAATATATTTTTTTAATTGGATTCATAAGATACCTCCTTTTAATTTGAATCAAAAAAAGCCCATAGGGGCTTTTAGATTAGTTGACCATTTTTAATTTGTTTATAAAACAAAGCTTTAGCTTGTGATATATATGGATATACATAGAATAAAGCTAAACCTAAGGTGCAAACTGAAAGTACCAGCCACCAGAAAAATGATAAATTTAAAGTAATTAATTGCCAGAAATGACCTTTAAGCATTTTGAAACTTTTTTTAATTGTAGCAAATACACCTAAATCTGGTTCTTCTAAGGCAATGAAAGGTACAAATGTGAAGAAAATACTCAGTATTGAGGTTAAAATAGTAATGCCAAAACTTAAATAAATAATAATTAACATATAATTTTGATTATTTAATAATGAAACATTATTAGCAACATTTAGCATAAATATGAAAGAAATAATAAAGCTTAAGGCAATAGCTATAGCATAAATAATTAAATCAGCTACAATTTGTTTTAAGGCAGGAATGACAAAATCATTAGTAATACTTTTAAAATCAGGATTCATCCCTTTAGATATTTGTAGAGTTGCATTTGCCATCATGATATTTACAAAAGATAATAAAATCATAAAGCAAATAGAAGTAAGTAAATTTTCCGTATCATTAACAAAATAATTGCATAAGATGAATAATAAGGTGATAAAGGCTAGGATTGCCATGTTTGGACGAATTAATTCTTTAGAATGTTTTTTTAATTCTCTGCGTGTCATAAAAGTGCCTCTCTTTAATTAAATTATATATGAGATTTATATTAAATGTAATATGTTTTTTATACTTTAGACATTTTATTTATTTTGCCTATTAATAATATAGCTATTCTCATTTAAATTGATAGTAATACTTATGCCATTTGCAAACTTAGCATATTGAATTTTTCCTTTATCATCTAAAATTTTATGATCAATCATTTCTTCAAGTGCTACTTCTTTATGAAAATTGGCTACGATATCACAGCGTTCTTGATGCAATTTAGGATCGATACTATTTGACTTAAATGCTCCATCTACATTAGGATAAGCACCTTCTCTTATCAAATAAGGGGCTCCACCATTTAATAAAGCATATAGCATCATATCTTCTTCATATTTTTCCATTGGCCAAGGTAAGATGAAGCAATCATGATATACTAGGTTGAATAAGGGAATAGGGATGCCCATGCGTTGATAGTTATAAGGATCATGTAACATGAATTCATAAGGACCATAATGGGCTAGGGTTAAATGTTTCATTGCAAAATCGTTGCATTCTTCTGAGCTACTTATAATATTTAAACTAGTTAAATACCTAAAGCAACTATTTCGATAATGGGCACATTCTTTTCTAGTCATAGGATGTAAGATATTAGCACATTCATCTAATTCGTTGCAGGTAAATACATCAAGATAGCTTGCTTGAATATGGATATTGTGGTCTAATAGTTCTTTGTAATTTCTTACTACATAGTCTTTAGCTAAAGATGTACATAGGTAGTTTTGGTTGCCGCCTGCCCATCTATTATGATGATAATGATTATGATTAATATCTTCTAAAGCATTTTTAATATCATAACTTGCGGCATTATAATAGTAATCACGATATTGATCATGTAAGGCTATAATATCTCCATTAGTATTTACTTTATCAACAAATGCTTTTAAAGCTTCCCATCCTCCAGCTTCTTTACATGGTGGTAAGATATCTGGGTGGCAATTATCATAGCCAAAATCTGACCAACCATCTAAATGAATATAGTAATGATGGTCTTTTAATCTTAGATTTTCATATTGTTTTTGACGGTCTTTAAAAGTTACTAAAGAATCATCAATTTTATTATATAAGGATGATGAGGGATCAATGTGGGTTTTGATACCAAAGTGAATAAATTGTGCACCAATTAATTTTTGAATATTTGTAAGTTTAGTCATTTTAGTTTTTAAAGAAGTAAATAGACCTATTTCTTGGCTATATTGACGATAGATTTTAGCGGCCTTAACATAATCTAAATCATCACTAAAAATCATTTTAATTTTTCTAATATAACCTAATTTACCAAGGGTAGGTAACCAACGAAGATAGATATTGGTCTTATTTTGTTTATAATCATGATCTATTGCATATTTACAATCCCAATATGTTTGATTGATTAAAACATAACCACTATCAACATATTGACACCAAAAAGGCATATAGGCGTTATTGCTGGCAAATTGGCCATCAAATGATAGTTTTTGATAATCATATGCATAATTATTAGATATTAATAGACCTTGCATATAGGGAATTGCAGTATATCCTTTTGGATCAATAAATTCAATAGGAGAAGGCCATAATATTTCTTTAAAACTTAATTCATTTGTAGGTATTAAATTAAAATATAAATGTTGGGTAGCTTCTTCAATATAAACATAGGTAATAAATGAAGCATAATAAGATAATATACCTTTTGTACAACCTGTATCATAATATTCTTCTTTTATACATGGACATATTTCTTTTTTATCATCATTGTGGATGATTATTGGTCCTTGATTTAAAGTATGCCAAGCATTATTTTTATAAGTTATATAATAACTCTCAGCTATTTTTTCTACGCTAAGAAGATTACTAGTAATTTTCATTTTATTATTTCCTCCATTAATTATTTTATTACATTTAACTATTAATGTTTATTGTTTTTTATTTTATTGGGTTTATAATTAAATTAAAGATAGCGCTTACATTTATACTTTTTTTCGGGAGGTAGATCAATGAGCAAACAAAAGTATTTGTTAGGCACTGATGAACAACAAGCTTGGATGCGTAATTATCATTTTGCTCCAAGAGGCAACGGTTTTAAAGAACCGGGAGTATGTGGTAGTGATGCTAAGGAATTTTCGGCATTCAATGTTGCGAAATCATTTTATCAAACTAGACCTGATGTCTTTAATTTGGCTTTAATAAAAGAAAAATTAAATATTAGTGAAGAAGAAGCAGCTAGACGAATTAAGCGAATGTATGATGATCGTTTAATTATGCTAGTAAAAAATTCTAGTGTTTCTACTTTAGGCTTTGGTTTATATTATTGGGTAGTTAAATTACAAGAAGATATTCCAAAAGAAGCAAAAGATGCTTTAATTGATTGGGTTCAAAATAAAGATGAGATTTGTACAGGTTATTTTTGTGAAGGAGAATTTGATTTCTATTGTGGAAATCATATGCGAACCTTAGATAATTTATTATGTAATGTAGTAGAACCTATAAGACGAAATAAATATGTAAAAGCAATTTATGTATGTCCAATTAGACGCGATGTACGAGAATCGCATGTTAATTTATGGGATGCACCAATTGATAGTTATCGTAAATATTTATGGTCTGATGAACAAAAAGAAGCATTTTTAAAGAAACAAGATAAGATTGATGCAATTGATATGGCTATAATTGATATTTTAAATAATGTTTCTAGTGTTAAAGATATGTTTAATTATAAACTTATTAGTGAACTTAGCTTATTAGATGAAGAAACTATTAAAAATGATTTAGCACATATTGTAGATAATCAAAGATATATGGTACCGATGATTTATTTTAATTATCAAGCATTTGGTTTAAAGATGCATATGTATTTGATTAGACTTTTTAGTAATGTAGCAAGTTATCGTAAGGAAGAAATTTGTGATGAATTTACAAGCCATCCAGAATTTAATAATATTTTTGAATTTAGTGATGCTTATTATGATTATATTTTGACTTGTTATGATGAAATTACAGATTTAAATAAGATTAGAAATTTGTTAGATGGTTATGCTGAAATTGAAGAAATTTTAGAAGCAGATAGTCCAAGGCAATTTAGAAGATGGACAGCTAGATTAGATGCAAATAAGGATATGTGGGAAGAATGTATCTTTACCGATGATATTTTACAAGATGGAAATTTGCTAACCATTAAACCAGCAGGTGAAGCTGAAGAAGGTGGTGAATAATATGAAGATACAAAGAGTGCGTGATTATGTTGTTGATAATTTACATTATGCCCTAAATCCTCAAAGTATTGCCGTTATTGGGGCAAGTAGATGTCCAAATAAGGTAGGTCATAAGGTAATAGATGGTCTTAATAAATGGGGTTATAAGGGAAAGATATATCCTGTTAATCCTCGTTGTGATAAGGTGGCAGGTTTGCCATGTTATGCTAGAGTTTGTGATATTGAAGATGAAGTTGATTTAGCTTTTATTGCTGTACCAGCCCATTTAGTATATGCGATATTACAAGATTGTGTAGCTAAGAAAGTAAAGGTTGTAGTTATCGCAACTAGTGCTTTTAAAGAAATTGGACGTGGGGATATGCAAGATCAATTGACCCAATATTGTCGTGATCATAAATTGCCGCTTATTGGCCCAAATCTAGTAGGTATGGGCTCACCGATAATGAATTTTAATTGTGGCTTTATTCCATATTTACCATGTGTTGGACCTGTAGCTTTAATTAGTCAATCAGGAGCAAATTTATTAGCTGCTTTAGGTACTTCCCAAAAAGATCATTTTGGTATGAGTTTCTTTGTAGGCTTAGGCAACAAAGCTGATGTTGATTTTAGTGAATTTATTGCCTATGCTGATGCTGATGAAAATACTCGTTGTATTGCTGTATATATTGAAGGTTTAGATAGTCCTGAAGCTTTTGTAGATGTATGTCAAAAAGCCCATAAACCAATTGTGGCAATTAAGGTTGGAAGAAGCCCAATAGGCGTAAAAGCGGCATTTGCCCATACGGCTAGTGAAAATACTAATGATGATAAATATTATGATGAATTATTTGCTAAGGCAAATGTTATTCGCGCAACTACTTGGCAACAATTTTTAGATATTAGTTTAGCTTTAGGTAGTATGCCACCATTAAAGAATGATAATGTAATTATGATTACCAATGGAGGAGGCTCAGGCTTATTAAGTTGTGATCATTTTGATCGTTTAGGTATGCCACTAAAAGAAGTAAAAGATATATCAGCAGGACTTGCAGCAAGATTAAAAGCTTATATGCCAATGTTTGGCTCAGTTTTAAATCCGGTAGATATAAGTGGTACCGCTAGTGTTACCCAATATAAGGGGGCATTTATGCAAGCAATGCGCGATCCAAATGTATCCGGAGTATTAGGTTCTATTTGTCCAACGGCTGTTACTGATGTTCATGCGGTTGCTTTAGCAGCAATTGAAGTATTTGAAAAATGCAAACATTTAAATAAGCCATTTGTTATGGAATGCCAAGGAGGACAAGAGTGTCAAGATGCTATTATGTTATTAAGAGATCATGGCATTTGTGCTTATCCTACAGCTGAACAAGCCGTAGAAGCTATGGTAGCTTTAGGTAAATATGGCAAAATGTTGGAAGATAAAAAAATTTAAATGAAAAAAACTGCTTTTCGTATTATCATATAGATAAGGGGTAGGACAAATTTATGAAAAATATGATAATTACAATTAGCCGTGAATTTGGTAGCGGAGGAAGAACTATTGGTAAGCAAATTGCCAATACTTTAGGTATTCCTTGTTATGATGAGGAAATAATTAATAAGATTGCTCATGAGAGTGGATTAGATACTAACTATATCAAAGAAACTAGTGAAGTTAGTGAACATAATTGGTTACTTAATGCTTTTTCAAATCATTTATATCATGGCAATAATGTTCAAGATTATGTTTGGCTTATTCAATGTGATATCATAACCAAGGTAGCTAACGAAGGATCATGTGTTATCGTTGGGCGTTGTGCTGATTATGTTTTAAAAGATCGTTCAAATGTTCTAAAGGTATTTATCCATGCGGATATTGATTTTAGAGCGAAAAGAATTGTAGAAGTATATGGGGAAACTGATGAAAAACCATTAAAAAGAGTTAAGGAAAAAGATAAGAAAAGAGCGGCATATTATCGCTATTATACTGAAAATGATTTTGGAGAAATCCATAATTATGATATCGCTTTGAATAGTGGTAATATTGGTATCGATAAATGTGTTGATATCATTGTTGATTTATATAAACATTTAAATGGGTAATCATTAAGCAAAAGATAGTTTTATCTTTTGCTTTTTTTAACAATTTTTTTGGAAAAATAAATTCATTATCTAAAAATTAGCATTTTTTAACTTGTTATTTGCTATGAATATCATATAATAGGCATACCAAAAAGTGTATAATTAGATAAGGAGAAAAAACATGGAAAACATAGTCAAAAACTTCATCGATATAAACCAAGTAAATGGATATAAAGCTCATGAAATTTATTATGAAATAATGATTGTAAGTTATCTAGCTAAATTGAGTATAGAAAATAATAAAACGTTTGATTTTACCAATAAGGATTTATATTTGAATAGCTTAAAAAATGCAGCAGAACAAATGGAAGACAGTTTGGATAAAGATGTTGTGGTTGCTTTAATTAGTTATGATTATATTTATTGTAATTCTTTTGTTCATCAGTTTTATTTATCTTTAATAGCTAATAAACAAATTATTACTTCTAAAGAAATTGATAATTTATTGGAAAATGGTAAAGAATTAAATGAAGTTTACCAATTAGCATTTGATATTTTAACAAAGGATAAGAAAAAAGCTATTATTTTAGATTGTTGTTGTCAAAATGATATGTTTTTAAGATTGGCTGATGAATATCAATTAAAAGGTTTTGCTTCAAATGATTTGATGACTATACTTACTACTTTGCAACTTAGACTTTGTAATAAAGAAAGCGATATTAAAGAACTTGATATAGTTAATGATTATTATGATGGCGAATTTGATTATATTTTTGGAGATATGCATAAATTTAGCTATGATGAAAAAGCTTGTCCTATTAATGAAGAAATATTTATGCAAGGTATGAGTTTATGGCCAAATATTGCTCGTTTATATTCTTTATTATCAAGTGAAGGCAGAATGGTATTCTTCGTACCTTCAGTTGTTTTAGATCATTTAAGAGGTATGAATATTAGGGATAATTTATTGTTAGATAAAGCCATAGAAAAAGTGATATTTTTACCAAGAAAATATGCAATAAATAAAGACTTTGATTGTGCTTTAATGATATTTAGTAGAGGTAATAAAGAAGTTACCTTTATTGATGCTAGAAAACATGATGATTTAAGTAATGTTTTTAATGGTGATACTAAAGTAATAAGGTTTAATGAGATTGAAAGTTTGAGAGTTTTTGATTAAATTTATAGCGCTATTTGAAAAAATAGCGCTATTTTAGTTTGTTAAAAATATTTAAATAATTTGTTTCTATCATTTTAAAAGGTAATTCTTCGATAATTGGTTTACTAGCAAGTTTAGGAATACTATCTAATAAACAAGTAGAAAAAATAATAGGCATTTCATTTTTTAACATATCATCATCGATTTCTTTGACTTTTTTTAAATCATCATTAGTTAATTGAAGATTGAAATGATTATAGATGGTATTTATAATTTTATTTTCTAATTTTTGATAATCTAACAATTGAGATTTTACTGGTCTAATTATATCGGAAATATATGCTTCACTTGCATCATGCAATAAACATGCTAGTTGGATTTTTGAATCATAATTGCGCATCTTTGCTTCATTAGCACAATTAATGCAGTGTAAACCAACTGAATAGAAAAATTTAACATGTCCACAACCTCTACATAATAAGCTTAAAGCATGGGCGATATCTTTTATATCAACATCATCGCTTGTCATATGCCAAGGATCAAAGATTTTTTTATTGTAAGTATTCATTACATTATTCATAAATTTTAATTCCTCATTAAAATTAGATTAAGGCAATTTTACTTATTTGTCTAGTATATATCTTGATTATTATCAGAAAGTTTTGCATAATAGAAGTTAAGAAAGTTGAGGTATTTTTTTCTTGGACCCGTTAGTCATACAGTTATTTATTCAAGTTATTTTAATCTTAATCAATGCTTTTTTTGCGATGAGTGAATTAGCAATCGTTTCTTTAAATAGTGCTAAATTAAAGAATATGGAAGAAAATGGTGATAAATTAGCCGGTGTTTTATTAAAAATGGTAGAAAATCCTAATGGCTTCTTATCTACTATTCAAATTGGTATTACGATGGCTGGTTTTTTAGGCAGTGCATTTGCTGCCGAGAGTTTTAGTGATTATTTAGTAAATTGGATATATTATGATCTTAATATTACAATATTTTCAATAAGTACTTTAGATACTATAGCTATTATTTTAATTACAATTATTTTAGCTTATTTTACATTGATATTTGGTGAGTTGGTACCAAAGCGTATCGCTATGCAAAAACAGCTACAAGTAGCTAAATTTTCATGTAGGATTTTAATGTTTGTAGCTAAAATTACTAAACCTATAGTATTATTTTTATCATTTTCTACTAATGTAGTTTTAAAATTATGCCATTTAAGTACGAATGCTAATGATGATACAGTAAGTGAAGAAGATATTATCATGATGGCGGATATTGGTGAAGAAAAGGGTATTATTCAACCATATGAAAGTGAATGGATTGAAAATGTTTTTGATTTCAATGATGTTTATTTAAAAGAAATAATGAAAAGAATAAGCGATGCTGATACGATATCTACAGAAGATAGTAATGATAAAATAATTGAACTAATTAAAAATTTTCATTATTTTCGTATTCCGGTATATCAAAATAGTCCTTCAAATGTTATTGCTTATTTAAATATTAGAGATTTTTTCTTGAATATTACTTCTAAAGAGCCAAAACCTACTTCATCATTATTTAAGAATTGTTTATATGTTCCAGAAATGATGAAGGCAGCTAGTCTATTTGAAAAATTTAAAGAAAGAAAAACAGATTTAGCAATCGTAGTAAATGAATATGGAGAAACAACTGGGGTTGTTACTTTACAAGATTTATTAGAAGAAATTGTAGGTAATATTTTTGATGAAGTAAATGATAAACCTCATTTAATGCAAAAGATTCAAGATAATATTTATTTAGTTGATGGTCTTTGCAGTATTAATGATTTAGAAGATGAATTAGATATGGAGTTTGAACATCCTAGTGATGTAGTTACTGTTGGGGGAATGATTCTTAGTTATTTACAAACTATTCCTGAAGATGGTAGCAAGTTTGAATTGAATATCAATGGTATTTTATTTAAAGTTCTTAAAGTAGAAAAGCATCAAATAAAACTTATTACGTTGGAAAAACAAGAAATTGATTCATCTTTAGAACAAACTAAGGAGGAATAAGCTTGGAAAAGAAAAAAGAATTTATAATTAATATTATTTTTTATGGCATCATATTGGTTTTAGTTTATTTTGGTTTTAAATATATTTTGCCTCCACTAATTCCTTTTGTGATTGCTTTTGTAATGGTATATGTTTTAAAAAAGCCTATCAAGGCTATTTGTCGAAAATTTAATTTAAGTAATCTTCAGGCTAAGATTGCTTCAGTGGCTTTATTGTTGATATTTTATGTTTTGACTATTGGTATATTAACTTTATTGGTTATTGGTTGTATATCTGTTATAAAGAATTTTGTCGATAGTTGGCCAAGTTTATATTCTGGTACAATAATGCCTTTCTTTGATATGCTTTTAAATGGTAATGGCTTAGGTAATATTGAATTACCTTCAGAGATTGTTTATGCAATAAATGTTATCGTTGATAGTATCGATAATATTTTTAGTACTATAATGTCTTTTTTATCTAGTTTCTTTATAGGTATTGCTTCATCATTAATTACTAATGTTCCTAATTTCTTTATTTCGGTAGTTGTTTGTGTTATTGCTTCATTCTTTATAATGATTGATTATGAAAAAATAACTGGTTATGCGATAAAGATAATGAATGATAAAGTATTATATTATTATTTGGAAATTAAGAATTTTTTGTTTAATAAAGTATTTGTTATTATTAAAGCTTATTTAAAGATTATGTCGATAACTTTTATTGAATTATTTATAGGCTTTACTATTATTCAATTGGATTCAGCCTTCTTAGTAGCTCTAAGTATTGCGATTTTTGATATCTTACCAGTTTTTGGTACTGGAGGTATCATGATTCCTTGGACCATTATTTGTTTAATTCAGGGAAATTATGTATTTGCGATTGAGCTATTAGTTATTTATATTATTGTAACTATTATTCGTAATATAATTGAACCTAAGATTGTGGGGGCTGAATTAGGCTTACATCCTTTAGTTACTTTGGCATCAATGTTGGTTGGTGTTAGATTTTTTGGTATACTTGGTTTATTTGGCTTTCCAATTGGAATATCATTTATTTTATATGAATGGAAAGAAAAAAATAAAAATAAGCTTGTTGTAGATGAAAAATAGGATGCATTGATTTGCATCCTATTTTATATGCTTGCTTACAATTTTAACGATAAATGGAATAGTTAATAATTGAATAATTATTCCAGGTATGGCGCTGATAAATCCCGAAGTAATAAATATTTCTAGGTTTATTTGCGTTAAAATATAACTTACGATACCCCAAGAAATTCTGCCAACAATCATAGCGATAATTAAAGCAAAATATATCTTTTTGATATTTGTTACATCTTTTTTTAATAATAGACCACTTATGGCTCCATAAGTAGCAAGTTCAAATGCCATGGCGATACCCGTTGGGAATATTGGTGGCATATTAAATAGGGCAAAGCGTAATAGGGGCATGATAAAACCTATTATTGCGCCATATTGCCAACCGCAAATCATTCCACATAAGAAAGCTGGAAAGTGCATAGGTAATAACATTGAACCTATTTGGGGAATCTGTCCAGTTAAAAATGGTAATACCATTCCTAAAGCTAGAAAGAAGGCACTTAATGTTAATTTTTTTAAATTCATAAATAAAAAATTAAAGTTTCCTTTCTAAAAATAATTGCTAGTATTGAATGTGAATTCACATTGTTTATTTGGTGAATATTTATTAAAATAAGCTAATTCTTTGGGAATCCAAATATTTTGAAATTGTTCTAAGTCTTTATTTCTTAAATTTAAACGTTTTAATTGTTTTTCTTGATCACAATTTAAAAATATTTTCAAATCATAATTATCAATTAATGTAGGATGTAAAGCATAGCTTCCTTCTACAATTAATAATTTTGGATTATTATATTGGATATTTTTAAGAAAACTTTGGGTATGACAATCAAATGGTTGATAATTAAGTTGTTTAGTTTGTTGATAATTTTCTAGTACTTTTTTAATATATTCGATATTAATATTGCCAGCAATATCGGTAAGCCAAGTTTCTTTTCTATATTTTTTTGGTAGATAAAAATCATCAATATGTAAGATAGCACAGTCTTTAAAAAAGTCTTTTAAATCATTAGCTAAACTAGTTTTTCCACTAGCACAATTACCATCAATGGCTATTACTTTGATAGTTGAATCATGATATAGCTTTTCATATAGGGCATAATAATTTGCATATTTATTATTTATTAGGCGATAATGAGGATCATAATTAGCTTTAAAAGTTTGACTGTGGGAAATAGTAGGGCATCTCTTGGCTATATATTCATCAATTAGTGGATCATTATATATTTGTTTTAAGATATTTAAATTAGCTATTAGTTCATTTTTGTTTTGATTTTGAGTTGATGAAGCACAAAAGATAGCGCATAAGCATTCTAAATCGTTATCCTTATTAAAATGAAAGCGGGTATAAGTATCGGAAATTTTTTCCATAAAAGAAGGGCCATTGCTTGCTTCAGCTTTGATATTAGCTAGAGCTGAAGCATAATTGTTTATTGCATGATTTGGCCCTAAAGTATATTGATATATAAATTTAATTAAGTCTGTAGTTTCACATTTAGGATAGCGATCATATTGATTTTTGATTGCTTCTTCTAAATTCATAATTCAATTATTTCATATTCTCTTGAACCATAGCCTAAAGCTGCGGCTGCTTCAATGGTATGAATACCATTGCGAGTTTCAATTCTTTCAATTAGATGATCTTTGCCTGGATCATTACTTTGATAAACTAAATCAATGCAAGCTTGATCAATAGCGATAGGATCTAATGAAGCTAAGATACCAATATCTTTCATACATGGATCTTCAGCTACGGCACAACAATCACAGTCAACTGACATATTTTTCATTACATTGATGTAGGCGATGTTACCATTAAAATAGTTTACGATACTTCCTGCAGCATCAGCCATTGATTCTAAAAATAAATCATGTTCGGCTGTCCAAATTTTTTCGGGCTCACCTGCACCATGAATATAGGCTTTACCATATGAAGAAGCTACACCGATGGATAATTGTTTTAAAGCTCCTCCATAGCCGCCCATTGGATGACCTTTAAAGTGAGATAATACTAGCATTGAATCATAATTTTTTAAATGTTTACCTACATAATTCTTTTTGATTACTTTGCCATTTGGAATATCTAATTCCATATCTGGACCTTCTGCATCCATTAAATCTACTTTAAAATAATTATTCCATCCATGTCTTTTTATTAGTTTTTTGTGTTTTTCAGTAGTATTACGTTCACCATCATAGGCAGTATTGCATTCTACTACTGTTCCTTGTAATTTGTCGATTATAACCTTCCAAAAATCAGGCTTTAAGAAGTTTTGATTACCTTGTTCGCCAGAATGTAATTTTATAGCGATATTCCCAGGTAATTCAATATTTAATTTTTCATATATTTCTAGTACTTTTTCTGGGGTTATTTCACGGGTAAAATATACTTTTGATTTCATGATATTCCTCCTTTATTTTTATTATACTCTTTTCACAGTGTTTTTATAATCATAATTATGTTAAAATATTAATAAGCATTCAATAATTATTAATTTTAAGATAATAATGGAGAGGTATATGAAAAAAATATTAATCTTATTAATGAGTATGGGTTTATTGCTTTGTGGTTGCAGTAGTAATCCTAGTGAAACTAGTCAACCAGAAGAAAGTGTAGAACCTACTAAGGAACCAATAGCTTATTCAGATCCAATTTATATTATGACTACTAGAGATAGTGGAATTGAAACTCTTGATGATTTAGAAGGCAAGACATTGGCTATTCAAACTTTATATGATAAAGAAAGTAGTGAATACGCTCTAGATATGCTAGGTGATATGGAAGTTGAATTATATGAGTCTGAATATTATCAAGAAATACCTGATTTGATTAATGAAGGTAAGATTGATGCGTGGGTAATTTCTGAAGGACCTAATAGTTTGATGTATGATTATCGTCATGATTATGTACCTGAAGATTATGTTGTGATTGTTGAAGGTAGAATGCCAATCTATGAGGAAGAAGAGATAGATGAGGCTATATTAAATAATGATTTGTTAAACAAACCATTTGCAGTTATGTTAACAGGTATTGATGAAAGAGTGGATCCTTCAAATTATCAAGCAGGGCGTAATGATGTTAATATTTTGATGGGGGTAAATCCTGAACTTAAACATGTTACGACTATTAGCTTTCCTCGAGATAGTTATATTAAAAATGTTTGTACAGGAGGAACAGATAAGCTTACGCATTTTGGTATTAATGGTACAGAATGTATTAAAGATTCCATTGGGGATTTATTAGATATTGATGTTGAATATTTTGTACAAGTTAGCTTTTCATCATTTATTGATTTAATTGATTCTTTGGGTGGTGTTAAGGTGGATGTACCATTAGATATGTGTATGGATCAAGATAGTCATCGTGATGTTTCTCAACCTTATTGTTTAAGTAAGGGAGAAGATCAATTATTATATGGAGAATGGGCATTAGCGCTTGCGCGTAATCGTAAATATGATGGCTTATATAATGGCGATTATGGAAGAATTCGTAATCAAGCATTAATAGTTAATGGCATTATGGAAAGAATTGCTGAAAATCCATTCCTATTAGTATGGGCTGGTTTGGATTGGAAAGCAGATACTTTGGCATATCATAATTTTGATGCGAATGCTCAAGATATTGCTGCTTTATTTAATCTAGCTAGAAGTTTCTATGATGGATATACAGTTGATAATTATTTCATTGTAAATAATGGCGATATGACAGAGAGTGGTATGTCAATTGGTAGAATACCAGAATCTTCTTTAGAAATTGCAAAATTGAAGATGCAATATGTATTAACTGGTGAAATGGATCAAGAAAATCCATATTATAATGATGCAATTGTAGGTTATGTTACTGCAGGTGCAGGAAATTATGATGATAAATATATGGGTGAAGAATATTGTTTACAAGGGGATTGTCAATTGACCCGATAGTGTAAAAAGTTTATGAAAATACACTATTAAAAAGTCTTGAAATTGATTTAAAATTTCAAAAAAAAAGAATAT
>CALVCO010000014.1 GCA_944326095.1 uncultured Erysipelotrichaceae bacterium | reverse complement strand
TCCTTTCAGACAAATCAATTATAGCATAACTTTAATTTGGGTTATTATTTATCTCCTCTTTGCAAATGAAGATTTTTCTTAAATAAAACAAAAAATTAAAGCCTTAAACCCTTAATATCCTTAATTCTAGACACTATCATATAAGAATTACAATTTTTTAAACCAGGTAATTTATCAATAATATCATGAATCAAACTTTCCATCTCTTCATTAGATGAAGCTATAGCATGCACATGAAGGTGACTAGAACCCGTTGTACGATAAATCTGGGTAATAGTTGCTTGTTTATTTAATATATCTATTACTTCTTCTAAATATTGGGGTTTAACTTCAATTTCAAAATAATAAGATAAAGCCCCACTAATTTTATCCGGATTAACAATCGCCGTATATTCTTCAATGATACCTCTTTTTTCTAATGCTTGAACACGCATTTTAACCGCAACTCTAGATATGCCTATTTCTTCTCCAATTTGTGAATAAGAAATTCGGGCATTCTTAATTAATCTTTCTAATATCTTCTTATCTAAATCATCAAGTCCATCTAAAAACATCATCATACCTCTTTTTAAATATTATAACATCTTAAAACTTTCATTTGACGATATAGTTTTAAATATTTATAATTTAATTACGATTAGTAATTTCTAAATTACATTTCGAAAGGATAAAGATGAAAAACGATTTAACTAAAGGACCAATCATGAAAACCATGTTCATGTTTGCTATACCTATGATTCTAGGAGATTTACTGCAACAATGTTATAACATAGCCGATACCATAGTAGTTGGCAAATTCTTAGGAACAAATGCTTTAGCAGCTGTAGGTTCATCATTTTCTCTAATGACATTATTGACATCCATCATATTAGGATTAGCTATGGGCAGTGGCACAGTATTTTCTTTACGCTTTGGGCAAAAAGATGATAAAGCCTTAAAAGAAGATATTCTAGCATCCTTTATTTTACTATTAATCGTTACCATCATCTTAAATATATTAGTATACTTAGGCATCGATATTATCATCTATCTTTTACGTACCCCAAATGAATTAATAACCATGATGAAAGACTATTTATTAATCATTTTCGCTGGTCTATTTGCCATATTTCTATATAATTATTTTTCATCATTATTGCGTTCTTTAGGTAATTCACTTATTCCTTTAGTCTTTCTAGCAATCTCAGCAATCTTAAATATTGGTTTGGATATTTGGTTTGTAGCTGGTTTAAATCTAGGAGTAAAGGGTGCTGCGATTGCTACAGTAATAGCCCAATATGTTAGTGGTATAGGCATCATGCTATATAATTTTGTATATTATCCTGATTTATTAATCTTAAATGGCACAATTAAAATATATAAAAAACGCATAAAAGAAATCTTCAATTTCTCCTTTTTAACTTGCTTACAACAATCCATTATGAATTTAGGTATCGTAGCTGTTCAAGGTCTAGTAAATAGTTTTGGTACAACTGTTATGGCAGCATTTGCCGCTGCGGTAAAAATAGATGCTTTTGCTTATTTACCAGTCCAAGATTTTGGTAATGCCTTTTCTATATTTATCGCCCAAAATTATGGTGCAAAAGAAAATGAACGTATCAACAAAGGCATAAAAACTGCCTTTAAAACCACTATTATCTTTAGCCTTATAATCTCTTTTTTAGTAAATATATTTGCTTATGATTTAATGAAATGCTTCATTGATGCTTCACAAGTACAAGTAATTCAAGAAGGTGTAAATTATCTTAGAATCGAAGGATCATTCTACTTTATGATTGGTATCTTATTCTTATTATATGGTCTATATCGTGCCCTTAAACGTCCAGGTATGTCTGTTATTTTAACTATCTTCTCTTTAGGAACTAGAGTTGCTTTAGCATATATATTATCAAGTATTCCACAATTTGGCATAAATGGTATTTGGTGGTCAGTACCTATTGGTTGGTTTTTAGCTGATAGTTTTGGCATAATTTATTTTGTTATTAAACGTAAAAACATTTTATCTTTTAATTATGAAAATTAATTTCATATATATACCTTACAATATGATTAAGGAAAGTATATATTATGCAAAAAATAGAAATAAATGATTTTTTAATTAAATATTTACAAAATTAGGCCACCAAAAAGTGGTCTTTTTAAAACAAAAGATAGGCATTATACCTATCTTAATGTTTCTCTTAAAACTTTATTCATCGCCTTAGCAACTATTCTACTACCAGCACCAAAATCAATTACTAATCCAGCTCTAGTCTCTAATAATTTATTAGCTCCAAGCCTATGCACTTGTTGAACATTCAATAATGAAGCATCAAATAATTGAACAGTAATATGCAAACAAGAAGAATAAATCATCTTAATATTAGCACTACCACCTAAGGCATCAACCATATCTTTCGCAATAGTTTCTGTCTTACCTGTATTAAATAAATCAAAAGCTAAAGCGCCAAAATAAATTCTGGTAATTACAAAATATAAAATAAAACTAATAATACCAACAATACAAATGATAATAATATCATTTTGTAAATTATTAATACCTAGATAAGAAATCAATTCCAATAAAGTACCTGGAGTTTCATATACAACACTAGTTGACCTAGCTTGGAAACCTAGATATACTCCTAAAATTTGGAATAAACCAAATAAGCCTGCTGTATATAAAATATGGAAAACAAATAATAATGGGCAAAGCAATAACAATACTATTTCTAATGGTAATAAACAACCAGTAAACATAGAAACAATGATTGCTAGAAAAATAAATGTACGATATTTACGTCTTTCTAATTTATCGGTATTCAAGGTTTGAAAAGCTAATAACATACCTGGTATTGCAAAGATATTTAAAACATAATATGGAGTAATAAATTTACCAGTTTGTGAACCCATAACTCCACTATTAATAACTGCCGACCATATATTAACATCACCAACAATACTTTCACCAACCATATTCATAATAGATCCACCTAATGATCTAAACCAGAAAGGTTGACGAATTAAATTGCCTAAATTCAAAACTGAAAATACGCGATCAAATATACCATAAATAGCTAAATTAATAGGATTAGTCGTATCTGAAGCAATGAAATTAATAATATCATTATACATTGCAAATAAATAAGGCCATAACATGGCTATAAACAAACCAGCTATTGCACAATAAAACATATTAAGTAATACACCAAATAAGTTTTTATCAATAAAGCTTAAAAAACCATTTTCCAAACGATTTTTAGATTGACGCAAACTTAAACGCGTAAAGATAGTAACTATTACTATTCCAATTAATCCTGTTTGAATAGGATAACGAGTAGCTCCAGAAATAGCCGCTAATTTACTACTACTTACGGATAAACCTAAAGTAGCACTATAGGCATAGTTAGGTAAATTTTGATCTTGAAAGAAAAGTAAAAATACTAAAAATGTTATATATCCAATTATACCTGTAAGAATAGAATTAGCGCCATTAACCCTTTTAGAAACCAATCTAATTAAAAATATAAATGGAAAATAAAGAATAAAGAAAGAAGAAATACGCATTAAAGCTTCAGCAAATAAAATCACATATTCATTATCAATAACAAACAGTGATGAAAATACATCATTAGTCAAAATATTACCAATACCATAAAATAGTATGGCCATAAATAACAATTTTAAAGGAAAGCTTAAAACCTCTAAAAATGAATACCATTTCTTCACAGCTTTCACCACCTATCTAAAACAAACTCTTTAAGCGTTTAAAGTATCCTACCCAACGATAACGTAACATGCGAACATGCTTTTTACTTAATTCAATATCAATCTTTCTAACCCCATCTAAAGGAAAACTCATATAATCGATACATAATAAAGCATGATCAAAACTATTTGAAACAAATTGTATTTTGGCATCATCCTTCATAACAATTGAGCTACCTAAAGAACGATAATAGCGATTATGAATACCACTAATTTCACTCATTTGTAATAAAGGTAAACCCTCTTGAATAACCGCTCCATGTAACGAACGATTAAATGCCGTACTACCTAATTGCGTACAAATACATAAACCTGTACCACTAAATTTTTCAAAATCTTCACCATTTACAATGACATTAATTTTTTGTGTTCTGGTTACGTTTTCCACGCGCATTTCATTTAAAGCATAATGAATTTTATCATTATAGCTAACTTTTAATAATTGATAAGAAATTTCTTGAGGCTTTTTATGTAATAAATCATCAATAAATATTTCCACTTCTTTATCAGTATAATCAGTAAAGAATCCCAATGTACCAGTATGAATACCAATAAAACAAATATTAGCTAATTTATCCATATATTGATGTACAGCCATCAAGAAAGTTCCATCTCCCCCAATAACTATTACTAATTCAGGATTATCCTGATCTTTAATATAATTATTGGCTTGTAATTCTTTTTCTATTCTTGCACAAATTGATTCTGATAATACATCATATCTTGTTACACAACTAAAGCGCATCTTTAAGAAATCTTAGTCCCTTCTGGTAATTTATCCACATTTAATACTTCAATAAATTTACCATCTTTACCAGCAAGAATCATTCCTTGTGATTCAATACCTTTAAGTTTAGCAGCCTTTAAATTAGAAACTACTACCACTTTCTTACCAATTAAATCTTCAGGTTTATAACATGATGCAATACCCGAAACAATTGTACGAACATCACCATTTCCTAAATCAATCTTGCTAACTAATAATCTATCCGCATTTGGATGCTTTTCACAATGTATAATCTTACCTACTGTTAATTCAACCTTAGCAAAATCATCAATAGTAATTTCATTTTCTACTTCTTTTGGTTTTTCTTCAACTTTTTTATTTGCATCTATTTTCGCAAATACTTCAGCTTGATCTAAACGTGCAAATAAAATTTCTGGTTTTTCACAAACTTTAATAGGACTCTCTAAATTACCAAAAGTCTTAACACTTTCATAATCACAAACTTTAGTATTAAGCATCTTTAAGATTTTTTCTGATGTTTCAGGTAAATAAGGAGCTAATAATATAGCACCAATTCTAATGCCTTCTAATAAATTATATAAAACTGTTTGTAAACGATCTTGTTTAGACTCATCTTTACCAAGTTTCCAAGGTTCAGTTTCATCAACATATTTATTACAACGTTTAAACAATTTAAAAATATCATTTAAACTATCCGCAACTCTTAACTCATCCATATGTTTTTCAACATTTAAATAAGTAGAAATAGCCTCTTGTTTTAAATCTTCATCAACAGGTTCTACACAATTTGTATTATGAATATTACCATTAAAATATTTATTAGACATAGAAATAGTACGATTAACTAAGTTACCTAAAACATTAGCCAAATCACTATTAATTCTTTCAATCATAATTTCATAAGTAATGCTTCCATCATTCGCAAATGGCATTTCATGCAACATGATATAACGAACCGCATCACAACCAAATAAAGCTACTAAATCATCAGCATAAATAACATTACCATGAGACTTAGACATCTTTCCATCACCAACTAATAACCAAGGATGTCCAAATACTTGCTTAGGCAATTCAATTCCTAAAGCCATCAACATAATTGGCCAATAAATTGTATGGAAACGTAAAATATCTTTACCAATAATATGAACATCAGCAGGCCAATAATGATTAAATAATTCATCACTATTACCATCAACATCATATCCTAGACCTGTAATATAATTTGTTAAGGCATCAATCCATACATAAACTACATGCTTAGGATCAAAATCTACCGGAATACCCCAACTAAAACTAGTTCTAGAAACACATAAATCTTGTAATCCTGGAATTATAAAATTATTTAACATCTCATTTTTACGAGATTCTGGTTCAATAAAATGAGGATTTTCTTCAATATGTTTACGCAAACGATCAGCATATTTACTCATTCTAAAGAAGTAAGCCTCTTCCTTAGCAGGATGAACTTCCATACCACAATCAGGACATTTACCATCAACTAATTGACTAGGAGTATAGAAAGCTTCACACTCTTTACAATACATACCCTCATATTCTGATTTATAAATATCTCCTTGTTCATAAAGTTTTTTAAAAATCTTTTGAACTTGTCTTTCATGATAAGGATCAGTAGTACGCATAAATTTATCATATGAAACATTCATACAATCAATCTGTTCCTTAAATATTTCACTAGTACGATCAACATATGATTTAGGATCAACACCAGCTTGTTTAGCCTTTTCTTCTATCTTTTGGCCATGTTCATCTGTTCCTGTTTGAAAACGAACATCAAAACCTAACATTCTTTTATATCTAGCAATCGCATCTGATAAAACAATTTCATATACATTACCAATATGAGGTTTACCAGAAGTATAAGCAATCGCTGTTGTTAAATAGTACTTTGGTTTTTCCATTATTAAAACCCCCTGTCATCTCACATATTAGTTTACACTATTTATTCTAATTTTTATAGTTTTTATTGTCCTCAAAATCAACTAATGAAATATTTTTTTAATTCAGTTTAAACGCTTACATATAGCCTATTTAGCTATTTTTTCTTTATATGTGATTTGACTAACATTTATAATAATGATATTATTTAATTACATTTAGCATATATTATTAACATAGCTTCATAATTTTTAGCCTCGTGTTCTTAAAAAAATGCTGAATAGAAAGCAAGGAGGCAGCCTAATGAGTACTGGTAAAGTAAAGTGGTTTAATGCTGAAAAAGGTTATGGCTTCATTACCGATGAAGAAGGCAAAGATGTATTCGTTCATTTTTCAGCTATCCAAGCTGATGGCTTCAAAACTCTAGATGAAGGTCAAGAAGTAAGTTTTGATGTTAAAGATGGCGATCGCGGACCACAAGCTACAAATGTTGTTAAACTATAATTTTAACTACAAGCATAATAAAAACTGTTAACGTTTGTTAACAGTTTTTATTTATTTTTTTGCGCCATCTCCATATATTTTAAGCTATTTACTCTATCATTCATATTTTCATATTGTTTAGCTACCATATAATAATAAACCGCCTTAGCCTGATGATCATCAATAGTATCAATTTTATTTAACAATTCATCAATATGATTAGCCTTTTTATCAATAAAGATATCACTCATGATTTTAGCATCCCTATACATTTGATCATTATTCAATTTCGCAATTTCATTTAAATAATAATGACACTTTTCTTTATCTTCTTTTTCTACATAATAATTAAAAGCCAACATCAATAAATTAGCTTCTTGCATTTTAGACTTTCTAATTTTCATAAGTACATCTAATTGCTTTTCAACTAAATCCGCCTTATTCTGCAACAAATAGCTATTTAATCTTACATATTCCACATTAAAACGTGGTAAAAAAGCTTTAGTAATAGTATTATTTAATTCTTTTTCTAATTTATCAAATTGTTGTTCCTGTAATAATTTTAAAATAACATTAGTCTTCCATTTAACAAATATTATTTGTATTGCCATCAAAATAACAAATGTTAAAACAAAAGTAATTATCATATAACTATTCACTTGTTATCGCCTCTTTTTCATTTATGTTTCTTTTTTCTAGCTTTTTCTTTATATAATTCAGCATCAGCACTAGCAATTAACTCCACAATATTTTTCATCTTAAATCTATCATATCTACTATAACCTAAACTAACTTCTAGATTATATTTTCCATTTGTTAATTCTTGATAAACTTTTAAGTTAGTATAAATATCATTTTTAAGCTTTTCAACACTTTCAAGACTACCTTCAAAAACAATAGAAAATTCATCACCAGCATATCTTGCTAACATACAAGTATAATGACCACAACTTTGCTTTAAAATATCCGCAATCGTCTTAATGGCTCTATCACCTTCAACATGGCCAAATGTATCATTAATATGCTTTAAATTATCAATATCAATCATAACAAAATAAATGTCATTATTAATCACATTATTAATTTTACTATCAAGATGTTGCATCAACTTATCACGATTGTTTAATTTAGTTAAAGAATCAATAGTAATACGCTTATTTTGCATCGAAATAAACACTTGAACTAACGATATTGTCGTTCCCAAACAAATAATTGATATACCCGTATGAAAAGCTTGAATAATACCAAATATCAACGGAAAAATTACAAAAGAACTCAACGATAATAATATTTCCTTTTTTAAATAATATTTTTTATTAAAATATAAAATAAAATTCTTAATTCCAATTAATAATAAATAACCATAAACAAATAATAATACCAAGAAATAATGAGGACCTTTTATATATTCACCATTAATATCTATATAAAAGAAAAAGCGAAATTTTAATGTTAAAAAAGTCAAAACAATCAATATTAATGTAGGAATAAAACTCAAATACAATTTCTTATTATTAAACATCCATGTATTATTAATTTCACATTCCGAATACATAAAAGCGAAATATCCAATTAAATACGAACTAAAAAAGAAACCTAAATTAAATATAGTACTAAGCATTTGTCCTTTATGCCACACATCATTTTCAAGTAAGCCACAGCATAAATCAAAAATAAAATATAAAATAACCGAAACAATTAAAAAGGTAAATACTCTAGCCGTAATAGTTTTATCAAGGCTTTTTAGATGCAACCTTAATATTAATAACATAATAATAATACAAGCTGTATTATTTAAATAATAAGTAAATGCATACATGATATTTACCCCCTTCTCTATCTTATTTTATACTAAAAATTATCTTGTTAAAATATTATTTATCAAAATTTTACAAAAAAATAGACCCAATATTTGAGTCTATTCGTTATTAGAAATGTAATTTTCCACATGGCTTTCCACTACTATAAATGGTACATTTCCACTATCTAATAATGCTTGATTAAAAGAAACTTCATCAAATTTATTACCAAGTGTTTCTTGTGCTTCTTCTTTTAAATCCATAATTTGTTTATATCCTGCATAATAAGGAATAAAAGCTCCTGGATCATCTCTTAATTGTTCATATTGTGCTTGATAACCTTCTTCAGTTAATTGTAAACCGGCTTGAGTTATAAATTCTTTAAATTCTTCTAAATCATAACCGTGATAATTAATACCAATATCTGATAAAACTAATATAGCATAAATAATCATTTCATTAGCCTTGTATAAAGCTAAATGATTAGGATCAATCTCACTTAAATAATCTAAAGCTTCATAAGAAGCATATACGGCATAACCTTCAGTAAAAGCTAAATTACTATTAACTTTCGCAAATAAACTATCTCTATTTTGATAATTATAAGCATATTGATACATATGACCAGGTAAACCTTCATGAGCCAAAGTAATATAAGTAGACAATCCACTAATATCTAAACTACTATCTAAAGTATTTACTCTAATTTGCTTAGGCGTAGTTTGATCTATTGCTGGAATATTAAAATATGCTGCTGTACCACTACTTGCAATCAATGGATTAATACCTGCAACTTCATATGTCAAATTACCAACACTAGGAAAATTCTTTGTAACATTATTTTCTAAGAAGTTTAATATTTCATCATAGGAACTAAAAGTTGTTTGCATATTTAAATCAAAGCTTTCATAACTTTCAGGATTATTTTGTATAATCGTCATCATGACTGTTAGATTATCGACTAATAAATCTTGCATCAATTCTTCTAATTCTTCAACACTTATATCCTTACCAGCTTTATCTTTAACTAATAATTCATAATATGCTTTACCATTAGGCAAATGTGCTAAGCCTAGTTCATTATTAGAACTATTTTTTTCTAAATCATTTAAATATGTAATAATACCTTCATACATAGCTATAAAACTATTATGATAAGCTTCATCTAATTGTAAACGATAATTTTCTTTACTACTTTCATCAATATCTAGACTATCTACTTTAGCCATCAATGATTCATATATTGTTCCATCATCATCAACAATATTTTGACAATATTCCAATACACTATCAAAATTAATCATCAAGGTACCATTTTCTGCTTGTTTATTCGTATAAGCAATCACCTTATCTAAATAATCAGGTAGGCTATTAATTAAGGCAATATAATTATTTAAATCATTCTCATCCCTAATCACAAAATCTACTAAAGTGGTAACTATTGAACTATAAAAACCACTCATTGGTCCAAATAAACTACCTAGATATGCCATATCATCAGCCATATATGCAAGCTGTAAATCTAAATCATATAATAATTGATCATAATTATCTTGATTAATAGCTGATAATAAGTCACGATCAAAACTCAACAATTTCTCTTTAGTATCTTCAATTAATTGTTTATCTTCTTGGGTATATTCAACTTCACCTAGATTTACTTCATCACTAGTAAATTCAATGCCATAATTACTAGAATTTTCAAAATATACATGAGTAGATAAATAATCTTGGGAAACTACTTCAATTACATAATCATCTAAAAATTTAGTAAATTCTTCATCTATTTGCGCATTAATTGTTGGAGTAGTTGTAGTAACAGTTTCTTTGGATGGTGTACAACCAACAAAGGAAAGTATTAAGCTTAAAGCTAATAATAATTTAATTAATCTATTCATCTTTTAAACCAGTAATAAATTCACTATGTGGTAAAGTTTCACACCAATCACAGAATGCTTGCCATTCAGGTAAACGATGATTTCTTCTTTGTTTATACATTGTCTTTAATTGACGATAATTAGTTGTCATCTTAGCACACAATCTAAAACCAGCTGGATTAGAATATAATACTTCTAAGTACATCTTCTTAGCTTTAGCATCCATTTCTTTAACATCTTCACCATTTTCTTTAGCTTGTTTAATTTTATCCATTAGCTCATTATAAGCATTAACTTTTTCCTTCATGATATCAATCATTCTAGGATCAACATATTCAATATAAGCCTTATCTAAATCAAATTTCGTAATTCTATGCATTGTAGATTGGCTACTAATAAAATCTAAAAAATGATAACGCTCAGCCTCAACCCAAGCTTTATTAGTAAAAGTTAAATCAAATTGTACAATAATACCATTCATAAAATTATCATGACCTTCACCTTGTTTAGAAGTAGCCAATTTAACAACTGTATTTGTAACTTCATTATTCAATTTAGAAAGATCAGTAGCCATAGGATATTTACTACCTAATACCGCATCATCAAACCCATAAATCTTAACATTACTTATTACTTCATTATAATTCATCTTTATCACCCCAATTCATCATATGCTTCTTCATTTTTACCAACAATAACTATATCATCTGAATATAATATTGGTCTTTTTACCAACATTCCATCGCTTGCTAGTAATTGTAATTTTTCTTCATAACTCATAGTAGTTAATTTATCTTTTAAATTTAATTCACGATATAATTTACCACTAGTATTAAAAAATTTATTAATATCTAATTTACTAAGTTCTACTAATTTTTTTAATAAATCATAATCAGGTTTATCTTCTTTTAAATCTCTTTTAATATAATTTATCTTTTTTTCATCCAAATATTTTAAAGCTTTTTGGCAAGTAGAACACTTACTATAACATAATACTGTATACATATTAACCTCTTTTTATCATCATTGCTAAAATCGCAATATCAGCAGGATTTACTCCGGAAATTCTTGAAGCTTGACCTACAGTTCTTGGTCTAACTTGCATTAATTTTTGTTTACCTTCTAAAGATAAGTTTTCCATATGTTCATAATCGATATCTTCAGGAATTAAGGTCTTATCCATCTTTTGTAAACGTGCAGCTTCTCTAGCTTCCTTTTCAATATAACCAGCATATTTAACTTCTATATCTACTTGTTTAGCAATTCTTTCTTCAATATCAATTTCCATTGCCTTAGCAAGTTCATAAGTTTTAACTAAAGGTCGTTTAACTAAATCTAAAGCACTCATAGAATCATTTAAGCCATCATATCCTAGACTAATTAAATATTCATTACCCTTAGACTTAGCACTAACTTTAGTATTAGCCAACAATTCTTTAGCATCCTTAATCTTTTGCATCTTTAAACAATAAGCATCATAACGCTCTTTAGAAATTGTGCCTATTTTATATCCTTTTTCAATTAAGCGCTGATCAGCATTATCATGACGCAATAACAAACGGAATTCTGCTCTAGATGTTAATAAACGATAAGGTTCCTTAGTACCCTTAGTAACTAAATCATCAATTAAAACACCAATATAAGCTTCATCTCTAGATAAGATTAATGGCTCTTTACCATCTAATTTTAAACAAGCATTTATTCCGGCAATTAATCCTTGACCTGCTGCCTCTTCATAACCACTTGTACCATTGATTTGTCCAGCCGTAAATAAATTTTCAATTATTTTAGATTCTAAGGAAGGTTTCATCTGTAAAGGATCAATCGCATCATATTCAATCGCATAAGCATATTTTTTAATAATACAATTTTCAAGTCCTGCTAAACTATGTACCATCTTCTCTTGAATTTCACGTGGTAAAGAAGTTGAAAAACCTTGAACATAAGTAGTATCTAAAGCTTCACTTTCTGGTTCTAAGAATAATTGATGTCTTTCTTTATCTTTAAATCTTACTAATTTATCTTCAATGGAAGGACAATATCTAGGCCCTACGCCTTTTACTACTCCCGAATACATACTAGAACGATGTAAATTGTCCATAATAATCTTATGAGTATTACTATTGGTATATGTTAAATAACATGGTAATTGTTCATTAAAAGGTCTAATTTTAGTAGTTGTATCACTAAAACATACAAATTCATCCGTACCTGGTTGTAAAGAAGTTTTACTAAAATCAATTGATGATGTTAATACTCTTGGAGGTGTACCCGTCTTTAAACGGAAAGTCTTTAAACCAGCATCTCGCAATGATTGAGATAAATTTAAAGTTGTAGGTTCATTATCCGGACCAAAGTTAGTAACTTCATCACTAATCATAATATTACTAGCCATATAAGTACCAGTAGTTAAAATGGTAATCTTGCCATAAACCTTAGTACCACCATCCATCTCAATACCTAAAATCTTATTATCTTCAATGATGCATCTTTGAGCAATTCCCTCTAAAACATCTAAATTATCTTGTTTTAATATTTCTTCTTGCATCATCTTTTTATAAGCAAGCTTATCTGATTGTACTCTTAAGCATTGTACTCCTGGTCCTTTAGTAGTATTAAGCATCTTAAATTGTAAAGCCGTCTTGTCTGCTGTAATACCCATTTGACCTCCTAAGGCATCAATTTCCTTAACCACAATACCCTTAGCCGGTCCCCCAATAGAAGGATTACAAGGCATCTTCCCAATATTTTCAATACTCAAAGTAATCAATAAAGTTTTTTTATGTAATCGTGCACTAATCAAGCTAGCTTCTATTCCCGCATGACCACCGCCTACGACAATCACATCATACATATTTTCCATCTATGTCCTTCTTCCTAAAATATATCATCAACATTAATATTCTTATTTTCACATATAAAACAAATCTTTAAATTAAATTTGTCATGCAATTCTTTCTTTAATAATAAAGCATGCCCAACCATCATTTCTAACATATTAGGCTCATCAATAATCGCCATATATAATATTAATTTATCGTCATCATAACGATATCCCATATATTTTATATTATTTATAAATTTAATACTAGCATCATGCAATAGATGCATCGCTTTACGATTTTGCCGATTACTCAAAATTAAAGCATGTTCAATAATCGTCTGTTTTAAAATATAAATATTTTCATCCTTCTTAAAATTATCGCTATTATCATTACTAATCATGCTAGTCCACAAATCTAAGCCAACTTCATTAGCATATCTTAATACTTTAGCAGTAGCCATATCATCTTCTTTATCTAAGTAACAATAACTCCCTAATCTTTTAGAAATATGAATACCAATTTCACTAAGAAATAAGGGACTTTGAAAAAAAGCTACATCATGTAAATATAAACCTGTAAGTTTAGCAGGAACAATATTATCTTTATTTAAGCGAATAATAGCTTCTTTAAAAGCTTCCTTACTAGCATAACCATTTTCTTCTTTATAAGTATTCCACATATTATTAAAACTCATACTAGTAATCTTAGCTAAATGCCCATAGCCAACTATCGCCTTTTCTTTGCGATTAGCTAAACGCACATAAAAAAATAAATAATCACCAATATGAAAATTACTAAAACGTTTGCTAGGTGAAGGACGCCAAAAATTAATGGTCTTATTACCATTAATTCGATGAAATTCAATCATTTGCGCATCACAAATATGTAAAATTGAAGCCATTTTTCTTTATTTCTCCTATTTATTATTTTAGCATTTTTTAACACTATCTTGTAAATTATTTATTCATATTGTTATAATTTAAAAAAGGTGAAATTAATGGACGGAAATAAACTTGCAAAAACTATTACTAAAGCTGGTATTCTTTTAATTGAAAATGGCGCAGAAATTGTAAGGGTTGAGGACACGATGCAAAGAATTGCTAAGGCTTATGGAGCTAAAGTTGCTGATGCTTATGCTACCCCAACTTTATTGATAATTTCTATATCAATGCCAGAATCTACCGCTTTATATCATAATATTAAAAGAGTACATATGAAAAATGTTAACTTATCAAAGATAGATGAAGTAAATACTCTATCAAGATCAATTACTAATTCTAATTTATCTTTAGATGAACTAGATAAAAAATTAGATGAAATTGCCCTTGAAAAAAATTATCCTACTTACATAATTATTCTAGGTGCTGCCATTTGTGTATTTGGCTTTAGTTTCTTCTTTAAAGGAAATCTTATAGATGCAATATTTGCTTTAATAATTGGTATTATCGTAAAATTCATCTTAGAATTATTAGCCAAAATAGAACTATCATCTTTTTTCAACAATGCAATAGGTGGAGCTATAATTTCCTTTTTAGCTATGATATTTGCCAAATATTTTGGAAGTAATCAAGATATTCTATTTATATCTAGCATTATGTTATTAGTACCAGGTCTAGCTATTACTAACGCTATTAGAGATACAGTAAGTGGCGATATTGTCAGTGGAATTGCTAGAGCTACTGAAGCCATATTTGTAGCAGTAGCCATTGCCGTAGGTAGTGGTATTACCTTAGCATTATTAGGAGGTATCATCTAATGTTATCATGCATATCTGCAGGCATTGCCTCTTTAGGATTCGCTATTATCTTTAATGTTCCTAAAAATAAACTATTAGGAGCTAGCCTATGTGGGGCCATAGGCGGCTTAGTATATGATATAGGTCTAACTTTAAATTATTCACAATCTTTCAGTCTATTTATAGCTAGTGTAGCCTTAGCAATAACCTCAGAAATTCTTGCAAGAATCATCAAATGTCCAAGCACTATTTTCTCCATCTGTGCCCTAATACCATTAGTGCCAGGAGGAGGAATGTACTATACTATGCTCGCTATTATCAATAATGATATCAATGAAGCCCTATTAACAGGCATCGATACCATTGTTCAAGCATGCGCTATTGTAATTGGCGTAATTCTAGTATCTAGTATCTTTCACAGCTATAAAAAAATAGAACAATTAAGAAAGGGAAACTTATGAAAAGTATTAAACCAGGACGAGCTCCATCAATAATTCAAGGTATCGCATCTATTATAATTACCATCTTTGGAATATTTTGGACCATCATGACCTTCCATTTAGGACTTGGATTTTTTACCCTATTTGGCATTCTATTTGTAACATTAGGCATAATTATAACTATTTATAATTTTAAAAATGCCACCAGTAAAAATCGCTATTCTAGCTTTGATATCACGGAAGAAAATGAGGAAATTGATCCATTGAATAAACATTTTGTTTCAACCACCAATTATTGTCCATATTGTGGTAATAAGATAGAAGATAATTTTGAATTTTGTCCTAAATGTGGTAAAAAATTACCAAATTAAAGACCAAGATTAAAATTCTTGGCCTTTTTTAATATTTACATCCTATTTTACTAATTGCTAATATTACAGCTTCAATTCCTAATAAAATCAAATAAGCACTTATAAAATATCGCAATACTTCAGTAGCAAACAAAGGATGAAGCAACATCAAAAATCCTAATATTAATCCAATGATATTAACAATCATGGAGAAATAATACATACCATTTCCCATAATATATCGAACATTATTTAAATTAGCTAATCGCGAAATACAATGCGCAATAAACCAAATTGGCAATAACATCAATATTTCAACCATACCCATATTTGGATATGCAATAAGCATAATTCCCGACATTACACTAAAAATACCTGCTATCAAAGAAAGTATTGGTCCAAAACCCGTAAACCTTTCTATTCTAATATATAAAAGTTAAAAGTGATACTATATTCGGAGTTAATAATTTCTTCCAATTTTCTTTATATTCAAATTTTCTCATGTTATTATCCTTTACCAATATTATAAATTTAATATTGTCATTTTACACTTCAATTTAGTCATTTTCTAAAAAATGACTAAATTAAATTATTTATGACGTAATTAAAAACTGTCAGCATTACTTTGCCAACAGTTTTTATCATTTAATTCTTTTATACATTATTGGAATATCATATCCAAAAGTTCTTTTACCATTAACTTCTATTGATTCACTAACTTCTAAAAAGTCTTTTGAAAAGCGTTCATATAAAGTGAATTTTACCGTTGGAGCAAACATACTAATGCTTCCTCCTTCCCATATATCTTTATTTAAAGAATATAATGCTGGTACAAATTTATTACTAACTTTTAAAGAGTTATAATCAACTTTTTCCATCTTTTCATAAGTAAAATTATGCGAGTCATAACCATCTGGTAAATCATAAGAAGTTAATTTAATTTTATCCTCTTCTTGCGTAAATAGAAATAAATGACTAGAAGCATTAGTCTTATCATGAATTGTATAATAACTCTCTTCTACCATAAAATAACCATTAAAATCATTAGGTAAATTATCTATCTTATCATTACAAATAGTATTTATATGTTTAGCATATGGATAATTATCATCTTGTAGTTTTTGGACTTGTTCTTGATTATCAAACTCACCCACAAGTAATTGCATAAATTCTTCTAACTTATTCATCAAAAAGCCTCCTTTACAAATTCATTATAATATAAAAAAAGATGCAAATATAATAATTTGCACCTATAAATTTTTAACAAATAAACATCTAATCGCATTTAATACTGCTAGAATCATTACCCCAACATCAGCAAATATAGCTACATACATATTTACTTCACCAAAGGCTCCTAAGATTAAACAAATTAATTTAATCGCAATCGCAAATACGATATTTTGATAAACTATACGTAAACACTTTTTAGATATTTTAATTGCTTTAGAAATTTTTAAAGGATCATCATCCATTAAAACAACATCAGCTGCTTCAATTGCTGCATCGCTACCCATAGCCCCCATCGCAATTCCAATATCTGCTCTAGATAATACTGGAGCATCATTGATACCATCACCAACAAAGGCTAATTTATCTTTACCTTCTACTTTTAATAATTCTTCTACTTTATTTACTTTATCTTCAGGTAATAATTCACTAAATACTTTAGTAATTCCTAAATCACTTGCTACCTTATCCGCTACTTTCTTAGTATCACCAGTTAACATTACGGTATTAGTAATACCAGCATTCTTCAATGAAGCGATTGCTTTTTTTGTATTAGGTTTTAATATATCCGAAATGACAATATGACCAGCATATTCATCATCAATAGCGATATGAATTATGGTACCAATACTATGACAATTAATATAAGCTATATTTAAACTTCTCATTAACTTATCATTACCAACTGCTACTTTATGATTATCAACAAAAGCTATTACACCATTACCACTAATTTCTTGAATATTACTAACTCTTGTTCGATCAATTTCTTTGCCATAAGCTCTTTGTAAACTTTTACTAATTGGATGTGATGAGGCACTTTCGGCTAAAGCCGCAAATTCTAATATTTTTTCATCTTCTAATTTATTATGATGTATACCATCAACCTCAAATACTCCCTTAGTAAGGGTACCAGTCTTATCAAAAACAATTGTCTTTACTTTAGATAATGTTTCTAGATAATTTGATCCTTTAATTAAGATACCTTCATTACTAGCTCCACCAATTCCTGCAAAGAAACTCAAAGGAATACTTATAACCAAAGCACAAGGACAGCTAATAACTAAGAAAGTTAATGCACGATATATCCATATACCCCATTGAGCATCCACACCCATTATTAACAATCTAACTAATGGGGGAATAATTGCAAGAGCTAAAGCACTATAACATACTGCAGGAGTATATACTCTTGCAAACTTAGAAATAAATTGTTCTGATTTAGATTTTTTAGAACTAGCATTTTCTACTAAATCTAAAATCTTTGAAACGGTAGATTCACCAAATTCCTTAGTAGTCTTAATCTTTAATAAACCACTCATATTAATACAACCACTAATAATATTATCATCTACTTTTACTTCACGAGGCAAGCTTTCTCCAGTAAGTGCACTTGTATCTAAAGTTGAATCTCCTTCTACAACAATACCATCAATTGGTACCTTCTCTCCTGGTTGAACAACAATGATACTACCAACACTTATTTCATCAGGATCAACTTTTTCTATTTTTCCATCAACTTCAATATTTGCATAATCAGGACGAATATCCATTAATTCACTAATATTTTTACGACTTTTACCAACAGCGTAACTTTGGAACCATTCACCAATTTGATAAAATAACATAACCGCAATTGCTTCTACATAGTCACCATTACTATAAATCGCAATAGCCATAGCTCCAACTGTCGCAATTGCCATCAAAAAGTTTTCATCAAATATTTGACGATTCATAATACCCTTAAAAGCTTTCTTTAAGATATCATGACCAATAATTAAATAATCCGTAAAATATAAAGCAAAACGCAATATTCTTCCAGATGAAACAAATAAATAATCATCAAGTATATCAAAAGTTGCAATACTAATAAATTGTAAAACTAATAAAATACTTGAAGCTATCAATATTCTAATTAACATCTTTCTTTGATGTTTATTCATATCATTCTTTTTAGTTATCAATAAACCTAAAGCAATTAGAATAACTACAATTAATAATAATTTAACTATTATCTCTTGCATAAAATTATCCTTTCTAGCTTAAAAATTAAAATTCTATTTCACAATCAGATTCAACTTTTTTACAAGCATTATAAACTTCTTCCATTACTTTTTTTGCTTCATAACCTTCTTCAAATTCAACTATCATCTTTTGCGTCATAAAGTTAACTACTGCATTTTTAACGCCATTTGTTTTATTTGCAGCTTCTTCCATTTTGTTTGCACAATTTGCACAATCTACTTCAATCTTATAAGTCTTTTTCATAATATCCTCCATTTATTAAACAATTAAGTAATTGTTTAATCGTTGTAACTGTAGTATAATGCTCCCATAAAAATAAAACAAGCTAATATAAGCACATCCTTCTAAAAAGGATAAAAAGATTTCTAATTGGGACAAAAGGAGGTTTATTATGAGTGATTCATTATTACCACATAAACATAATGATGAAGATTTATCGAGAAATATTATGAAAGAATTAGAAAATGTTGATAAATTTGAAAAGATTGCATATATCTTTAAACAACTACAAGACACTAATAGAGTAAGACTATTTTGGCTATTATGTCATTGTGAAGAATGTGTCATTAATATTTCTGCTCTATTAAATATGTCTAGCCCTGCTATATCACATCATCTAAGATTATTACGTAGCAGTGGTCTAATCACTAGTAGAAGAGAAGGTAAAGAAGTATATTATAAAGCAGCTGATACCAAACAAAGTAAGTTATTACACCAAATGATTGAACAAGTAATAGAAATATCTTGTCCTAAATAATTATGCAACTAGTTCAATATAACTTACTATTTGATGGTATCAAAATAGCTTATTTATCTAGTGAAAATTATAATCAAATAATTAATCAAGAAGATGATAATATATTAATTATTACTTATTGTTATAGTGGAAAAATAGCTTGGAAAATAAAAAATAATTATGTTTGCATTGGTCCTAAAGACTTTGCAATATACTTATTAAAAAATTTTAAAAACAAAGATATAAAATTATTAAACGATAGTTTTGAAGCATTATGTTTCTTTATTAATCTAAATACTTTTACTAATGATATTCATAATATTTTAGATATTAATTCTTCATCTTTATATAATAAATTATGTAAAGATAAACCACTATGCTTCTTTGCTGGTAATGAAAAAACTGAAAACATTTTCCAATATTTTTATTTAAAAAATGAAACAACCTTAAGTTATCAAAAAATTAAAACAATTGAACTAATTTTATATCTTTATAATACCAACGAATTATCTAAGACTTATCAAAATGAATATCAAGCTGAACAAATAGAAATTATTCGTCAAATTCATGATCAATTAATTAATAATTTAGATAAAAGAATTACTATAGAAGAATTATCTAAACAATATTTAATTAATCCTACTACTTTAAAAACTTTATTTAAATCTGTTTATGGTACTTCTCTTGCCGCTCATATCAAGGAACATCGTATGAATCATGCTGCTAAGCTATTACTTGAAACTAATAAAAGTATTGCGGAGATAGCTTATACTGTTGGTTATGATACGCAAAGTAAATTTTCTATAGCTTTTAAAGATTATTTTAAAGTATTACCAAAAGAATATCGAAAAAAATAAGGATAGCCCAAATAAGGTTATCCTTTTTTAATTAAATATATTTTTTAGAATATTCCATATGATATGCCATTTTCATCAACACCCATATCATATGCTGCTGGATGTTTAGGTAAACCTGGCATCGTCATAATAGCGCCTAGATATACTACAATAAATCCTGCTCCTGCACTTACATTAACATCGCGAACATGAATAGTGAAGTCTTTTGGACAACCATATATCTTTGCATCATCTGTTAATGAATTTGGCGTTTTTGCCATACATATTGGTAAATTGCCATAACCCATATTTGTAAATTTATTTATTTTTTCTAATGCTAAATCGGAATATTCAACATCTTTTGCTCCATATATTTTTTGAGCAATCGTTAAGATTTTATTTTCAATCTTATCATTTTCATCATATAAGAATTTAAAGTTATTTTCTTGATTACATAATTTCATAACTTTATTTGCTAGAGCTATTGTTCCTTTAGAACCATTAGCCCAACCATCAGCTTCTTCTACTGGATGATTATTTTCTTTACACCAATTTAGTAGAGCTTCTACTTCTGCTTTAGTATCTTTAGTAAATTTATTAATAGCTACTACATAAGGCAAACCAAATTGTTTAATAGAATCAATATGTTTAGCTAAATTATCTACACCTTTTAATAAAGCTTCAACATTTTCTTCTTCAAGTTTATCTTGTTCAACTCCTCCATGCATTTTCAACGCTCTAACAGTCGCAACAATAACTACACAATTTGGATGTAAACCAGCTTTACGACATTTAATATCTAAAAACTTTTCAGCACCTAAATCGGCACCAAAACCAGCTTCTGTTACCACATAATCCGCAAGTTTCAAAGCTGTCTTAGTCGCAACTATAGAATTACAACCATGTGCAATATTCGCAAATGGTCCACCATGAATAAATACTGGTGTCTTTTCTAAAGTTTGCACTAAATTAGGTTTAATAGCTTCTTTCATGATTACACTTAGTGCACCTGTAATATTTAAATCTTTAATTGTTACTGGCTTATCATCATAAGTATAAGCAACTATACATTTACCTACTTTTTCTTCAAAATCTTTTAAATCTTTACTTAAGCAAAGTATAGCCATTATTTCCGTAGCCACGGTTATTACAAAACCATCTTTTCTTTCAACGCCATTAGTCTTTTTATCTTGAGCAATCGTAATACTTCTAAGCGTACGATCATTCATATCTAAACAACGTTTCCATACAACTTTAGTAGGATCAATATTCAAAGGATTATCTTGATAAATACTATTATCTAGAATTGCTGATACTAAGTTATTAGCGGTCGTAATGGCATGCATATCCCCAGTAAAATGAAGATTGATATCTTCCATTGGTACTACTTGTGAATATCCTCCACCTGTTGCTCCACCTTTTAAACCAAATACTGGTCCAAGTGATGGTTCTCTAAGACATCCAATTACTTTTTGATCTAAAGCAGCTAATCCATCAATTAGACCTACGGTTGTTGTAGATTTACCTTCTCCTGCCTTAGTTGGATTAATGGCAGTTACTAAAATTAGCTTACCATCTTTTTCATTAAGATTTAACTTATTAATATCAATTTTAGCTTTATACTTTCCATACATTTCTAAAGCTTCTTCAACATTAATTTTATGCGCTATCTTATCAATTGTCTCCATGGTATTTGCTTGTGCAATTCTTAGATCATTATTCATCATTTTCACCCACCTTACATTTCTTTTCGATTTTCCATTGCTTTAATTAAAGACAATTCATCAACATAATCAACATGGCTACCCATTTGTAAACCATGCGCAATTCTAGTTACTTTAACATTTTTATCTTTTAAAATATTTGCAAGATACATAGCTGTCGTCTCCCCTTCAAGGGTAGGACTTGTAGCTATGATAATTTCTTTTATGCCATCTAATCGTTTCAATAAACCATCGATATTTAAATCCTGAGGCATTATTCCTTTAACACTAGAAATAACCCCATTTAATACATGATATCTACCATGATATTCTTGAGTTTTTTCCATAGCGATAACATCTTTAAATGATTGTACAACACAAATTGTTGAACTATCTCTAGTATCATCACTACAAATATCGCAAATGTCACCTTCGGTATAATTACCACATATCTTACAAGGTTTAATATTATTTTTTGCATCTATCAATGCTTGCGCAAACATCTGAATTTCTTCATCACTTTTTTCAAGCATCAATAATGCATAGCGTTGAGCACTTTTAGTCCCAACACCAGGTAATATCTTAAAACATTCTATCAATGTTTCTAAGCTCTTAGGATACATTAAAATACTCCTGGAATACTAACTCCTGCTGTTACAGCTCCCATTTTTTCATCACGTTCCTTATTAGCTTTTTCATTTGCTTCATTAAAAGCTAAAAGAATCATATCCTGTAACATATCTTTGTTTTCCGCACTCAATACATCTTCTTCAATTTCAACACTGATTACTTCATGTTTACCATTGATTTTAATACTAACCGGACCATTTTTACCTTCATATTCTGCTTCATTCAATTCTTTTTCAACCTTAGATACTTTTGATTGCATCTTTTGAGCTTCTCTTAATAATCTTTGTAAATCCATTTTTATTACTCCTTAACTATTTCTATTGCATCGCCAAATAAATCAATTAATTTTTCTTCATTAGTTGGCTCTTTTACTTCATCAAGAATATAGAAAGTAACTTCACTCTCTGTTGGTAAAGTATTATCTTTACTTCTTTGTTTAAAACTTTCTACTAAATGTGCAAACTTTTCATTGCTTAAAGCATATATCATTTTATTGATACCTAATTTATTTTTAATAAAGACATATAAATCTTTATTCATTTTCTCATCATTAATCATATGAGCAATCGCATCCATCTTAACACCTAAGATAATACAATCTTTGCCACTTGCCATGATTTTAGCATCCATCAATGTTTTTGCATATCGCATATTATCTAAATCACCCATCATTTCTGGTAATCTAGTAAAAGCTTGCATATCTTGACTTTTATTTACTTTATCACATTTCACTAATAATCCCAACAAGAAATCTTCATCATATTCTTTAGTTTCTAGTTCTATCTTTTTAACTTCTACTTTTTCTTCAGGTTGTTCAGTTTCTATTTTACTTGTGATATTTTCTTTGTTTTTCACAATTACTTTTTCTTTTGTTTTTTCTATTGTTGGCTTACTATCAACATTTTCATTGAATACTTCCATCATCTTTAAACAAGCAACTTCAAAATACTTACTAGCATGATCAGTATTACGATATGCATTAATATTATCCATTAAAATATCAATCATTGCTAAGGCATGTCTTGTAGCTATTACTTTACCAATTTCATTTACTTCATCTTCATTTAAATCATGCAATAAACTTTTATCATGCCCATATGCATATATGATAGTTTCTTTAAGAATATCAATTAAACTATTGGTTAAGCGAATAATATTGATTCCCTTATTATCCATCTGTTCAATATTTAGGATTAATTCTTGAATATTCTTATTTGCAATATCTAATAAGATTTTAATCTTTTGTGCGGTTGTTGTTAAACCATATACTTCATTAATATCTTCGATAGTTATTTGTTCATGATTATAAGCTACAAATTGATCTAACATACTCAAAGAATCTCTAACTCCACCATCTGCAAGTTTAGCAATCATTCTTAAACTATCTTCTGTAGCTTTTATTTGTTCTTGATCACAAACATATTTTAATCTTTGATATAAATCTTCATCGCTAACTTTTTCAAAATTATATCTTTGACAACGCGATATAATCGTAGGCAAAACTTTTTGTGGTTCAGTAGTTGCTAGAATAAAGATAACATGTGCAGGAGGTTCTTCTAAGGTTTTTAATAAAGCATTAAATGCTCCCGTTGATAACATATGTACCTCATCGATAATATATACTTTATATTTACCTTCCATTGGCGCATATTTTACTTTATCAATTAAATCTCTTATATTATCTACACTAGTATTACTAGCCGCATCTATTTCAAATATATCTTGATGCTGATTATTATTCGCATCAATACAATTTTCACATTTCTCACATGGTGCATTAGCACTATCTTCACAATTTATTGTTTTAGCTAATATTTTCGCAATACTTGTCTTTCCTGTACCTCTTGGTCCACAGAATAGATAAGCATGGGCTAATTTATTTTCTTTTATAGCATTTTTTAAAGTTTTAACGATATGTTGTTGACCAACAACATCATCAAAAGTCTTAGGTCGATATGTACGATATAATGCTTTATATCCCATTCTACGTCCACCTTTCATCTTAATTATTATATCAAAAAAAGTAGGTTTTTGATATATATACCTACTTATATTACTTTATCCTTTTTGCTTTAAAAAAACTCTTTAATAAATTTTTAGATTCTTCTTCCATCATCCCTTGATAAACTTTAGGATAATGATTTAAATTAGTAACATTAGCTATTTGAATAACACTATTAGCGCAACCTCCTTTAGGATCACTAGTAGCATAATAAACATTCTTAATTCTACTTTGAACAATAGCGCCCATACACATCATACAAGGTTCTAGGGTTACATAAAGGTCACAATCTATTAAGTATTTCTCATTTATTTTTTCACACGCTTGTTTAATCGCAAGAATTTCTGCATGAGCAAGACTTAATTTATTTTGTTCTTTTTTATTATGTGCTTTAGCTAAGATAACATCATCTTTTACAATTACACAACCAATTGGGACTTCATCTTCTTGATAAGCCAATTTAGCTTCATCAAAAGCCATTTGCATATATTTTTCGTTCATATGTTCACCTATAAAAAAAGGTACACACAGATAGAGGGTTGTGTGGCTGCTTCCTTCCGGACCTGACCAAGTTATATCCATGTCTGTTGTACCGATAAATATTATATCAAATTATTTATAACAAGCAAATGTTTTTGTTTGTTTCACGTGAAACATTATTTTTTAGGAACTAACTTTTCCTTACCCCCCATATAAGGACGTAACACTTCAGGAACAGCAATACTTCCATCTTCATTATAATTATTTTCAATTAAAGCAATTAAGCCTCGAGGAGAAGCAACTACTGTATTATTTAAAGTATGCAAGTAATAATTACCTTTTTCACCTTTAACTCTTATTCCTAATCTTCTAGCTTGTGCATCTCCTAAATTTGAACAAGAACATACTTCAAAATATTTTTGTTGTCTAGGACTCCAAGCTTCAATATCACAAGATTTAACTTTTAAATCCGCAAGATCCCCTGAACAACAATCTAATTGACGAACAGGAATATTCATATTAGTAAATATTTCAACTGAATAACGCCACATTTTATCATACCAATCCATAGATTGTTCAGGTTCACACAATACAATCATCTCTTGTTTTTCAAATTGATGAACACGATATAATCCTCTTTCTTCCAATCCATGAGATCCACCTTCTTTTCTAAAGCAAGGAGAATAAGAAGTCATAGTAATTGGTAATTCTTCTTTTTTGATAATTTGATCTTTAAATTTACCGATCATAGAATGTTCACTAGTCCCAATTAAGTATAAGTCTTCACCCTCAATTTTATACATCATTGCTTCCATTTCTGGGAAAGACATAACTCCTTCAACTACATTAGCGTGAATCATGAATGGAGGAATAGCATAAGTAAAACCTTTCTCAATCATATAATCACGACCATAAGCTAACATAGCTTCATGTAATCTAGCAATATCTCCTAATAAATAATAGAAACCTTGTCCACTTGTTCTTCCTGCAGCATCTTTATCCATGCCATTGAAAGAATTAATGATATCTGCATGATAAGGAATTTCATATGCAGGAACCTTTGGTTCACCATATCTTTGTACTTCAACATTTTCACTGTCATCTTTACCAATTGGAACTGAAGGATCAATGATATTTGGAATAACTAACATTCTTTGTTTAATTTCTTCTTGAAGGGTATTTTCACTTTCTTCTAAAGCTTTTAACTCATCTGCAATATCAGCTACTTTCTTTTTAGCTTCTTCTGCTTCAGCTAACATCTTTTTACCCATATACATACCAATTTCTTTAGAGACTTTATTGCGCATAGCACGTAATTCATCTCCACGAGCTTTAGATGCACGATACTTTTGGTCAAGTTCAATAACTTCATCTACTAAAGGTAATTTTTCGTCTTGAAATTTTTTCTTGATGTTTTCTTTTACTAATTCTGGATTTTCTCTTACTAATTTAATATCTAACATATAACCTCCATATTAAATAAAAAAGATATCACCCAAAGGGACGATATCTCGTGTTGCCACCCTAATTATTATAATGTTTCACGTGAAACATTATAATCACTCAAACAATAACGGCTGTAACCGGAAAGTTTTATCTTTCACTCCGAGATAGATTTCAATCACTAATTTAATCATTCACACCAGCCATGATTTCTCTTTAAAATATCATGATTTACTTAGTCTCTTCAACGCTTTAACATTGATATTAAACAATAAAGAAAATAGTTTGTCAAGTTATTGTAAAAAGTTATATAATTTACTCAAGAAAGTGAACTTAACTTATGAAAAAATTAATAATATTTGCACTATTAGCTTTTATGTTAATAGGTTGTGCAAGTCAAAAAAAATATGATGAATTCGGTAGAGAAGTAACTGCCGATCCTGTTTCTGATGAAGAAAAAATTATAATAATGATTAATGAATGCACATCAACCTACAATAACAATCAAATCAATGATATCCAACAACAATATAGTACCACCCTACCAACTTTACCAATTGAAGTTGGTACCCTCCCAACAGTAGAAAACTTTAATCAATTAACTCAAGAAGAAAATGTAGCAAGTAATGCTGACTATATTTATACATTACCAATCGATGATAAATATAGTATGCAATTTCAATTATATCAACCATTAAATAGTATATGGTTAGATAGCAATTATTCATTTCAAGTAGATATCGAACAAATTACTAAAGATGATCCAAACTTTGCACAAGAAAAAGAACTTTTAGACAATCTATTAAATGAACAAGAATTAGCAATCAATCTATTATACGCTTCAGGAATAACCTTAGGTGATCAACATCCAACTAATGAAAATTATTTTGAAGTTGCTGAATATAATTCTATTGATCAAATTAAAAGTGTAGCAGAAAATGTATTTACTCAAGATTACTTAAATACTTTATATGATATTGCCTTCTATCAAGAAAATCCTATCTATTTAGAAGAAAATGGAAAACTATATGCTAGTGATACAAGTTCTTCAATCAGCACTGGTATACCTTATAATACTTCATATATTATCGCTACAAGTTATGAAGATAATAGATTATTAATTGACTTGGCTGCTGGTTATCAAGATGACATTATGCCACAAATCTATCGTATTGAATTAGTAGATGAAGGTAATGGCTATCGACTAACAAATACATATTAATATAAAAAATAAAAAAATTGATTTTATCACGTCACCGTGATATTATTATACTGTATTTTTAGGAGGTCAAAATGATGCCGGTAATATCACGTTTTTATGGAATTGTAATTAGAATGTATTTCCAACAAGCCGAACATAATCCCCCACATATTCATGCTATATATGGTGATGACATGGCTGCAATATGTATAGAAAATGGTATAGTTTTAGAGGGGTCGTTACCTACAAAAGCTTTAGCATTAGTAGGAGAATGGTTACAAATTAATAAAAAAATTTATTAATAATGTGGGAAACTCAAGAATTTAAAAAATTAGCACCATTAGAATAAGGAGGAACAAATATGTTTCACAAAATAAAATCAGTAAATCCACTTAACGATTATAAATTATCTATAATATTTGCAGAAGGTATAACGAAAATATATGATGTTAAACCATTATTTATAAAATGGCCTATTTTCAACGAACTAAAAAATGTGAAACTTTTTAATGAAGTAAGTGTTGATAAAGGTGGTTATGGTATCATATGGAACGATTATATTGACTTATCTTGTGATGAATTGTATGAAAATGGTAAAACTATTACAACTCCTTTTGATGATTTAATGGCATTAAGTGATGCAACAGAGATTTGGCATTTAAACGAAAGTACATTAAGAAAAGCAATATCTTATGGAAAACTAATAAATGGAATAGATGTATGCAAATTTGGTAAACAGTGGATTGTATCTATCAAAGCTATGAAAAGAGAATACGGTGAACCTAGATAATTATTTATATAAACAAATTAAAATATAATTTATTACAACAAAAAAAGGGTGGGTATAAAACCTAATAAAAGACTACACACCCTTGTTATAATTTTAACTCTTTAAACCACATTGGTAATTCTTTACGCCATGAACTTTCAGAATGGTTATGATTTTTAAATACATAAGGAATTACTTTAACATGTGGTTTTTTCAATAAAGCACGAACAATTTGTAAATTTTGATCAGTAACCGTAGCTAAGATATGATTGTTTCCATATTCTCTTCCACCCCAACTAATATATACCGTAGTATTTGGATGCATCTTAGTACGAAGATCTTTACGCATTTGTTTAAATAAAGGATAAATATGACAAGAAACACAAGCTGCTTTTGAGAATATATCTGAATGTTTAATAATCATATATAAACTCATTAAGCCACCCATGCTTGATCCACCAATATAAGTATGATTACGATCAGCTTTAGTTGGATAATTTTCATCAATATAAGGTTTTAATTCATTTATCATCCAATCTATTAAAGCTAATCCTTTTTCTTCAATATAGCCATAATCATAATCATCAAAAGAATAAGGTGTAAATTCACTCAATCTCTCATTACCTTCATGATTACATTCTAAACCTACAACCATCAAACGATTATGATGCTTATCTAAATAATCTTTTAATCCCCAACTAGTTCCATATGTTGCATCTTCATCATAAAACAAATTATGACCATCAAACATATATAATACTGGTAATTTTTCATCTTCTTGTAAATCATCAGGAAGATAGATGTGTAACATTCTTGGTAATTGATAAGGAGTAATCCAAACTTCTTCTTTAATAATCATCTTAAACCTCTTTAATTTCTTTAGCCATTATCAAAGTTTTCTTAGTAACAAATGGTCCAATTAATTCATAAATTAAAGTACCACATAAAATAACTGCACGAATAGTTGAACCAAATTCTGGAACCATATTTTCTGCAACTAATGATAAACCAATTGCTACTCCTGCTTGTGGAATCAAACAAGGACCAATATAACGACAAACATTTTCACTAGCATGAGACATTTTAGCACCTACATAAGCACCAACATATTTACCAACAACTCTAAATACTACATAAATGATACCAACCAAACCAATTGAAGGCAATATACCTACATTTAATTCTGCACCACTTAAGACAAAAAACATCATAAATAATGAAGGAGTAATACCATCAATAATATTCATAGTCTTATCAGCTTCATTTGATAAATTACAAAATAAAGCACCCATAACCATACATACCATCAAAGAAGATGCTCCAAATACTTCAGATAAACCTAAAGTAAGCAATAATGTTGCAACAATCAAAGGTACTCTTAAATCATCTTTAAAAAATCTAATTAAATAAGATAAAACAAAGCTTAATACTCCACCTAAAATAAATGAAACTAATAATTCAATAATAGGATCAAGCAACATTAATAATAAATTACCACTTCCATTAGATAAGCTATTGGTAATCGCAAGTGCAAAACCAAATAAAATCAAAGCTGTCGCATCATCAATAGCTACAACACTTAATAAAGTCTTAGTAACTGGACCATTTGCACGATATTGTTTAATTACCATGATGGTTGCTGCTGGAGCGGTTGCTGCAGCTATAGCTGAAAGCATTAAACTAAATCTTAATTCATGATTAGTTAATAATAAAACTGCTAAAACAAATAAAACAGCAAATAAACTTTCTAAACAAGCTATAACAATAGGTGCTACTCCAACCTTTTTAAAATAACTAATTTTAAATTCACTACCTATATTAAAAGCGATAAATGCTAAAGCTATATCTGAAAAAATAGCTAAAGTTTCAACACTTTCTAAAGTAACAAAATTTAAAATATATGGACCTAAAATTAAACCACCAACTAGATAACCAGTTACTGCAGGTAATTTAACCAATTTAGCTAATTTACTAAATACCAAACCTGTAATAAAAATAATCGCACATTGAAGAAACATTGAATTATGAATAATATCCATCATTTTTAAATTCTAACTCCTTCAACAAAATCAACAGGCATACTAAAGATAATAGCCGTATCTGGTTCATTGATATCTCCTAATACATCTTTTATAGCTTTTTTAGCTATATCAATATCTTCATCATTTAATACCATAAAGATAGTATAGTTTGTTTCTCTTTCAGGATTTAATACTGATCTTAAAGATCCAAGAAAACGTGTAGAATAATCATTATTAATCAATCTATGAGCCATACCTGTAGACTCTACTACTGTAGCTCCCTTAATTCCATTATTGCCTAAAGATTCTAATAATCCATCTAATTTTTCTGTATCATTTAATACAATAAATAAACACTTCATTTTTTCCCCTTCTTTCCTTTATTATTTTATTACTATCCTTAAAAAAGTCAAAATAAAAGGATGAAAAACTCATCCTACTTATTTCTAGAAAATAATAATTTAATTTTTTGGGTAAAACTTAATTCAACTTTATGAGTAATTTTACGATCTTCAATTGCCTTTTCACTTTTTTCTTTTTGTCTAATATATTTACTCAATAAAGCATTAGCCTTTTCAGGTTGATAAGTATTCACAACTACCATTTGATCATCTTGTAAGATAAAAGTAATATTACCAATACTTTGTCCATTACCTTTAGCTTCCCATACTTTTATTTCATCAAAAAGTACCTCTTCAATTTTATCATCTTGATGAATATAAACACGATCTTTCGCTATCTCCATAGTTACATGATCTTTTAATTTAATAAATGCAATTATTCCAATAATTAAGGAAATAACTCCTATAAATTTAATAAACCATAATGGTACTAATAAAAATAATATACCTAATATTAAAGCAGCATATATTTCTGTATTAGGTCTATATTTAACTTTGTGTACTACATTACAAATTTCATTTTTATCTATTTCACGCATAATCTTACCTCATTAAAATATTGTACAATAATTTCCAAACAAAACCAATGTAAAAAGCATAATGATTATTTACAATTTTAATAAATATTATGCTTTTTTTAATTTTTCTAACATCTTATTTATATTTGGTTCTGACTAACTCCCACGAATGAATTCGTGGGGTTCTTTTAATATACGCACCAATAACATATAAATAGAGGATATTGGATATAACATATTAAAGAGTTGAACTTTTGTACAAAGTTAATCCTAATAAATAGTTTCACTTATTACTGTACAGGCATGAGTCTAACACCTTTTATAAAATCTAACTCATTATATAGTTAGGAATATATTTTTTATTTATTCCCATACAGCTTGGAAATATATGT
>CALVCO010000013.1 GCA_944326095.1 uncultured Erysipelotrichaceae bacterium | reverse complement strand
AATATTTTATTAAAAAGCTTTTTATTCATTATAAACACCTCCGTATTTAAATATCATCATATTGTACTTATATTATAATGAAAAAATAAAATTATAACAAATAATAGATTACTTTTTATAAAAAGTATCGTCATGGTTAATTGACTATATGCAAAAGTAAAACGATTTTTATATGTAAATGATGATATAATTACCAAATTTTACATCGAATTTTGTTTATATGGATTTTCAAGCCTAGATAAAAAGGGACATTTACTATAGTAAAGCCCTTCTTTAATAATTTATAACGATCACATATGTATTTAATTAAGTGTAGATATTTATGAAATCAAAGTAATTGCATTTATTTATCGTTTTCATCATTTTTATTGTTTTTTGAATCATATATAGTACCTAATAAAATTCCTAAGCATAAACCCATTGATACTCCTATGGAAATATTATCAAATACAACACCCAAAGATGTACCAATAGCAACTCCCAAACTTAGGCCAATTGCTAATCCATTATTGTTGTTATGATTATTGTTCATTTTCATTTTTCGCCTCCAAATAGTTAAATATTTTATTGATAATGTCATTTAGATTTATTATTTATATAAGTTTTATAATTTGGTTCAATGATATTTGACGATATTTCATCATAATCATACCATGAAAAACTAATACCAAGAACTTTTTTATGTGAATTATTCTCAATGAAATTACAATACATATCGATATAATCTTCATAAAAATGATCAACAAATTTAACGATTTTTTTAGACAAATCTTCTCTAGACAATACCATGTCATAGTTTTTGGCAAGGAATTCATATCCGATCATCTTTCTTGCTTTTACTTTTAAAATATCCTCTTTATTTTCATCATGAATTTTACTAAGGAGATCATTATTAATGATCCATGTTAAAAATATGGATATATGATTTGCAGAATTTTCCCATATCATTGATGTATTGGATGATAAGTACATCCTTTTCATCCTATGATTCATTTATTTCTTTCCAAGTTAATGAATAATCACCATCGGCATGAATAAAATTTGTGATAAATAGAAATAGTTTTTGATCTTTTGTTGATATTTTTTGATAACTATGCTGATCATCGAATATAGCTAGTATTTTTTTATGTTTATCATATATATTAATAGATAACTTACCCTTTTCTATATTTGAAACATAAGTAAATTTATAAGTCGAATCTGGTTTTAATCGAATCATCCTCTTTATATATCCATTACATCTATTAAATCTTGCACCAAGACAATTTTTATTTTTTCCAATCCGTGGTGTTCCAACATAAAATAATGCAGATTTTATATTAATGATCAAATATCCATTAATATAAAGAAGATATATAATAGATCCTATAATAACAAAAATTAATATTATATATTCAGCTTTCATAAAAATACCTTTATACTCTTTTTAATAGAATAACATCTTGTATTATTAATAGCAATGATTAAATCAGCAACATCCCCTATTTTAAAGCGTTATATGGCTTTTTATCATGATATATCATCATTATATATCAAAATGCTTTTAAAACGACTTATAAACACAAAAAAGACCTTTAAGGTCTTTTTATTGTAGATCCATGCTTTCAAAGGTCTTGGTAAAAGTATCAACAGTATCTTTATCGCTCATTACAAACATGATATAACCATCTTTATATATAGCTTTTTTAGCATCTGCACTGACACAAATCCATTTATTAAGATCAGCATTTTCTTCAATTTGTTTAGCTAGTTCTTTGCCATCGATATCGCTATCAGTAATTTTTAATAATACTAATGAATGAGGTATTGATGTAATCATTGGATCAGCACTTACTCCTTCGATACCTTCTTGATATGGTACAAAAGCATAGCTTTCAAATGAAGCTTCATCTAAGATATAGAATACATAATTCATCTGTTCAGGTAATGCTGCATACAATTCTTTGGCAATAAGCTCTAATTGTTCATCAACCTTATCGCCATTAACAATAACGATGCCATCATCCGTAGTATTTCGGTCAATTACTGCATCATCAGTTGCTGGCGTAGTTGTTTCTGGGGTTGGTGTTTGAGTAGTAGTTGGTGTTTTATCATTGGTGGAACAACCAGCCAATAATAACAATGATAAAGCTAAAATAAATATTTTTTTCATAAATTCCTCTTTTATTTTAAATTGGCTAATAACGAATAGCCATAATTGGTAGCTGGAACTTCAAAGTTTTCAGCTATGGTCTGTCCTAAGCAAGCAAATGAATCACATGTAGGCAATAGACCACCTCCATTAAATGAAGGACTATATATGATCAATGGTACTAATTCTCTGGTATGATCACTTCCCTTCCAGGTTGGATCATTTCCGTGATCCGCACATATGAATAGTAAATCATTATCATGCATCTTTTCAATAAAATTATTTAATAATTTATCAAAATTTTGTAATTCTTCTTTATATCCTTGCGGATTACGACGATGTCCCCATTTAGCATCAAAATCAACTAAATTTACAAAGCATAGTCCTGTATAATCTTTATCAGCTATATCTATTGTTTGTTCCATACCATGGACACTAGATTTTGATTTATAAGTTTCTGTAATTCCTTCTCCTACGAAAATATCATTAATTTTACCTACACTTATTACATCAAAATTATGATCTTTTAAACTATTTAAAATAGTATAACCAAATGGTTTTAAAGCTAAGTCATGACGATTTGCTGTACGAATAAATGAACCTTTTTTATTACCAATAAATGGACGGGCAATTACCCTTCCTACTTTCCATTCTGGTTTCATAGTAATTTCACGAGCAATTTCACAACAACGATATAATTCTTCTAATCCAAATACTTCTTCATGAGCTGCTATTTGTAAAACACTATCAGCGCTAGTATATACAATAATCTCTTTAGTTTGCATATGTCTTTCGCCTAATTCATCTAAAATTTCTGTTCCACTTGCTGCCTTATTTCCAATTACTTTATAACCAGTTTTTTCTTCTAATTCATGGATTAATTCTTCTGGGAATCCTGTTTCAGTAAAGGTAATAAATGGTTCATCAATATATAGTCCCATCATTTCCCAATGGCCAGTCATTGTATCTTTTCCTAAAGATATTTCTTGCATTTTTGTATAATATCCTAAGGGATTATCTACTTTATTTACTCCCTTAATATTATGAAGATTTCCTAAGCCAAGCTTTTCTAAAGTTGGAAGGCTAATTCCATTTGTAGCATTTGCTAAATTTCCTAAAGTATCAGCTTTATCATCATCATATTTATACGAATCATAAGCACTACCAGCTCCAACGGAATCAATTACAATTGTAAATATTCTTTTAAATTTCATTTTTTATTTCCTTTCATTTCTTTTGGATGAAAACGGTCATAATTTTCGAATAAACGCTTTTTTTCAACATGAGTATATATTTGAGTTGTCGATATATCTGCATGTCCTAAAAGCTCCTGAATGCTCCTTAAATCACATCCATTTTCTAAAAGATGAGTTGCATATGTATGACGTAATTTATGTGGAGTTATTTTTTTATTAATATCCACTTGTGACAAGACATATTTTAACATACTTTCAATATATTCAGTTCTAATATGATTTCCTTTTGGATTAATAAAAAAATAATTAACTTTATTTTTAGAATAAATAGGTCTAACAACAACTAAATATTTTTTTAATATAGCTGCAGTAACTTCAGGAATTGGTACAATTCTTTCCTTTTGACCTTTACCTAAAACTCTTAATATTTTTGTTTCTAAATCTACTTGTGATAATGTAAGATCACATACTTCACTTACTCTTAAGCCACAGCCATATATAATTTCTAATAAAGCATGATTTAAAATACCTTTAGGACTATCATCAAAATAATTCATTATTTGTTCAATTTCTTGTAAAGTGCAAAATATTGGTAATTGTTTTTCACTTTTATGTACTTCTATATTACTTGAAGGGTCATGCATATCATATTTAAATGATATAAATTGATGAAATGTTCTAATAGCATTTGCTTTTCTAGCAAGAGTTGATGTTGCATATTGATCTTTTATTAATGTGATATAGTTATTAATAATATCGTAATTAACATTTTCAATATCATTTATATTATTATCTTTTAAATAAGCTAGATAATCTTTAATATCACGAGTATATGCTTCAATAGTATTTTGAGATTTTGGTTCGTTTATAGTTATTTGAATAAGATATGCTTCTAATGCATCATTAATTTTCATTTTTTTGCACCTTTTTAAAATCTTTAGCTAAAACTAGTTTACCACCTAATTTTAATTGGTCATTCAATTGTTTAACCACCATTTTTATATCATTTTGATAATCATTTTCCTCAAAAATATTTAGTTGAATATTTAAACTATCTATATTTTTGATATCTTGTACACTTACTCCCAATAATCGAATTGGAATATCATTATATACTGAATCAAATAATTCTATAGCATGTTCAAAGATATCACTTTGTTTATAAATATAGCGATCAATCTTCTTTGAACGTACAATAGATTTAAAATCATAATATTTAACAGTTATAGATATGATATTTCCTGCCATTTTTGCTTCATGTAATTTATTTGCTAAGCTGCGTGATAAAGAATTAAAAATGCCTTTTATTTCTTGATAATCGTTAATATCTTCTAATAATGTGACAGAATGTCCCATAGATTTTGCTACAGCATTATTAATGATTTCATCATTATCTTTACCATGAGCTTTAGCTAACAATATTTCTGTATTTTTACCAAAAATCATTTTTAATTGATTAATATCTTGATAATTTGCTAAATCACCAATGGTATTTATTCCTAAAGCTTTTACATATGGCAAAGTTTTTTGTCCAATACCGCGCATTTCTTTGATGTCTAAAGGCCATAATTTTGTTGGTACTTCACTAATGCGTAGTACGGTTATACCCATTGGTTTTTTCATATCCGAAGCCATTTTAGCTAAAAATTTGTTAGGGGCAACACCAATAGAACATTTTAAGCCATATAGTTGTAATAATTCTTTTTGAATTTGCCATGCTAAATCTAAAGGATATTTATATTTTTTAATAGCTTCACTCATATTGGCATAGCATTCATCGATTGAGACTTGTTCAACATTATCAGTAAATTTTTTAATATATGATATAAATTTATTAGATAGTTCTTCATAATATTCATGATGTGATTGAACAATAATTAAATCCTTACATCTTTTTTTTGCTTCTTGAATACTCATGGCACTATGAATACCATAAGCTCTTGCTTCATAAGAGCAGGTGCTTACTACGCTGCGTCTAGTAGATCCAGCAACGGCAATTGGTTTATTTGCTAAAGATGGATTTAATAATATTTCAGCATTAGCAAAAAAGGCATTTAAATCAATATGAAAAATTACTCTTCCCATTATTGATTACTTTCTAATAAAGCTTTAGCCGCTAATAAACCTGCCTCATCAATTTTACCATTTGCCATTAAACATATTTCATTAATTCTTTGTTCATTATTTAATTCAATTACATCTGTATATGTAGAATCATTTTTAATAGATTTAATGACTTTATATTGATGATTAGCATAACTTGCTACAATTGGTAAATGTGTAATAGCAAATACTTGAATAGACTTACTTAAATATTTCATTTTTTGCGCAATAGCTTTTGCTACTTGTCCACTTACACCAGTATCAATCTCATCAAAGATAATTGTTTCTACATTTGTTAGATTAGCGAATATTACTTTTAGACCTAACATTAATCGAGAAAGTTCTCCCCCACTAGCTGTTTTATGCAAAGGTTTTAAATCTTCACCAGCATTTAAAGAAATATAGAATTCAACATTATCTATACCTTTTGATGATGGTGCACATTCTTCAATAACAATTTTAAAATTTGCATTATTTAGCATTAAGTCTTTAAGATTACTTACTACTTTATTTTCTAAATCTTTAGCTTTTTCTATGCGTAAATCATGTAATTTTGTAGCACTATGCAAAAACTTTTGATATGCTTCATCTACTGCTTTTTGAAATTTAGCTAAATATTCCTGACGATTATTTATTATTTCAATTTTTTCTTCCAGTTGATCTTTATAAATTAATATATCTTCAACACTACGATTATATTTATGTTTTAGCTTATTAATTAAAAATAAACGTTCTTCTACTTCATTAATAGTATTTTCATCAATATTAAAAGCATTAATATATTTATCTAATTCTTCCATTACATCTTCAATATTATAAATTGAACTATTTAATGTTTGTTCTAATTGTTCTAAATTAAAGCTTTTAAATAATTTTTGTATTTCATATAAATTTGGATATATACTTTGATCATAAATATTTTTAATATTTATATATTTATTTAAATTATTTTTTATTACCTTATAACCTTCTTCTTGTTTTTTTAGTTCATATTCTTCTTGAGGATCTAAATGTGCTGAATTAATTTCATCAATCATAAATTGATAATAATCTATATCTTGTTCATTATATTTTTTTTCTAAATCTTCTTGTAATGATTTATTTAATTGATAATAGTCTTGATAATTTTTTTTAACTTCATTAATCAATTTATCATCAATATACTTATCTAATAATTCAATATGTTTATTTTTATTTAAAAGGTATTGATTATCATGTTGAGAATGAATATCAATAGAATCTTGCAAACATTCATTAATCAATAAGCCATTTACAACACGATTATTTAAGCGATAAATACTTTTTCCATCACTTTTGATTTCTCTGGTAATCATTATTGTTTCATCATAATCTAAACCAGCTTCTTCTAGAATCTTACCCATTTTATAATCAATATCAAATATACCTTGTATGATAGCACGATCTTTTCCTTTTTGAATTAATGAGCTACTTGCTTTTTTTCTTGAAAGCAAACTTATCGCATCAATAATTATTGATTTTCCCGCTCCAGTTTCTCCAGTTAAAACTGTAAAACCTTCATCAAAATCAATAGAAAGCTCATCTATCAATATAAAATTTTTGATATATAGATTTCTAAGCATAAATTCACCTCATCAATAAATCATTAATTTTATCAAACAAATAATTTATATCAATACTTTGTTCTTTACGTAATAAATTATTGGCACCAAATGTAACATAATTGTCTTTTATACCAATTCTTTCAATGTCCATATTTAATTTATGATCATTTATATATTCTAAAATAGCACTACTTAAACCACCTATTAACATATCTGTTTCATATATGATAACTTTCTTTTTTTCTTTTGCAATAGATTCAATCATATTATTATCTAAAGGTTTAAAGAAACGACAATTAATAACCATTACTGGTAAATTATTTATTTCTATTTTAGATGCTATTTTATCTACATCTTCACCATAAGTCATAACAATTAATTTATAATCATTAATATTGCCATGTTTAGTCCAAGATCCAATTTCAATATTTTCAAATGTTGTTTCAGTATAATTTATAGTTCCTTTAGGATATCTTATGGCAAATGGATGATTTGTATTAAAAGCTGTATATAATAAATCTCCAGCTTCTTTAGCATCTTTAGGTTGAGATAGGATGATATTTGGCAATGGGCGCAATATACCAATATCAAAGACTCCATGATGGGTATCACCATCATTTCCTACTAAACCTGCCCTATCTATGCCTATAACTACTGGTAAATCCATTCGGCATATATCATGATTTATTTGATCATAACAGCGCTGTAAAAAACTTGAATAAATTGCTAAAAAAGGTCTTTTTCCACTTAAGGATAAACTAGCAGCAAATGTTGCAGCATGTTCTTCAGCAATACCACAATCAAAACTTCTAAAAGGATATTTAGCAAAAAACTTTTCTAATTTACTACCAGCTATCATTGCAGGAGTTAAACATAAAATATTTTCATTTTCATCTGCTAATTTTAATAAATCATCTGCGATAATTGATGACCATGATTTACAATTTTTAGGAGTCTCATTTAATAATCTTCCAGTTACTGGATTAAATGGTCCTATTCCATGCCAAACACCATTAATATCATCTTCACAAGGTAAATATCCTTTTCCTTTTTTGGTTATTACATGTACAACAATAGGTCCATCATGACATTTTGCTGTTTCTAATGCAGGTATTAATTCTTTAAAATTATGACCATTTATAGGTCCTAAATATTCTAAGCCAAATTCTTTGAATATACCAAAATCGATAACTGATTCTTTAAAATGATCTTTAATATTAGTTAAACTAGATAATATAGCTTTCCCCATATTATTTTTTGATAAAGATCTTTTCATATTTGTCTTAATCAAATTATAGTTTCTATCACTTCTAAGGCGAGTAAAACTATGAGATAGTGCTCCTACATTTTTACTAATAGACATATTGTTGTCATTAAATATAATCACACAACGGCGTTTTTCCTCACCAATTTCATTTAAGGCTTCTAAACTCATCCCACTACTTAAAGCGCCATCCCCAACAACAGGAACAACGCAAAAATCTTTATTATCTAAATCGCGGGCAATACACATTCCTAATGCAGCACTTAGTGCTGTAGAACTATGTCCTGCTTCCCATACATCATGAATACTTTCTTCTCTTTTTTGAAAGCCACTTAAACCATGATATTGACGTAATTTATCAAATTGATTAGCACGACCAGTTAAAATTTTATGAACATAACTTTGATGACCAACATCAAAGAAGATTTTATCTTTAGGAGAATCGAAAACTCTATGCAAAGCAATAGTTAATTCTACAACTCCTAAATTACTAGCTAAATGACCTCCTGTCTTACTTATTGCATCAATTAAAAAATTGCGAATATCTAAAGATAAATCATTTAATTGTTTATAATTTAAATCTTTTAGGAACGTAGGATCTTTAATATCTTTTACGTTCATAATTGCGCCTCCTACTTACTTCTTATCTTTAATTTATCAATGATTGCATATATGTCCTCACTATTAAATTCATCGATATTTTCTATTTTTTTCTTAACATTATCATATAATCTATTCATCATTTGTGTAGCTTCTTCTACACTCATTAAACGACAAATATTTTGTTTATTATTTTTAGCATCACTATTACTTTTTCCAAGTGTTTGAGCATCACTAGTGACATCTAAAATATCATCTTGAATTTGAAATGCTAAACCTAATAATAAACCAATTTCATGCCAGTTTTTAGCATCATCAAATTTTTCCGCCGCATAGCAACCTAATATCAAAGAACAAGCTAATAGACAACCTGTTTTGTTATAGTGAATATTTTTAATAAGATTTAAATCTAAATCCATATTTTCAGCTTTAATATCTAATTCTTGACCATATATCATTCCAGCAGCTCCACTATATTGTGATAATGCTCTAGTACAATACCCATTAATTTTATAACTGTCAGTTGCACTAGCAGTCAAGTAAAATGCTTGAGTTAATAAAGCATCACCAGCTAAAATTGCTGTTGCTTCATCATATGCGATATGACAAGTGGCTCTTCCTCTTCTTAAATCATCATTATCCATAGCAGGAAGATCATCATGAATAAGAGAATAAGTATGTACCATTTCAATAGCAGCTGCCAGTTTATTCGCAATAGTTGGATCTACACCATAACCTTTTACTACAGCATATAGTAATTTTGGTCTAATTCTTTTACCTTTACCATTTAAAGCATATATCATTGCTTCTTTGACTGTTGAGGTTGGAAGATTGGATAAGTTTTGTATCAATAGATCATCAAACTTCATTATTTTTTTCCTCCTTATTGGTTAATTCATTTACTTTAAGTTCAAAATCTTTTAGTTGTTTTTCACAATTAGAAGCTAAATGAAGACCCTCTTCAAAAACTGCTAAAGTTTCATCTAAAGATAATTCATTTTTTTCTAATTGATTAACTATTTGATCTAATCTTTTCATTGCTTCTTCAAATGTTGGTTTTGTTTCCATTTTTTTCCACCTTTTCTACTTGGGTATATATATTACCTGAATAGGTCTTTAATAATAAGTTATCACCTTTATTTACTTGGAATAAATCTTTTACTAAAATATCATTTTTATATGCTAGATTATATCCTCTTTGCATAATTTTTAAAGGAGAATATGCATCTAACAATTGAATATTATGCCCTAATTTTAATTTCATTTGTGACATATTAAAATTTATATTATTTAAAAGTAATTGCTTATATTTACTAATATTTTGCTTATTAGTAAATATTTGCATTGACATATAATAGTTAATTTTTTGTTTATTGGTAATTATCAAAGTTTTATTTTGATTTATTAATTCATTAACTTTTAATAATAATTCTTGTTTTAAAAGTATTAGTTGTTGACGTTGTTTTTGAATTAAATTTTGAATTTTTGATAATCTTTGTCTTTGATAATCTAATAATAAAAGTTGATTATGATAGTATTTTATAATAATAGAATTAATTCTATTTTTATATGCATTAATATTTGCTTGCACATCATTAATATCAGGGGTAGCTAATGTTGCAGCAGCAGTTGGAGTCGCACCTCTAACATCTGCAACATAATCTACAATAGTAAAGTCAGTTTCATGTCCAACTCCAGTTATGATTGGTGTTTGCATATTATAGATTGTATAAGCTAATTGTTCATCATTAAATGCCCATAAATCTTCAATTGATCCTCCACCTCTTACTAGTAGAATAACATCAAAATTTAACTTATCACAATATTTTAAAGCATCATTTATCTGTTTAGAAGCACCATCTCCTTGTACTAATACATAGTACAAAGATACATTACATACAGGCCATCTTTTATTAATGGTAGTTAAAACATCTTTTAAAGCTGCCGTTTTATTACCAGTTATAACACAAATATTATTAGGATACTTAATTAAAGGTTTTTTATGCTCTTTAGCAAATAATCCTTCATCAGCTAATTTCTTTTTTAAGCGTTCAAATTGTATATATAAATCACCAATACCATCAAGTTTTATAGCATTTACATAAAGTTGTAATTGACCACTTGCACCAAATAGAGATACATTGCATCTTATTAAAACTTTATCACCATCTTTAGGCACAAAATTCGTCTTATTTACATAGTTAGAAAACATAACACAACTTAAACGTGCCTGTTCATCTTTAATGCTAAAATACCAATGTCCACTTTTATGATTAGTAAAATTACTTATTTCTCCTTGGACAATAATATTTTGCAAATATTGGTCATTTTCTAGTTTTCCTTTTAAATAATTTGCTAAAACATGTACCCTAATACTTTTAATCATAATTTTTCTAATACACCATTTATTAATTTGTATGCATCTTCATCGCAATATTTTTTAGCTAATATTACAGCTTCATCAATAATAATAGCCATTTGATTTAATTTTAAGTCAAATTCTGTACAACCAATTAATAATATTGCTTGCTCTAAATAACCTAAACGATCAAATGTCCATCCTTTTAATACTTCATTAATATAACTAGCATAACGTTCTTTATTTTCTATAGAATTGTATACTAAAGATTTAGCGAAATCACTAATTTCATTTTCTTTGACTAAAAAAATGTCTTCCAAACTTTCTTTAACATTTTTATTTGTTAATAGGTTTTGGTAGACACATATCATTGCTTTTTCTCTTTCGTTATGACGGTTCATATAAGCTCCTTTTCTGTTTAATATTTTATCATAATTGTATATAAATATAAAGTTTTCATTGTAAAAAGCCCAATTAAGCGCTAGCATTATAATATGAAAACATATGAGAAATTATATCGTCATTTTTTGACTATAACAAAACATAAATTACTAGTTACAAAACTTTGTTTTAAACTAAAATTATATAAACAAGGTATATTGCATGATTTAAGCAAATATTCATGGGTAGAATTTAGTGCAGGAGTAAAATATTATCAAGGTTATCGTTCACCAATAGATGCTGAAAAAGCTGATAAAGGTTATTCTTTAGGTTGGCTTCATCATAAAGGACGCAATAAGCATCATTGGGAATATTGGACTGATAAAAATGCTCAAGGTATCTTTAGCTATAAGATTCCTTATAATTATGTTTTAGAAATGTGTTGCGATCGTATCGCTGCATGTAAAATATATCAAAAAAATAATTATACCCAAGCTAGTGCATACGAATATTTTATGAAGGGTACAGACCGCTTATATATGCATCCTGAAACTGCCAATTTATTAAAAACAATTTTATTAATGATCAAAGAAAAAGGAGAAGATGAAACCTTCTCCTACTTAAGAAATAATAAAATTTCTTATTGACCTTCTTTGGTCTTTTCTTTTACGATGACATCATGTGCTCCACCTTCAACTATTGAAGTAGCACTAACTAATGTTAAACGCGCTTTTTGTTGTAATTCTTTTATTGATAAACTACCGCAATTACACATTGCTGATTTTATTTTAGCTATAGTAGTTTGAACATTTTCTTTTAAATAACCAGCATAAGGTACATATGAATCTACCCCTTCTTCAAAGCTTAGTTTAGCTGCACCACCTAAATCATATCTTTGCCAGTTACGAGCACGATTGCTACCTTCACCCCAATATTCTTTTACGATAGTACCATTAATCATTAATTTATTTGTTGGTGATTCTTCAAATCGTGAAAAATAACGACCTAACATAACAAAATCAGCACCCATTGCTAAGGCTAAAGTAATATGATAATCATAAACAATGCCACCATCAGAACAAATTGGAATATATATACCTGTTTCTTCAAAGTATTCATCACGAGCTTTTGCTACATCAATTACAGCTGTAGCTTGGCCTCTACCAATTCCTTTTGTTTCACGAGTAATACAAATTGAACCTCCGCCAATACCAATTTTAATAAAATCAGCACCAGCTTCAGCTAAGAATCTAAAACCTTCTCTATCAACAACATTACCAGCTCCAACTTTTACACTATCACCATAATGTTCTCTAATCCAAGCTAGAGTATCTTTTTGGAATTGGGTAAAACCTTCAGATGAATCTATACATAATACATCAGCACCAGCTTCTACTAATGCAGGAACACGTTGGGCATAATCTCTAGTATTGATACCAGCACCAACAATATATCGCTTATTACTATCTAATAATTCATTTGGATTGTCTTTATGAGAATCGTAATCTTTTCTAAATACTAAATAACATAGATTTTGATCTTTATCTACAACTGGCAATGTATTTAATTTATGGTCCCAAATTAAATCATTGCATACACTTAAAGAATCAGTATCTTTAGCATATATAATTTTATCAAATGGTGTCATGAAATCTTTTACTTTAGTACTAGAATCCATGCGAGAAACACGATAATCTCGACTAGTTACTAAACCTAAAAATTTAGAATTTGCTTTACCATCTACAGTTACAGGCATTGTAGAATGTCCAGTTTTAGCAAGTAAATCTAAAACATCTTGTAAAGTATTTTCAGGAGTCAAGTTTGAATCACTTACAACAAATCCTGCTTTATAAGATTTAACACGGTTAACCATTTTGGCTTGCGATTCAATTGATTGAGAACCATAAATAAAAGCAACTCCACCTTCTTTAGCTAGAGCTACTCCCATTTTTTCACCACTAACTGATTGCATAATTGCACTTACCATTGGAATATTTAAAGAAATAGCTGGTTCTTCCCCTTTTTTAAATTTAACCAATGGCGTTTTTAAAGAAACTTTAGATGGAACACAACTTGCATCACTATATCCAGGAACTAAAAGATATTCACTAAATGTGTGACTAGCATGTTCAAAATAATAAGCCATGTATATCTACCTCCAATTTAATTTATTAGATTATATTGCAAAATCACTTTAAAGTAAAGTTTTTTCGTGATACTATATTTACCGGAGGAATTACATATGAAACTAAAAAATAGTTTTTTTTATACTTTAAGAGAAAATGTGAAAGATGAAGATTCTATTAGCTCCAATTTATTAGTTAGAGCAGGAATGATTAAAAAATCTTCTGCAGGTGTATATATGTTATTACCTCTTGGATATAAAGTAATCGAAAATATCGAAAAAATTATCAAAGAGGAAATGGATAAAACAGGAGCACAACAACTTCAAATGCCAGCATTAATTAGTGAAGATGTTTATATACAAAGTGGCAGAAGAGCTAATTTTGGTAATTCGATGTTTAGTTTAAAAGATCGCTTTAATAAACCATTTGTATTAGGCCCAACCCATGAAGAATTATTTGCCTTAGCTGCAGCTATGAAAATTCGTTCTTATAAAGATATGCCTTTTTCTTTATATCAAATTCAAACTAAATTCCGTGATGAACCTCGTCCTCGTTATGGCTTGATTCGTGTAAGAGAATTTATGATGAAAGACGCCTATACTTTTGATACAAATGAAGAAGGATTAGATATTGCATATAAGAAACAATTTGATGCTTATGTTAATATTTTTAATCGTCTAAAATTAGACTATCGTATAGTAAAAGCTGATACTGGTGTAATGGGTGGACTATTAAGTGAAGAATTCCAAGCAGTTAGTGCAATTGGTGAAGATGTTTTAGTCTTATGTGATTCATGTGATTATGCTTCTAATCTTGAAGTATCAAAATGTATTAATACTAAAATGACAAAAGAAGAACCAAAACAAATGGAAATGATGGAAACACCAAATGCTAAAACTATAGAAGAAGTTGCTAATTTCTTAAATCTAGATAAAGATCGTTTTGTAAAAACATTAATCTATCTAATTGATGATAAACCTTATGCTATTATGGTTAGAGGTAATCGTGAAGTTAATGAAACAAAAGTTAGAAAATTATTACAAGGAAATAATATTGAATTAGCTCCTGCTTCAATTGTTGAAGAAGTAACCAATGCTCAAGTAGGATTTGCTGGACCTATAAATATTAAATGCCCTATCATCATGGATGAAGAAGTTAGCTTTATGTCTAATTTTATTGTCGGTGCTAATAAAACCGATTATCATTATATTAATGTAAATACTTCTGATTTTAAAGCTGAATATGTTGCGGATATACGCCAGATTCAAGAAAATGATATCTGCCCTATTTGTGGAGGTAAAATTCATTTTAAACATGGCATCGAAGTTGGAAATACTTTTAAATTAGGTACTAAATATTCAAAAGCTTTAAATTTGGAATATTTGGATGCTAATAACAAATTAAATCCTGTATGGATGGGTAGTTATGGAATTGGTTTAGGACGTTGTATGGCAGCTATAGCTGAACAATATAATGATGAAAATGGCTTGATTTGGCCTTTAAGCATTGCACCATATAAATTATCTATTGTTGTTATTTCTGCAAAAGATGAAGCTCAAAATAACTTAGCAAATAAGATTTATGACTACTTTACTTCAAAAGGTATTGATGTTCTATTAGACGATAGAGATGAAAGACCAGGAGTTAAATTTAAAGATATGGATTTAATTGGTATTCCATATCGTATAACTGTAGGTAAAAATGCTATAAATAATATTGTTGAATTTAAAGCAAGAACAGAAACTGATAAACAAGATTTAACTTATGATGAAGTAATAACTAAATTAGAATCTATTCTATTTAATAAATAACAAATTAAGCCAAACGTAATTATTTTACTGTTTGGCTATTATTTTTATATTAAAATATCAAATATCTTTATGCTTAAAAAATGGGATTAATCAAAATTAATTAATCCCATTTTAATTATTTTTATAAAAAATTAATTATTATTGTCCAAATAAGATTTGACCTATATACATACCATCACCAAAAGAAGATATACCTGACATATATGCGTTAATTTCACCACCAGAATATAATCCTTCAATTGGTTGATATTCAGTATTTAATACCCTATAATTCTCATCCACTAGTAAGCCACCACCAGTAATATGAGTAGCAACAGTACGTGGACATGCATAGAATGGTCCAACATCTACTGCACTTTCAGTTGAGAATGATAAACGACCAAATTCTTCATCATAATAATTTGCAGCATATGTATTATAGGTATCAACTGTAGAAGTTAAAATTTCAGGATCTATTCCTAACATTTGTGCTAATTCTTCTAAAGTATCTGCACGATATAATTGTCCATTTTCAATCATTTCTTCTACATCAAAACCATTAAATGTTTTTCCATCTTTAATACGACTATTTTCGGAATCAGAAATAATATATAAAATTTGATCTGTTTGTTCTAATAATGCACCTGAAATAGAATAACGATCCAATGTTTCATCAACAAAACGAACTCCTTCTTTATTAATATATAATGCATCTCCATCACTACCAACAATATTTTCTGTACTACTTGTTAGAGGATCAGCATTAGGAAATAGCATAATATCTCCCATATTTTCTAGTATAGCACCTACTTTTTCAGCCATAATAATACCATCACCGGTAATAGAAGAAATATTTGTTGTTTTAATATTAGGATCTAAATTATCCCAAATTTCATTATATTTCATTACCATATCAATATTTGCAGCAAATCCACCGGTTGCTAAAACAACACCTTCACTAGCTTTAATATGATATTCTGTATCATTATCTTCAGCAATAACTCCTACTACTTTATCATTTTCAACAATCAATTCCGTACCAGCTGTTTCTAACATAATATTAATTGGATAATTGTTTTCAGCAATTACATTTTCAAATAAATCAAAATATCCTTTACCTTGGAAACTTCCTTTTGGAGATGTCCAACGAGGCCATGTATATCCTACTATTCCTGTTAATGGTTTCCATTCCATTCCCATTTCTGTAAACCAATTTGTTGTATCATCTAATAAAGTTGCAAAAGCCATCATTGCTTCAGGTGTAGAATATGGTTCTAATGCTAAATAATCTAAACTTAATAAAGTTTTAGAATCAAATACTTTTGTAGAACCTGAAGCCAAATACCCATTATATTCTTCCTTTAAAGTTTGTTGAAATTGAGCATGGCTTTCACTAGTAGGTTGGGCATTAATATAACCTTCAATAATTTGTTTATAACCATCTGTCATTTCTGGTCTTAATTCATCTGGAGCACTAATATATTCTAAAAAACCTCCACTTACAATGGCGTTACCACCTAATGCAGCTGTTTTTTCTAAAAGAATGATATCTTGAGCTCCATTTTGAGCAGAAGAAACAGCAGCAGCAACTCCAGCTGCACCTCCTCCAACAATGACAACTTGAGTATCTAGCTCAACAACTTCTTTTTCACTTTCTTCATTAGATGCTATTTTAAGCGCTTCAATATCAGCGCCAGCTTGTTTTAATGCATCTTCACAAGCTTCTAATAATGCTTCAGAAGTTATAGTAGCCCCCACAACTGTATCAATGGCTAAAGATTGTTTTTCAACTATATCAGTAGGTATACGTTCAATTGCAGGATCAGCAATCCCTTCTGTTTCTTGATGTTTAATAACATTTACAGATTCAATAGTTGAATCACTAACTGTTACTTCAACAACAACTTCCCCATTTCTTCCATTTGCACTAGTCCCTGTATAAGTTCCAGCTGTATAAGAATTTGTAGCACTATCGTTACTACAAGCACTCAAAGATACAACTAATAAACAACATAGAACTAATGAAATAATTCTTTTTAAATTCATATCCTCTATCTCCTTTACACACTATAAAAGTATAAAGTCGAAACAAAGTTTAGAGTCAATAATATTTTAATTTATATTTCTTTATATTCATACCAAATATAATAATAATCTACATTAATTCCATTTCGTTTTATTCCTGAAGCTAATAATAGGGAATAAACATCGCCAACTATTTGATATCCACTTTCTTTTACTGCATTTAAACCTTTTTCTATAACACTATAATAATCTGTAGTAGTTTCCGAAACACAAGTAATACCGCCAATACATTGTGTTTCTGGTAAATATTTTATTAGTTTATTGTCTAGATCATTTACGAAGTCTTTTTCACTTTCAAAAATACATAGACCAATATTAGCTACACAATTTTCATTTAAATTTTCGTTTTTATCTACAGGACAAAAATGTACAAAAGGATAGTTTTTACTCCATTTACGAATCAGTTTACGTTTTTCTTTCGCTTTAACAAAACCATCTTCATCTTCACATGATAAATAATACATAGCTGGACGTAAACATTTAGTATAATTATGTAAATTATTTTGACAATAAGGAACTATATTCTCCAAAAAATCACAATATTTTAATAATTTTTTTTGATATTCAATATTCTTTTGTATTATTTGTTTTTGTTGAGTCATCGTATTTATATATTTGTTAATATCTGAACCTTGTATTAAATCAGCTGCTTTTTTTAATGAAAATCCTAAGCTACGTAGAATTCTAACATGAATAGCAGGTCCAACATTTTCAAAATAATAATAACGATAACGATTTTGTTCTAGTCTAAATGAATGAATTGCATGATGTTTTTCATATAATCTAATTGCTTGAGGAGTTATACCTAGTAGATCACATATTTCTTGTGTTTTCAGTTCTATTTCTTTCATAATTATTACTTCTTTCAATTATTTATAATTTAAGTTGTTTGCACATAAAAAAAGAGGCTGTAACCTCTAATAATTAATATTTTTAAGTTACAGCCTATTAATCTTATAATAATGATTTATATAATTCTTTGATTTCAGCTACACTAGTTTCTCGAGGATTACCTGGTCGACAAGCATCAGCATAGGCACTTTCACTTAAGAAATCAAGATCTTCTTCTTTAACAATACCTTTTAAAGTAGTTGGAATTCCAACATCACTAGATAATTGTTTAACAGCGTCAATAGCTGCTTTACGATAAGTTTCTTGATCCATACCTGTAGTATCAACACCCATTGCTTCAGCAATATATTTATATTTATCTCCTGTTACACAAGCATTATATTCCATAACAGTTGGTAAGATAATAGCATTGGCAATTCCATGAGGTGTATCATATAAAGCTCCTAAAGGATGAGCCATTGAGTGAACGATACCTAAGCCAACATTTGAGAATCCCATACCTGCAATATATTGACCTAAAGCCATACCTTCTCTACCTTCTGGAGTATTATCAACTGCTCCTCTAAGGCTCTTAGAAATAATTTCAATAGCTTTTAAGTGAAACATATCACTCATTTCCCAAGCACCAGCTGTAATATAACCTTCAATAGCATGAGTTAAAGCATCCATACCTGTAGCTGCTGTTAAACCTTTAGGCATTGTGCTCATCATATCAGGATCAACAAATGCAACACAAGGAATATCATGAGTATCAACACAAACCATTTTTCTATTCTTTTGTGCATCAGTAATTACATAGTTAATTGTAACTTCAGCAGCTGTACCAGCAGTTGTTGGAACAGCAAATATTGGTGTACATTTATTTTTAGTTGGAGCTACACCTTCCAAACTACGAACATCTGCAAATTCAGGGTTCTTATCAATAATACCAACTGCCTTTGCAGTATCCATTGAACTACCACCACCAATAGCGATGATATAATCTGCATTAGCATCATGTAATGCTTTTACACCTGCTTGTACATTTTCAATTGTTGGATTAGGTTTAATATCTGAATATAATTCATATGCTAATCCAGCTTCATCTAATAAATCAGTTACTTTCTTAGTAACATTAAATTTAATTAGATCAGGGTCTGAACAAACTAAAGCTTTTTTAAAACCTCTTGCTTTAGCTTCAGTAACAATTTCTTTGATGGCACCTTTGCCATGGTAGCTTACTTCGTTTAATACAAATCTATTAGCCATTTTATTTTCTCCTTCTATTTGTTATTATTTTAGCATGTTATAGTTTTAGCACAATATACAAATTATATTACATGTAATACTTTTTAACATTTTTAGCAATCTGTAACATAAAAAGTGAACATAAAGTTCACTTTTTACTTAATGTAAGATTATATTTGCTAATTGATTAGGCATTGCATTAATAAGATTTCTTGCAATTGCCTCTTCATTAGGATATAAACCATTTTTTAGCCAATCTATGGTCATATAAATACAGCCATAACAATATAAACGTAAAGCAAAATCTAAATCTTCATCAATATTATCTACTTTTAATTTTTTTAATATAACACTTAAATAAAAGCTATAAATGCATTTAAAATCATAATTTATTAAGGAATTACAGTCTTCAATTAAAAATGCTTGACGAAAGAAGTTTTGTTCTTTGCGAATATATTGAAATTTTTTTATTAATCCTTCTTCAAGAGTTAAACCATTTCCCATTTTTTTGAAAGAATTATCGGCTATTTTTTCAAAATACCAATTTACTAGATCAAATTTATCTTTAAAATAACGATAAAATGTTTGCCTAGTCATACCACAATTATCTACAATATCTTTTACAGTAATTTTATTAATATGATGGGTATTCATTAATTCAATAAATGAATTAGCTAACCAATATTTTGTTTTATCATTATTGTCATTCATTATATTTTAAACTTTATCTTTTGGGAATATGTAGTATGTAGTAATTTATGAGCTAAATGTGATCCTGGTTTTTCTAGATAGTTTTCATATAAAGCTTGAATTTGGGTATTTTCATGCGACTTTCTAACCTCACAAAGTTTATCCTCATCATATAAAGCTTTAGCTCTTAGGGCTTTATAATCTACATCATTATTTTTAACTCTACTAGAAACAATAGATTGACCACCACCATTGATACATCCACCAGGGCAACCCATAATTTCAATAAAATGATATGGACTGCAATGATTCTTAACATCTTCTAATAATGGTTTAGCATTAGTCATACCAGAAGCTACTGCTACTTTAACATCTATATCATTAATTTTAATTGTAGCATGTTTAACTCCTTGTAAACCTCTTACCTCTTCAAAATCAATTTTAGCTAATTCTTTATGTTCTAAAATTTCTTTGACAGTTCTTAAAGCAGCTTCCATAACTCCACCTGTTGCTCCAAAAATAACCGCTGCTCCAGAATACTCACCAAACATATCATCATCAAATTCTTCATCTGGTAAATTATTTAAATCAATACCATACATCTTTAATAATCTTCCGCATTCTCTAGTAGTAAGTACAGCATCTACATCAGGATATTCATTAGTTATACATTCATTACGTTGAATTTCTGATTTTTTGGCAGTGCATGGCATAATAGAAACTACAAAAATATCTTTAGGATCAATACCTTTAACTTTAGCATAATAAGATTTTAACATTGCTCCTAACATCATATGTGGAGATTTACAACTACTTAGATTATCTAAAATTTCAGGATATTCATATTCAGCATATCTAATCCATCCTGGACTACAAGAAGTTATCATTGGTAAAACTCCATTATTTTGTAATCTTTCGATAAATTCTGTACCCTCTTCCATTATAGTTAAATCTGCACCAAAATTAGTATCATATACTCTATTAAAGCCTATACGTCTTAAGCCAGCTACCATTTTACCAGTTACCCTAGTACCTATTGGCATATTAAATTCTTCACCTAAAGACGCTCTTACTGCTGGAGCTGTTTGTACAATAACATGTTTAGTATTATCATTTAAAGCTTGTACAACACGATGAATATCTTCTTTTTCACTTAAGGCACCTACTGGACATGCTATAACACATTGTCCACATTGCATACAATTAACATCTGCAAAACTTTTATCCATAACTGGAGCTACTTTAGTATTAAAGCCCCGGTTTTGGAAGCCAAGAATACCTAAACCTTGTACCTTTTTACATGTTTCAACACATCTTCCACATAAAATACATTTACTAGAATCTCTAACAATACCATAACTAAAATCATCAAAACTAACTGGAGTATGCTCACCATTAAATTTATCTTCTCTAATACCAAGTTCTTCAGTTAAGCGTTGTAATTCACAATTTTGATTTCTAACACAGCTTAAACAATTTTTAGAATGGTTAGATAAGATTAGCTCTACACTATTTTTTCGTGCTTCTATAGCTCTATTACTATGAGTATATACTTCTAAACCTTCAGAAACCGGATAAACACAAGCTGCAGCTAAATTTTTAGCATTTTTAACTTCTACTAAACAAACACGACAATTTCCACTTTTATTAACATCTTTTAAATAACATAAAGTTGGAATATTTATGCCAGCTTTTTTAGCAGCAGTTAAGATAGTATCATTTTCATCACAACGAACATTTATATTATTAATTTTAATATTTACGCTCATGTTTATCTCCTTTCGATTGCATGGAATCGACATGCACTATAACAAGCACCACATTTTATACATTTGCTAGTATCGATATGATATGGTTCCTTACCAGGGACACCGCTAATTGCCCCAACTGGACAATTTTTAGCACATAATGAACATTTACGGCATAGATCAGTTTTAACTTGATAAGTTAATAATGCCTTACATACTCCTGCTGGACAACGTTTATCAACAACATGAGCTTCATATTCACTTCTGAATTGTTTCAAAGTAGAAATAATTGGATTTGGAGCAGTTTGGCCTAAACCACATAATGCTGTTTGTTTAATTTCATAACAAAGCTTTTCCATTTCATCCAATATTTCTAAGCCACCTTCACCTTTAGTAATTTTAATTAACATTTCTAGTAAGCGTTTAGTACCTACACGGCAAGGTGTACATTTTCCACAGCTTTCTTCTACGATAAAATCTAAATAGAAACGTGCTACATCGACCATACAATTATCTTCATCTAAGACAATCATACCACCTGAACCCATCATACTTCCCAATTCAACTAAGTTATCAAAATCAATTGGTGTGTCTAATTGATCCTCAGTTAAACATCCACCACTTGGTCCTCCTGTTTGAACCGCTTTAAAGTTTTTATTATTTGGGCATCCTCCACCAATTTCATAGATAATTTCTCTTAAAGTAGTACCCATAGGAATTTCTACCAAACCCGTATTAGAAATTTTACCTCCTAAAGCAAATACTTTGGTACCTTTAGACTTTTCTGTACCAATACTAGCAAACCAACTAGATCCTTTTAGAATAATTTGTGCAACATTAGCAAATGTTTCAACATTATTAATGATTGTAGGTTTACCCCATACACCACTTACAGCAGGGAAAGGTGGTTTAGGAACTGGCATACCTCTTTTACCTTCAATAGACATAATTAATGCTGTTTCTTCACCACATACAAAGGCTCCAGCCCCCAGACGAATTTCCAATGAAAAATCAAAATCCGTACCTAAAATATTTGAACCTAATAAACCATATTCTTCAGCTTGTTTAATCGCAATTTTTAAACGTTGAACAGCAATAGGATATTCAGCACGAATATAAATATATCCATGATTTGCCCCAATTGCATAACCTGCAATAGCCATAGCTTCTATAACACTATGTGGATCTCCTTCTAGGATTGAACGATCCATAAATGCTCCAGGATCTCCCTCATCTGCATTACATATTACATATTTTTGCCCTTTAGGTTGATTAGCTGCAAATTGCCACTTAACTCCAGTAGGGAAACCTCCGCCTCCTCTTCCACGTAAACCCGATGCTTTTATTTCATCAATTACTTCTTGAGGAGTCATTTCAGTAATAGCTTTACCTAAGGCCATATAACCATCTTTAGCAATATACTCTAAGATATCTTCAGGATTAATTACTCCACAATTTCTTAAAGCAATTCTTTTTTGTTTAGCATAGAATTTAATTTTATCAATATCTAAAATTTTTTCTTTAGTAAGCTCATCAATTTCACTTAATTCTAAACGTTTAACAACTCTACCTTTATATAAATGTTCTGAAATAATAACTTCAACATCTTCTACTTTTACATGATTATAAAAGACTTTATCAGGATATATAGCTACGATAGGACCTTTTTGACATAAACCAAAACAACCAGTCTTAATTACCTTTACTTCATCTTCTAAGCCATATTGAGGTAATAATTCATTAAATTTTTGTACAAGCAAACCAGAATTACTACTAGTACAGCCTGTACCTGCACAAATCAATACATTTATTCTTTCCATAAATTTCTCCTACTTTTGATAATTATCAATCGTTAATTCAGTTATGATGCGATCTTTTAATATATGATTTTGTAAAATAGAAATTGCTTTTTCTGGAGTAACATGAACATAAGTCGTTTTAGTATGATCTTCTTGATTAAATACTTCAACAATTGGTTCATATGCACATAATCCGATACATCCAGTTTGTGTAACTACACAAGGATATTCATTTCTACTTATTTCTTCAATAAGAGCATTTAATACCGGTCTTGCTCCTGCCGCAATACCACAAGTAGCCATACCTACCACTACGCGATATTTTTTATCTACATCACGCATTTCTACCTTTTTTAATGCTTTTTCACGCATCTTTTTTAAATCTTCTAAACTTTTCATTGATTCTCTCCTTTTATTCCTTGATTAATATAGTCTTTAAGCCATAATAATATATCAGGTTCATTGATTTTAACTCCATCAAGTATTTTTTTTATTTCTTTAGTATCAAATAGAAAATTAATATTATCTTTTTTAAAATATAACATAAATTCTATATCAGGATTAGCTTGTATACATAACATCATCATTTCTCCAATATTTCCTAAAGGTGGAATATCCCAATGAGAATATGGTAAAGTTGCAATAGTTATTGTACCGATATTTGGTCTACTTTTAATGACTAATTTTCCATTGCATTGATCACATAAACTTTGCAAAAAAGATACACCTAATCCAATTTTTCTTGTTTTTCTTGTAGTAACAAACGGATTAGTAATATTATTTAAAAATTGTTCCTCCATACCTTTTCCATCATCTTCAACAATTATAGTTAAAAGATCTTCATGAGTATCAATTTCAATATTACATATGATATTATGGCTAGAAGCATGAATACTATTCATTAGTATTTCAATGATATACATAGCTAAATCTTCCATAATTACTCCTATAACTTTTTAAAATATATCTTCTTGTAAAGCATTAATTCTTTCATTTATATCTATCAAGCGATGAGCATCTGAATTAATCATGAATATTTTATTTTGTAAAAAAGGATACATTTGTTTAATTAATTTAATTTGTTCTTCATTTTTTACTTCAATTGCATCTGCTTGAATATCATTAGGTATAAAACCTAATTGATTTATAATACTATTTTTACGATCAAATACATGAGCTAAAACTGCAATACCATGATATTGGTGTATCATTTTTATACAATCATTTAAGTTAACTTTTGTACTTGTAATTAATAAATATGGATGTTGCTTTATAACATTATCATTTTCATCCATTATTAATTGATTACCAAAAAAATGTATATCATTAATAGTTTTAAGCTTATAATTATCTAACCACTTATCAAATGATATATTATCTTCAAGTGATTTAAATAATCCTAAAACATGGACTTCTTCTATCGTTTCTACTTCAATTCCAAATATTATTTTAATATTTGTTTTTAATTTACTAAATGCACTCAATTGTAAAGAAGAATTATGATCACATATAGCAATCATGTCTAAGCCTTTTATCATTGCCATATTAATAATATTATTTGGTGTCATATCATCATCTGCACATGGTGATAAACATGTGTGTATATGAAAATCATAATAAATCATAGATCTAAATTAATTAATTCTTTAGCACATTCATATGCACTACATGAAGTTAAAATAAGATTAACCTGTTCCTCTTTACATTTATTAATAAATTCCTCATCACATGATGTATTATCACATAATATGATACAGCTAAACTCTTTTAACAAGCTTACTGCAATGACATTTAAGTGTGCTTGAACTGTTATCCAAATTTGTTTTTCTTTTCCATTTGCCATAACCCAACTCAATAAGTCACCAATGAATACTCCGCTAATTTCTATATCTTCATTTGCAATATTTTTAAAGTTAAATTGGGATATATTCTTTAAATCTTTAATTTTCATTTTATTTTTCCTTTGTTTTAAGTATTTGACAATCATTTAAAGTTTTATGACCATTTACAATTTCTTCAGCCATAATACGACATGTTGGTAAACCGCAAGCCGTACAATCATAACCAGGTAAATTTTCTAACTGTAAATTTACCGCATTAAAATATTTAATTTTTTCTTTAATAGATCTTTGATCTACATCTATATCTTCATCATTATCTTTAATAAAATAATGTTCATCAATTTGCATTATATCTTGAGTTGAAGCAATTTTATCAATATTTTTAATAGCTGTATAAGCATTACCCCACATTAAATGTCCGCCAATACATCCACCATAACAAGGATATAATCTAATAAGATTATACTCTTCCAATAATCCAAATTCCGCCAATTCTAAGATATTTAAAATACTATCAAAACCATCTGTCACTAAAATATTTGGATTTTTTTCAATTGTAAATGGTGATGTAACCGATAAACCTTTTTGGCTTAACTTAACTTCTTCATTACTATCAACCATCATAGATTTAATCTTTGGAAAAATATCTACAATACTTAGCGCATGATCGACTTCATATTTAAGATTTTGATATGGATATTTAGCTAATGCTAATTTAGCTGCACATTCACATAAATTAAAAATTCCTATTTGTTCATTTTTATATTTATCCCTTATAATTTTTGCCATAATTTCACTTGGATAATTTATTGGTAAAACTTTTTCTTGAAGTACCGGAAATTTAACTTTGATTAAATTATTTACCAATGGACAAAATGAACTAATATACATTTCTTTATTAGAATAATTTTTAGCTTTTTCAAAAACAGCTGCTTCAACAGGACTTAAATCTATTATTTCATCAAAGCCTAATTTTTTTAAAGCATTAAATAATGCATTAACTTTTTGTTTCGATTCTAAATGACAAGATAAAGCACTAGGAACAAGACAAACAGTATAATTATAACTATTAATATCATCTAAAGTACTACCTTGAGCAGTCATTCCTTTATGATGACAAGCATTAATACATTTAAAGCAATTTATACAATTTTTCTTATCAATAACAATACGATTATTTTGCATACGAATTGCTTTAGTTGGACAAGCTTGAACACAACGCATACATTTTGAACATTTACTTAAAGTATAAGTAATAACACTCATATTATTAACCCTTAAAAGAAATGGTCAAAATTGTTCCTTCTGGACTAGTTTTAATATCAAATGTATCAGATACTCTTTTAATATTTACTAAGCCCATACCAGCTCCAAAACCTAAATTCCTAGCTTTTTCATTCGCTGTAGACCATCCAGGAGTCATAGCTTTTGTTAAGTCAGGAATTCCTGGTCCTAAATCATGAAATATCAAAGTAATTAAGCCATCATCATCTACATCCATATGAATATTTCCTCCATAAGCATGTATAACCATATTAATTTCTGCTTCATAACTAGCAACTGCTATTCTTCTTAAAATTTTAGGATCAAAGCCTATTTCTAAAAGCATTTTTTTGATTTGACTACTAACTTTACCCATATTTTGATAATCTTGATTGACCACTTCAAAATCTTTATTTAGCATTTATACCTTTTAAGCCTTGGGAATATAAAATTCCACAAGCATCAAATAATGTAAATTGCGTCGTATAAACATTGCATCTTAAATCTTTAGCCATTTCTAAAGTATCACTGTCCAATATTTTACCTCTTACATAAATAATTAGATCTAAATCTAACATTTCTGCAGTCCTTAGAGATTGTACATTACAACAACCAGTTAATAATACTGTTGAATTATCTTCATTTGATATCATAGCTAAAGCATCGCTCATTAAATCAGAAGCAAAACAATTATTATATTCTTTATCTAATAATTGTGGTGAACCTATGAAAATAGGTTTTGCATCTAGAAAGTTAATGATATCTTTAGCAAGCATTTTTAATGTCTTCTTTCTGCCTGAATAATTTTAGTTATGATATCCTCTACGACATTAGATTCATTAGCATTTCCATATACCTTGTCATCAATAATAACTACAGGAGCTAAGCCACAAGCTCCAAGACACCTTGTAGCATCCAACGAAAATAAACCATCATCACTTGTACCATTAATTGGTGCATGCGTAAGGTCCATAATATGATTAATTAATTCTTGTGCGCCTTTAACATAGCATGCGGTACCCATGCATACATTAATAACACATTTTCCTTTTGGTTCAGTCGTAAATTGCGTATAAAAAGTAACAACCCCATACACTTCAGCTACACTGACATTACAAGCTTCAGCAATTTTTTCCATAGCTTCAAACGGAATATAGCCTAACTCACTTTGAACATCATGCAACATAAGCTTAACAGGACCCATTTTGCCTTTGTGTTTCAAGACAATTTCATCAATCTTACGCCGCGACTCGATATTTAATTTTTCCATTTTTACTTACCTCCTCTTCTCATAAAAATGAATTAAATTATTAAATATAATGTCAATTAATAAGCAAATCATAATAATGATAATCGTATATGCAAATATATCAGTCATATTTAAATTTAATTTAGCAATCTGTAATAATCTTCCTATACCTTTAGGAGCTTGTCCTAAAATCTCTGCCATAACTCCAACTTTAAAACCTAAGGAAAAAGATGTTTTTAAATTATTTAAAATCAATGGTAATAAATAAGGAATTAAATGATAACGCAAGCTATCAAGAAAATTCTCATGATATATCAATTCTACATCATGATATTGTTTATTTATATTATCTAATGAATATAATATATTTGAGTAAATCATTGGAAATAATATCAAAAAACAAATAATACTAACGCTTTTAGTAGAACCAAACCATATAAGAATAATAATAATATAACTAATATTAGGTATTGTTTTAATTATCATATTTAATGGTTCAAAAAAGTAACGAATAGTTTTAAATTCATATCCACTAATACCTAATACTAAAGCAATAATTAAACTATAAAAACAAGCAGATAAAACATGTAATAATGTAGCAATCAACGAATCATAGAATGATAAATCAAACAATATTAATAAAACTTTTTTTAAAGTAATAAAAGGATAAGGAATTAATACATCATTATTTACAAGGTTAGCCAATATATACCAAAAAGCTATAATTAACATTGTTGTTATAATGTATTCTTTTTTTACATGTTTTTTCATATGTAAATTATACTATATAACCGCTTTCATTTCTATAAAAGCTTAAAAAAACCTAGTTTTTTTAAACTAGGTCTAAAAGTTATTTAATCAAAGTTTGTTCTATATCACTAATACCAAACAAATTTAAGAAATTAGTTAATTCATCTTTAACATCATTTGCGTTTACTACATTTAAATTTAAACGATTCCATGTTGTACTAGCAATATTACCATTAGGAACTCCTAAAATATCAGCTCCAACACTATCTACAACATCTACAACAATACTATTATCTTGATTTGCTTCATCAACAAAAGTTTTTACTTCATTAATAAAACTATTTATTCTTTCTGGATTTTCATTATAGCTTTCTTCTAAAACAAAGATTCCAGCTTGTGGATATTTACCACCATATTTGTCTTCCCATAATTGTTGCAAATCATTTAATATTTGTAATTCGACACCATTTTCTTTAGCTTTAGCTATTGTAGCTGTAGCAGCAGGTTCTGCTAATAATGCAATATCAGCATTATTACTTAATAAGGCTGCTTGAGCTTCTGCAACACTTGGATAATATGTTTTATTCATAGCTAAATCACTAAATAAATCTTCAAAAACTAAACCAACAACAGCATTTTCTCCAAATAAAGCAATTTCTTGTGCTGTTTCCATTCCATTTTCACTACCTACTAAATACAAATTACCCCATGTTAGTACATCAATTAATTTATAAGAAGTCTTACCATTTGCCGCTAATTTAACACCTAAATTAGTAGGAGCAATGATAATATCATATTCAGGTGATGGATTAACTAATGAAGCTTGTAAAACTTCACTACCATCAACAGTTACTACATTATGAACACCTTCATTAATAATATTAGCTAAAGGTAAAGCAGTTGCACCTTTTGGTGCTAAAACATTTAAAGGTTCAAAACTTTCTGTTGTAGCACTAGGAGTAACTGTTGCTTCAATTGTTTCCGTATTATTTTGTGAACAACCACATAAAATAGTTAAACTCAATAATATAATTAATAATTTTTTCATTAGTCAGCTAACCTCTTTTCTTTAATTTCTTCAACAATGCTTTCTACAAAATCATTTAAAGGCATTTTAATTTCTTCCTTTTTACCATAACGACGAACTGTAACTATACCTTCATTTTGATCGCTATCACCTACAACTACTTCAACAGGAATCTTATGAATTTGAGCTTCTCTAATACGATATCCTAATTTTTCATTACGATCATCAACACTTACTCTAATATTATATGCTTCTAAAGCTTCTTTTACTTTATTTGCATATGCTAAATGATTTTCATGATGTACAGGAATAATTACTACTTGCTTAGGTGCTAACCACAATGGGAAAGCTCCAGCAAAGTGTTCAATCAAAATACCGATAAAACGTTCAATTGATCCATATATAACGCGATGTAACATGATTGGTCTTTTCTTTGTACCATCACTATCAACATAAGTTAAATCAAATCTTTCAGGTAGATTCATATCTAATTGAATAGTGCCACATTGCCATTCACGACCTAAAGAATCAATTAAATGGAAATCAAGTTTAGGACCATAGAATGCTCCATCTCCAGGATTAATTTTGCAATCTTTGCCAGCAGCATGACATGCATGTTCCAATGCTTTTTCACTCTTATCCCATATTGCAATATCACCAATATATTTCTTTTCAGGACGTGTAGATAATTCAATTGTATATTTCAATCCAAATACAGCATAAATTCTATCAATAAATTTAATCAAACGAATTACTTCTTCTTCAATTTGATCTTCACGCATAAAGATATGAGCATCATCTTGAGTAAAAGTTCTAACTCTAAACAAACCATTTAAAGCTCCACTAGCTTCATGACGATGAACTTGTCCTAATTCACCAATTCTTAAAGGTAAATCTTTATATGAATGTAGACCATTTTTATATACCAACATACCACCAGGACAATTCATAGGTTTAATACAGAATGTACGATCATCAATTTCACTAGTGTACATATTCTCACTATAATTAGCCCAATGTCCACTTAATTCCCATAATTCTTTACTCATCATTATTGGAGTTTTAATAAATTGATATCCTTCTTTAGCATGTTCTTGATACCAGAAATTCTCTAATTCATTTCTAATAATCATTCCATTAGGTAAAAAGAATGGGAAACCAGGTCCATATTCACTCATCATAAATAATTCTAATTCTTTACCTAACTTCTTATGATCACGTTTTTTAGCTTCTTCTAAAAGATATAAATGTTCTTCTAATTCTTCAGGAGTATTAAAACAAATACCATAAATTCTTTGAAGCATCTTATTGTTAGCATCGCCCTTCCAATAAGCTCCACTAACTTTTAATAATTTAAAATTTTTAAGTAATTTTACTGACTCAACATGAGGACCTCTACATAAATCAGTAAAATCACCTTGTGTATAACAAGAAATTACTGTATCAGCTTCATCCATATTATTAATTAAATCAATTTTATATGGATCATCTTTAAACATTTCTAAAGCTTCATCTTTAGAAATTTCATGTCTAACAATACGTTTACCATCTTTAGCAATCTTTTTCATCTCTTTTTCGATTTTTGGTAAATCTTCTTCTTTAATAACTTCACCATCTAAATCAATATCATAATAAAAACCTTCATTAATTACAGGTCCTACCCAAAATTTTGCATTTGGATATAAATGTTTTACAGCTTGTGCTAATAAATGTGCACAACTATGATTTAAAACATGTAGTTGTTCATTTTCTTTAATATTAATCATAATTTTCTTCCCTTTCTAAAATAAAAACGTCCTTAATAAAGGACGTAATTAACGCGGTACCACCTTACTTCCATCGTATAAATACGATGACTCTTTTGATATTTAACGCATATCTATACGGCATTCGATTAAGAAGCTGCTCCAAGGTAGTAATTATTAAGCTTACATCTAGTCTTACACCAACCGACTAGCTCTCTATATGTAACAACTTAAAAATCGTGTCCTTTTCATCACATTAACTATTTTATACAACAAAATATTTCTATTGTCAATTAATTTAACCTAAAGCTACATCTAAAATCATCATAATAATAAAACCAATAGCAAATCCAATCGTACCAATATTAGAATGTTCATCTGTATTAGCTTCAGGTATTAATTCTTCAACCACAACATATAACATTGCTCCTGCTGCAAATGATAAAAAGTATGGTAATAATGGTTCTACAAAGTTAATCATCAATAGAGTTATTAATGCAAAAATTGGTTCTACTATTCCACTTAAGCATCCATATAAAAATGATTTAAATTTATTATTGCCAGCATTTTTTAAAGGCAAAGATATAATAGCTCCTTCAGGAATATTCTGTATAGCTATACCAATGCATAAAGCTAAAACAGATGCAAAACTAATTAACTCATTGCCACTAATAAAACTTGCAAATATAACCCCAATTGCCATTCCTTCTGGAATATTATGCATTGTAACTGCCAATAATAACATCATAGTTTTAGAAATTTTTTTATTTGTTATTCCCTCTGGCTTATCACTATTTAAATGTAAATGAGGAACTAAACTATCAAGTAATAATAGAAATAAAAATCCTAAACCTAAGCCAATTGCTGAAGGAATAAAAGCAAGTTTACCTAAATTATCACTCATTTCTAATGCAGGAATTATTAACGACCAACAACTAGCTGCTACCATAACTCCAGCGGCAAAACCTAACATAAGCTTTTGCAAACGACCATCAAATTTATCTTTTAATAAAAAAACTAAGGCGCTTCCTAAAGAAGTACCTAAAAATGGAATAAATAATACAAATATAGAATTCATAGTAACCTCTTCTAAAATTTGTTAATATTTTATAAAAAAATTAATATATTTTCTACTAAATTGCTCAAGAATAACAATCATGATTGTTTTTATTTCTTATTTTCATAATTTAATTGTCTAATCAAAAAAGATAATATATTTTCTATTTTGCTCTAACTAAAGCAATAACTTCCTTTTTCATGACTTTTTTTAATTCAAAATTACCATTTTGCATACAATAACTATAAAAATAAGTTATAGCACTATTTTTAATTAATAAATATATTTTAATGATGACATGAACATTCATGATGTTTCTTATGATGATCAAAACAATCATGGTCATTATGATGTGATGAACAACTAGCATTTTCATTAGATACTAATCTATTATTAACAAAATTATTTAAAACTTGGTCAATATCTTCAACAATTCTGGCATATATTTCAATATTATTCATTTTCAAAGTATTTATTGCACCTTGTCCAATACCACCACATATTAATATATCAACATTATTTTGTTTTAAAAAACTTGCTAAAGACTCATGACTATTTCATTCAGTATCTATAATTTTATGATTTAATAATTGATTATTATCATCAATTTCAACAATTTTAAATTTTTCCGTATGTCCAAAATGTTAAAATACTTTATTATTATCATAAGGAATTGCTAAAACTTTCATACTTACCTCTCTATTTATTATTGATTAAAAAAGCGAGCATTAGAAATCATATTTGCTCGCTTAAATTTAAATTTTAAAAACTTTATATATAGTTATTATTTTTCACGCTCTTCTTTAATAGCAGCTTGAGCAGCAGCTAGACGAGCAATTGGTACACGGAATGGACTACAAGAAACATAATTCAAACCTACACGATGACAGAATTCAATTGTTGAAGGATCTCCACCATGTTCACCACAGATACCTAATTTAATATCAGGACGAGTCTTACGACCTAACTCAGCAGCCATTTTAACTAATTTACCAACTCCATGTTGATCTAATTTAGCAAATGGATCTTGTTCATAAATTTTCTTATCATAGTAATCATTTAAGAAGTTTCCAGCATCATCACGTGAGAAACCAAAAGTCATTTGTGTTAAATCGTTTGTACCAAATGAGAAGAATTCTGCTTCTTCAGCAATTTCATCAGCTAATAAAGCAGCACGAGGAATTTCAATCATTGTACCAACTTTATATTCAAGTTCAACACCATTTGCTTTCATTACTTCTTCAGCTTTTTTAACTACTATATCTTTAACATATTTTAATTCATTTTTATCACCAACTAATGGAATCATGATTTCTGGATGAATATTATATTCTGGATGTTTTTTATTTACATTAATTGCAGCTTGAATAACAGCTTCCGTTTGCATTTCAGCAATTTCTGGATAAGTAACTGCTAAACGGCATCCACGATGACCCATCATTGGATTGAATTCATGTAATGAAGCTACTACATTTTTCAATTCGGTTAATTCAATATTCATTTCTTCAGCTAATTGCGCAATATCTGCAGAAGATGTTGGTAAAAATTCATGTAGAGGTGGATCTAAGTAACGAATTGTAACAGGTAATCCTTTCATAACCTCATATATAGCTTCAAAATCACCTTGTTGCATAGGTAAAATCTTATCTAAAGCTTTCTTTCTTTGTTCAGTAGTCTTAGAAACAATCATTTCTCTAACTGCTTTAATACGATTAGCTTCAAAGAACATATGTTCAGTTCTAATTAAACCAATACCTTGTGCTCCAAATTCAACAGCTTGAGCTGCATCTTTAGGTGTATCAGCATTAGTTCTAACTTGTAATTTTCTTGTTGCATCTGCCCAAGACATAAATCTTTCAAAATGACCACTAATTTTAGCTGGAACAGTCTTAACAGCTGTACCATAAACATTACCAGTAGAACCATCTAAAGAAATATAATCACCTTCTTTAAATGTTTGATTACCTACTTTGAAAGTCTTTGCAGTTTCATCAATAGTTACATCACCACATCCTGATACACAACAAGTACCCATACCACGAGCAACTACTGCAGCATGACTAGTCATACCACCTCTTACAGTTAAAATACCTTGAGATACATGCATACCCTCGATATCTTCTGGTGAAGTTTCTAATCTAACTAATACGACTTTACGTCCACTTTCAGCTGCTTTAATTGCATCTTCAGCATTAAATACTATTTGACCACAAGCAGCACCTGGACTAGCAGCTAAACCTGTAGTTAATACTTTAGCTTTTGCAAGTTCACTAGCATCAAATTGCGGATGTAATAAAGAATCTAATTGTTTTGGTTCAACCATCATTAAAGCATCTTTTTCATTAATTAAACCTTCATCAACTAAATCACAAGCAATTTTTAAAGCAGCTGCTGCTGTACGTTTACCATTACGTGTTTGCAACATATATAATTTTTCATTTTCAATAGTAAATTCCATATCTTGCATATCACGATAATGTTTTTCTAAGCGATCACAAATATCAACAAATTGATTATATGCACTTGGCATAATTTCTTGTAATTTACTTATTGGGCTTGGTGTACGAATACCAGCAACTACGTCTTCACCTTGAGCATTCATTAAGAATTCACCAAATAGTTTCTTTTCACCTGTAGCTGGATTTCTAGTAAATGCAACACCAGTACCACAAGTATCACCCATGTTACCAAATACCATCATTTGTACATTAACTGCTGTACCCCAACTACTAGGAATATCATTCATTTTACGATAGAAAATCGCTCTAGGATTATTCCAAGATCTAAATACTGCTTCAATAGCTTTTTCTAATTGAACCATTGGATCAGTTGGGAAATCTTCATTTAAATTTTCACGATAGAATTTTTTAAATAATTCTACCATTTCTTTAAGATCATCAGCATCTAATTCAGTATCTAATTTAACATTTTTCTTAGCTTTTATCTCATCTATAATTTCTTCAAAACGGCTTTTTGGTAATCCCATTACTACATCAGCAAACATTTGAATAAAACGACGATAACTATCATATGCAAATCGAGGATTATTAGTCTTAGAAGCTATAACTTCTACTACATCATCATTAATACCTAGATTTAAAATAGTATCCATCATACCAGGCATACTAGCACGAGCACCACTTCTAACTGAAACTAATAAAGGATTTTCTTTACTACCTAATTTCTTTCCTGTTGTTTCTTCCAAATAAGCAACATGTTCTAGAATTTCCTTTTTAATTTCATCATTAATAGTCTGGTTGTCTTCGTAATATTGGTTACATGCCTCAGTAGTAACTGTAAAGCCATTAGGAACAGGCATACCTAATGATGTCATTTCAGCAAGATTTGCGCCTTTACCTCCAAGAAGTTCACGCATCTTACCATTTCCTTCAGTAAAATTATAAACAAATTTTTTATTGCTCATATTTTCCTCCCTATATTTCACTAGTTTGATTATAACATTATCTTTGGCGTTGGTAAACTAAAAATGTAATCGTTTTCAAATAATTAATTTATTATTTACATAAAAAAAACAAACCATATTCACTAATTTATTTAGCATCATGGTTTGCTTTTTTAATTATTTATTTTCTAATTCTTTTAGACGATTACATACCAAATTATATTGGTTTTGATAATTAACTAATTTTCTTTGTTCTTCAGCAACTTTTTCAGCTGGTGCTTTTGCTAAGAATTTTTCATTAGATAACATATTAGTACTACGTTTAATCTCAGCTTCAAGTTTAATTTTTTCTTTATTAAACTTAGCTAATTCTTCCTCTACATTGCATAAAGTATTGCTTGCTACACTAATAAAACCATTATAAATAGGACGGATAGTCTTTTCTTCATCAATTGAATCAACTAATGTGCATTTTACCATCTTATTTAATATATTTTTTATTTGATCACTTACATT